>DATLRA010000144.1:0-16509 GCA_035534935.1 Binataceae bacterium (SeqCode)
CAGCAATATCTCATCGCGATGCCGGGCGGGCGCTTGCAGGCGCTGGGCATCGCGTGGGACAGCCGCCCGCGCGCGAGCGGCGGCCACCGGTGGTTCTTTCTCTATCCAGGCCAGAGGACGACGCCGGCCGATCCGCTGCACTGGACCGGTATCGGCCAGACCTGGAATTATATGTGCGCCGACTGTCATTCGACCAACTTGCGCAAGAACTACTCGCTGCAAACGCGCACCTACGCCACCGCTTACGCCGAGATCGACGTGGCCTGCGAGGCCTGCCACGGCCCCGGATCGAATCATGTTTCGTGGGCGCGTAAATCCGGTGGCTGGAAATCCTTCAACGCCGATCGCGGACTGACTATTGCGCTCAACGAACGCGGCGGAATCGCATGGTCGATAAATTCCACCACCGGCAATCCCGTGCGCAGCGCTTCGCGCATCTCGGAGCGCGAAATCCAGATGTGCGCGCGTTGTCATTCGCGGCGCGCCCAGATTCACGAGGACACCGTCCACGGGCAACCCGCCGGCGACGATTACCGCGTTGCGCTGCTCGATCCGGATCTCTATTTCCCCGACGGCCAGATCAAGGGCGAGGTTTATGAGTACGGCTCATTCATCCAGAGCCGGATGTTCCATGCGGGCGTCACGTGCAGCGATTGCCATGAGCCGCACAGCCTCAAACTGCGCGCTGACGGCAACCACGTGTGCCTGCAATGCCATTACGCTCCGCGCTACGATTCCCCCAAACATCATTTCCACCAAACAGGATCGGCCGGCGCCCAATGCGTCGCATGTCATATGCCGACGCGAACCTACATGGTTGTCGATCCGCGCCGCGACCACAGCCTGCGGATTCCGCGCCCCGACCTGTCCGTGACCCTCGGCACGCCTGACGCATGCACCAGTTGCCATACCGGCAAGCCGGCCCAATGGGCGTCGGCCGCGATCAACAAATGGTACGGACGAACACCGGTCGGCTTTCAGCGATTCGCCGCCACCCTTCATGCGGGTTCGATCGGCGCCCCGGGCGCGCAGCCGGCGCTCGCCGCGCTGGTCGCGGATCTAGGCCAGCCCGCGATCGCCCGCTCGAGTGCGCTCTCGATGCTTGCCAGTTTCGCCTCGGCGCCGGCCGACGCGGCGGTTCGCATCGGAGTCACGGACGGTTCCGCGCTGGTGCGACGCGCAGCCACGCAAGCGCTCGCCAACGTTGATCCCGCCACCAGTGCAAGCCTGATCGCTCCGCTGCTCAGCGATCGCGTTCGCGCGGTGCGAATCGAAGCTGCCGAAGTACTCGCTGGCGTCGCCCCGGACGCCCTTTCGGCCGCCACCGCGACGTCGCTCGGCCGTGCCACCGATGAGTACATCGCCGCTCAACAATTGAACGCCGACCGGCCCGAGGCGCACCTGAATCTCGCCTTGCTTTACGCCAGGGAAAAGCATTTCCAGGACGCGGAAGCCGAACTCAAGATCGCTCTGTCACTCGACCCCGCCTTCGCCCCGGCGGCGGTCAACCTCGCCGATCTCTATCGCGCACACAACCGCGACGCCGACGGTGCGCGGGTCCTCCGCGATGCGATTACTCATTCGCCCGCCGACGCATCACTACAGCATGCGCTCGGTCTGCTGATGGTGCGTCAGCACCAGAATGCGCAAGCCCTCGTCCTGCTGGCCGCCGCCGCGCGCCTCGATCCGGCCAATGCGCGATACTCATATGTCTACGCAATCGCGCTCAATGACGCCGGTCAGGGCGATACCGCAATCGGCGCACTCGAGCGCAATCTCGCGGCGCATCCTTATGATCGCGATTCACTCGCCGCGCTGGTTGGCTTTTGCATTCAGGCCGGCAAGCCCGGCGAGGCGCTGGCCTACGCCATACGGCTTGATCGAATCGATCCGGGCGATCCGCAAGTGCGTCAGATGATCCAGTCACTAAACGGCCAGCTTCACCGTTGATTACTCAGTGCGGCCCTTGGCGGGATTCCGCGTACAGCGCGCCTCCCTGCCTTACGCGGCCGGCCGGGGCTTAGCCGTGCGGGGAGACGACGACGCCGCCGTCCTTGCCGCGCGTTAAGAAGCGGCGCACGCGTGGGTCGGTCGAATGGGCGAGCATCTCGTGCGGATCGCCGGTGGCGATCTGGGTGTGCGACTCACCGTCGAGAAAGACGCTGTTGTTGGCGATTGTGAAGATGCTCGGCAGTTCGTGCGTCACCACTACGATTGTCGCACCCAGGTTATCGCGCAGTTCCAGGATTAGCTCGTCGAGCAGCCGCGAGCTTATCGGATCGAGTCCGGCCGACGGTTCATCGAAGAACAGGATATCCGGATCGAGCGCAATCGCCCGCGCCAGCCCGGCGCGCTTCTGCATGCCACCGCTGATCTGGCTCGGATAGAAATCCTCAAAGCCCTTGAGACCGACCAGGGCGAGCTTGAGCGCGGCAATCTCGCGAACCTGTTCGGGCGAGAGGTCGGTAAATTCGCCAAGCGGCAAGCCGACGTTTTCCGCCAGCGTCATCGAACTCCATAGCGCGCCACTCTGGTAGAGCACGCCGAAGCGGCGCAGCAGGCGCTCGCGCTCGTCCGGCGAGGCGTCGGTGAAACTCACGTTGCCATAAAGTATATTGCCGGCGGCGGGGTTCTTGAGGCCGATCAGATGCCGCAGGAGCGTGCTCTTGCCGCATCCACTGCCGCCCATGATAACGAAGATATCGCCCCGGTTCACGACGAAGTTCAGATTGCGCATCAGGACGAAGCTGCCGAAAGCCATCGTGACGCCCTTCACCACGATATCGGGTTCGGCGGAATCCGGTCTGCGCGGTGCGTCGGTTTCGCTAGCCATCTGAAAGTGTTGCGCGTGGCGGCGGCGATACCGTCGCCATCATCGGCAGCAAATCATTTCCGCCACCCCGAAGCGAGCGCGACAGCCGCGCGCTATTTGGGTTGGGCGTGCACGTCCGGCGCGATTGCCGGCCGGTCAGTCGTTGAGGTCGCGCGGCTCCGCGCCGGCGCCTGTACCGTCGGTGCCGGGCGCGTCCATGATTGGCCGATACGGCGTCGCCTGATAGTTGGAATCGGCCCGCTGCTCGTCGATCGAAGCGCGGGCCACGGACAGCGAACCGGCGCCGGTGCGTAATATCGCATAGCGCCCTGGATGGATCGCGAAGCAAACCGTGACCGGAACCGTAGCGCGCAGCACCATGAAGCCCATCGCCAGCGTCGCGAGTCCCAGCAGGAATAGCCAGTCCGGTCCGTGAAGCGCCGGCGTGCGCTTGCGCACGCGCGTCGGACCCGGATGCGAGCGCGGGACTTTGATTGCGTGCGGCGCGACCACGCCGCGCCCCGCGGCGGGCCGGCGATAATTAGTAAATGGAATTATGCGCCCCGGTTGGCGTCTCATCGCAAGCATCCCTGCGAATCAGCGTAGCGAAGCGGCGTGGGAATGAAAACCCTGAATATCGGTGGCCGATGCGCCACACGCCGCGGGCGGCGGCCATCACGGCCGCCGCCCGCCATCGTCGATCGATTAACGCCGCGCGCGGTGCGCACGGCGAGGGTTCAGGCCCGATCAGCCGTCGGGGTTGATCACGGTGTAGAGCGTGGCGTTGCCGCGCTGGACCAGCAGCAGCGCCGATCCCTTATGCTTTTGCACATCCTTGGCCAACGCGGCAAATTCATCCGCCGAGCCGACTTTTTTGTGATCGATTTCGGCCACGATATCGCCCGGCTGCAGTCCCGCATCAGCGGCCGGCGAATCGGGCCGGACGCTGCGGATGACCACGCCCTTGGTGTTTTGCGTGCCAAGCTGCTGGGCGATTTCGGGCGTGATGTCCTGTACCTGCATACCCCAGTTCGAGCCCGGCACCTCGGGCCCCTTGGCACTCGCGACCTGCTGGTCCTTGAGCTCGGCGATCGTCGCATCGATCGTCAGGTGTTTGCCGCCGCGCACCACTTCCACCGGCACGCTCTTGTTGAGCTGAGTCTGCGCCACCAGCTCCGGCAGGTCATGCTGATCGTGAACGTCCTGCCCGTCGAACTTGACGATTATATCGCCGCGCTCGATACCCGCCTTGGCAGCCGGGCCGCCCTTTTCGACGCCGGCCACCAGGGCGCCGTTGGGCGCCGCGAGGCCAAACGACTTCGCAAGGTCGGGTGTGACTTCCTGGATTTCGACGCCCAGCCATCCGCGGACCACGTGGCCGTGCTCCTTGAGCTGATCCACGACCGACTTGGCCAGGTCGATAGGAATGGCGAAGCCGATGCCCGCGTTGCTGCCAGTGCTACTGTAGATGGCGGTGTTGATACCGATCACCTGACCCTGCGTATTGAACAGCGGGCCGCCCGAGTTACCCGGATTGATCGAAGCATCGGTCTGGATAAAGTTGTCGTAATTGCCGCCCAGCGCGCGCCCCTTGGCGCTGATGATGCCGGCGGTGACGGTCAGGTTAAAGCCAAACGGACTGCCGATCGCGATTACCCAATCGCCTACCTCGGCGGCCGACGAGTTGCCGAGTTCGGCCATCGGCAGAGGCTCTTTGCTGTCGATCTTGATCAGCGCCAGATCGGTCTTCGGATCCTTGCCGATAACCTTGGCGGTGAACTCGCGTTTGTCGACCAGAGTGACGTGGATTTCGTCAGCGTGGCCGACCACGTGATTGTTGGTGAGAATGTAGCCGTCGGGCGAGATGATCACACCTGAGCCGAGGCCATGCTGCTTGTACTCATGCGGCATCTGGCCGAAGAAATGACGGAACTGCTCGAACGGATCGCCGCCCCCGTTTCCGCCGCCACCACCACCGCCCCCGAAGGGACTGCCCGGGCCAAAGGGATTGCCCGGCGCGGCACCACCGCCCGGAGGGCCACCGCCTGGCCCGCCGCCCTGCTCGCCACCGTTGCCAGATTCGCCCCCGCCCTCGTCACCCGGGTCGGCTTCACCAAAGGGGCTGGCGCCAGTCTTGACCTCCTGGACCACGGCGACATTGACTACCGCCGGCATCACGCGCTTGACCAGTGGCGCCCACGACGGCAGCATCACATGGGTTTTCTCGCCAGGCTCGGGCGCGTTCGGTGGCGCCGGCTGATGGTCGGCGGTGGTCTCGGCCTGTGTCGGAACAGGCTTGGCCGCCCCCGGAGTGTCGCTGCTCCACAAGGGGAACGCTCCGGCGTTGGCAAACGCGACTGCGATGCCCAATACCACGCCGCCGGCTACCGCGGCGATCGTCTTACCCATCTAATCCTCCTGGACACACCGGCCGCCCCAAGGGGAGCAATGGCCGGCGAATATACTTTTAATTCAGACGATAAATACCGGCCAAAATTCATGCCGCATAACGCTCGCATCGCGCGTCCGGCCCGCGCGGTGCACGATCAGTTGCGTCGATGCGGCGTGGGCCTTCCGCCCGGAGCGCCAATTCCTCAAATAGTAAAACAGAAACGGAACGTCATTAATACTGGCGCTTGCGAGCCGCGCGCCGCGACCTTGAACCGTCCCGTCAGGTGTCGGACGGGAATGCGCCGCCCTTGCCTTCGGGCTTCTTGATGGCGAATTTGTCCAGCCGGTATTGCAGTGTGCGATAGCTCATCCCGAGCATCTTGGCGGCCTTGGCGATGACCCATTCGGCCTTCTCCATCGCCTGCAGAATCAGGTCGCGCTCGAGATGCTCGAAGTTGATGCCGTCGGCCGGAATCTCAAAGCGGTCGCCGCCGCGCGAGCGCTCGATACGCCCGGGCGATTTGCGCGCCAAAACCTCCTGCGGCAGGTCGCGCGGGGTAATCGAGTCGCCCTCGCAGAGCAGGATCGCGCGCTCGATCGCCGACTCGAGCTGGCGCACGTTGCCCGGCCACGAGTAGTCGAGCAGCCGCTCCATCGTCTCGCGCGAGATCTCCTTGATCCGTCCGCCCGACAAATGGCTGAAGCGGGCCAGCGTATGGGTGGCGAGCAGCGGCACGTCAGCCCGGCGATCGCGCAGCGGCGGCAGCGTCAGCGTGACCACATTGATGCGGTAGTAGAGATCCTCGCGGAAGCGCTCCTCGGCGACCTCTTCGGCCAGATTATGATTGGTCGCGGCGACCAGCCGCACGTCGACCTTGAACGATTCGTTGCCGCCGACACGGCGCAGTTCGCGCTCCTGCAGCACACGCAGCAGCTTGGCCTGGACGCCCGAACCAAGGTCGCCGATCTCGTCGAGGAACAGCGTCGATTTGTCCGCGCTTTCGATCAGGCCCATCTTGCGTTCGGTCGCGCCGGTGAAGGCCCCGCGTTCATGGCCGAACAGCTCGTTCTCGATGAGCGTGTCGGGAATCGCCGAGCAGTTGATCGCGACCATCGGGCGCGATCCGCGCGGCGACAGGCGATGGATCGCGCGGGCGATCACCTCTTTGCCAGTACCGCTCTCGCCCTGGATCAGCACGGTCGAGTTTGAGGGCGCGACCTTACGCACAATCTTGACGATCTCCAGCATCGCCGGATCCTGCCCGATGATCCCCTCGACTTGCAGCTTGCCCGCCATCTGCGTGCGCAGGATCTGGTTCTCCTGCTGCAAGCTCGAGAGTTCCGCCGCCTTGCCCACGGTCATCACCAGCGACTCGCGGTCGGTGGGTTTCGTGAGGTAGTAGAAGGCGCCGTTTTTCATCGCCTGCACGGCGCTGTCGATAGTGCCGTGGGCGGTCAGCACGACCACCTGGGTGGCCGGATACTGCAGCTTGACCTTGGCCAGCAGCTCCTCGCCCGACATCCCGGGCATCATCAGGTCGGTCAGCACCACGTCGAAACGCGAGAGCGCCAGCAGCTCCATCGCGCGCTTGCCGACCGGCGCCTCCTCGACCGCGAAACCCTCGTCGCGCAGCGTGTCGGCGGTAATCTGACGTTCGAGGTCGTTGTCCTCGACGAGCAATACGGAAGCCTGGGTCATCACAATCGCTGTACCCCGCCGATCGGAAAAGTGAAAGTCACGGTAGTGCCGGGTGGCGTCGCGCTCGGACCGATCGTAATCGTGCCGCCGTGCTTCTCCACGATCGCCTTGGAAAAAAACAGGCCGAGGCCGATACCCTCGCGCTTGGTCGTGAAGAAGGGCTCGAAGACGTGCTCGAGGACCCCCGGATCGACGCCCTGCCCGGTGTCGGAAAAGCGCACGATGAAGCGCTCGTTGTCACGGGCAAAGGCCACGCCGAGGCGGCCGCCCTCGGGCATCGCCTGGGTCGCGTTGGCGACCACATTAACGAAACAGGTGCGGACCTTTTCGGCGTCGAGGTTGAGCACGGCGGCGACCTGCGTGCCCTCTTCGACCACCTCGATACCCTGGCTCTTGAGCTTCGAGTCGGAGAGCGCGAGGACGCCTTCGATGAGGCCGTGCAGGTCGGTCGGCGCCGGATGGATCTCGATCGGCTGGCCGTAATGCAGAAAGGTCTGCACCATCTCGGAGAGCCGATGCACCTCGTCCTTCATGATAACCAGTTGGCGCATGAATTCGTCGCGCCCGCGCGGCAGGCTCGGACCGTAGCGAGTGCGCAACTGATCGAGCGCCAGGCTGATGAAGTTGAGCGGATTCTTGATCTCATGGGCGAGCGCGCCGGCCAACTGCCCGAGCGCGGTGAAACGCTCCAGCCGATTGAGCTCCTGCTCGCGCTCGCGGGCGCGCCTGAGCTGCGCGACCATGTCGTTGAAGCTGCGCGTCAGCAGGCCGATCTCGTCGCGCCGTCGGGCCTCGGGCACCGGTTCAAGGCCGCGCGCGGCGAAGTTCTGGGCGGCGTCTGCCACTGCGTGGATCGGCTCGACGTAGCGTTCGGCCAGGATGTACGCGATGCCGATGCCGACGGCAAAAATCGCCAGGCCGAGCGACAGCAGCCGCAGCCGGTAGTCGCGCAGCGGCTGGTCGAAATCACTGAAGTTGGCAACTACCTGGACGTAGCCGAGCAGATGGTCCTCGACCTCGACCGGAATGAAGTAGACCGTGCTCTCCGGGTCGGACAGACCCAGGATCGACGCCGGCACCGCCACCGGGTCGCGCGAACTGCCGGTACGCAGCGCCATCAGGGTGCGCACGGTCTCGGGGTTGAGCTCGGCGCCGATCAGCTTGGGATTGGAGCTGTTGATGATGAGGTCCTGGTCCGAGGCGATTGAGACTTCCAAACCGCGCGTGTGCAGGCGTTCGACGTAGGTCTGCAGCCGGTCGCGATCGGTCGCCGAGACCGAAGTCAGCTCCTGCACGCTGATCTGGATCACACTGGCGAGATCTTTGACCTTGTTCTGCGTGGTGCTGACGATCACCTCTTCGGCCTTGAGGCTCACCAGCATCTCGGCGCCGAGCGTCAGCGCGAGCAGCGCGACCATCAGCGCAATCAGCTTGGCCTTCAGTCCTAAGGCGGGAAACGGCACTCGCATTGTGATTGGCCCGCGCCGGGCCTACGGTATCCGATCAGGTCGAATCCGCGTCGCGCGCCCGCGCAAGTATCAGCGTGCGGCTGGCGTAAACCACCACCGAGCCGAGCAGGACGATCCAGATAAGATGCTCGAAGCCGCCGAGATAATGAAAGACCTGTTCGATTTCGGTACCGAAGAGATAGCCGAGCGAGACCACGATCGGCACCGAGATAATCGCGCCCAGCAAGTCGTAAAAAATGAACCGTCCGGGGCGTACGCCGAGCGATCCGGCGGTCAGGTAGACCAGCGCGCGCACGCCGGCCAGAAAGCGTGCGTAGAAAATCGCCATATGGCCGTGGCGCGCCATGAAACTCTTGAGCCGATCGATCTGGCGATGGGACCCGGGCCGGCCGAGCTGAATATACTTTATGAAGCCCGTGCCGAAGCGGCGGCCGATAAAGAACAGCGAGTTGTCGCCCGCCACCACCCCAACCATCGCGACCGCCAGCGTGGCGGGCATCTGGGTAACCCCGCGATGGACTAAAAAGCCCCCCGCCAGCAACGCCACGTCTTCGGGAATCGGCAGCCCCAGGCCGCATAGTACGAGCACGCAAAACAGCCCCACGTATGTGAAATGCTGAATATAGACGGAGACGATTCCGTTCAAATCAGCCCCCGTGGCCGTAGCGCGCGCGTAACGCCTGGCGAATCTGATCGACCGGCGTGCCTTCGGCAAGCATCTTGCCCGCGGTCACCGCCTCGCCCACGCAGATATCGCAGCCCGCCCCATGATTGGTGCGAAAGCAGTCGAGCAGGCTCTTATGCCCCTCGTGCTCCTCGCATCCGCAATAGCAGTCGAGCTGGGCGAGCAGTTCGGGATGCTGTTCGGCGACGACATAGGCCTGTTTGGTATCGCCGGTGAAGCCGGCCGGGTCGAGCGTAATCCGCTCCGCGGTGGTGCCGGCAGCGGCCGACGAGTGCATTTGATAGACCGCGAACCCGGTCACCAATGCCACAATCAGTGCGGCTGCTCCAAATATCATGCCCCTGCGGCTACTCGATTTTGTCGCCATCGCGCTTTCCTTTCGCCGTTCACTATAGCATTTCGATCATCTGTAAGCTGTGCTGCCTGAAGGTGTAGAGCGCCGCCGGCCGATGAGCGCCGCGGCGCTGGTCGGCGAGCCGCCGCAACAGGCCCATCGCCAGGATGCGGCGGCGGAAGTTGCGCCGGTCGAGCGGCCGTTCCAGCACTGTCGCATAGAGCTCTTCGAGCTCGGCGAAGGTGAAGTTACGCTTGAGCAGATGGCAGGCGATATTGGTGTACTCGAATTTCGCCCGCAAGCGCCGCAGCGCGTAGTCGGCCATCACCGCATGGTCGTAGGCCAGCGTCGGCAGTCGCGAGCCTTCGAACCATTGGCCGCCCGCGTATTTCTCCGAACAGGCCTGGACCGCGCCGGCGTCATCGATGAGCGCCATGTAGGCGACCGAGACCACGTGGGCGGTCGGGTCGCGCGACGGATCGCCGAAGCTGAAGAGCTGTTCGAGATAGCGGTCGCTGAGCCGGGTCGAAGCTAAAAGCTCGCGCCGCGCCGCCTCGTCGAGGGTCTCGCCGACGCGCACCAACCCTCCGGGAAAGGCCCACTTGCCGGCCACGGAGCCGCCCGCGGCCAATTGCACGAGATAGCATTTGAGGCGTCCGCCGGCGATCGCAAAGAGCACCGTGTCGACGGCGACTTTCGGCCGTGCAATCGGCGTCTCGCGCAGTCCGTCGGCCACGCGCGGCGCCGCGGACCCGCCGCGAATCTGCCCGTCCTTGGTCCCGCGAAAATCGCCCTGCCCGCTCTCCGCCGCGCGCATCGAATCCCCGTCTGGCCGCCGTCAGGCGCCCAGTTCCAGCATCCGTTCGAGGGCGTGCTTCGCACCCGCGCGCACATCGTCGGGCAATTCGATTTCGTAACGCAGATGTCTCAGCGAATCGAGCGTGCCCTCGAGCGTGATCATCTTCATGTAGCGGCAGAGCTTGCACGCCTTGTAGAAATGCTTGTTCGGCACCTCGAGCAGCAGGCGGTCCGACAGGCCGCATTCGGTGACGATGAGAAATTTGTCGGCCGGACTCTCTTTGGCGTAGCGCATCATCGCGCTGGTCGAGAGCACCTCGTCGGCGATTGCGAGCACGTCCTTGCGGCATTCGGGATGCGCGATGACGATCACACCGGGCATCCCGGCTTTCACCTTGAGCACCTCTTCGGGCGTGATCTGATGATGCACGTAGCAGTTGCCGTCCCACGAGATGATCTGCTTGGCGGTCTGCGTCTGCACGTAGTTGGCGAGATTCTGGTCGGGCACGAACAAGATATGCTCGGAGTCGATCGCGTTGACCACGCGGGCCGCGTTGGCCGACGTGCAGCAGGCGTCGGACAGCGCCTTTACGTCGGCGGTGCAGTTGACGTACGAGACGATTTTCAAATCCGGGTAGAGCGGCAGCAGCTCGTCGCGGCGATCGGCCAGCGCCTCGGCCGTCACGCTCTCGGCCAGCGAGCATCCGGCGCGCATGTCGGGCAGCAGCACCTTGCGCTCGGGATTGAAGACCTTGGCGGTCTCGGCCATGAAATGGACGCCGCAGAAAACGATCACCTCGGCATCGCGCACCTCGCGCGAATTGCGCGCCAGCTCGAACGAATCGCCGATGAAGTCGGCCACCTCGAAGATCTCCGGCCGCTGGTAGTTATGCGCCAGGACCACCGCCCGGCGCTCGCGCTTGAGCTCGCGAATCTCCGCGATCTGGTCGGCGTAATGCGCGCATTTCGCCACGGTATAATTGTCGGGGTCGAGCGCGCTCAGCCGGTGATGGAGTTGCGCGGCGGCGGCGGATTGTTGCCGGGTATCCATGGGTTCAGTCCTCGTAATCGTCGCGCCGGATGCGTCGAATGGCGGCTCCGCCACACGAGCCGCAAACCCTGTCGCGCGCGCGGCTCTCTCTCAAAGAGTTTGCGTCAAAATGACGCTTAGTTAGCGACCACGGTAACATTCCCGTCATCCAAATACAATTCCGGCCCGGCGCGCGCCCGGGCCACGCGATCGCGTCGCGGCGACGGGCATCGCCCGCAGCGATTGAGCAAAGTTAACGTCGATAGAAATTATATTGATTGACAATGCCCGCCGGCGCTGCCAATGCGTTAGGCGTGCGAGAAGCGCGCCGGGCGAATTTTACCGCCGCGCCCGAAGCGAACTCGCGGCGCGCGGCGACCGGCAATTTTGGATCTTTTCATCTGCTAACCGGACAGTTGACCTTTTGGGGAGGGAATACTTGATGGCGTTGATGCAAACGTTCGCGTTAACCGCGGTCGTACTCGAATTCAAGATGTTGGCGATCGCACTGGTTCAGGGCCGCGGCCGCGTGAGCACGGGGTTATTTGAAATACCCGAAGACGCGAAGCTGTTCCACGGCAAATTTACGGAGCAGGAGGCGCCGATCGTCGATCGGGCGTCGCGCGCATGGCGCAACGACCTCGAGAACATTCCGATCTTCCTGATCCTGGCCGGCATCTACGTCGCCGCGGGCCTCTCCGGCCGGGCGTTCGCATGGTACTGCGGAATTTTCACGGTGATGCGGATTCTGCACACCTATACCTACATCAAGGGAATCCAGCCGTGGCGCACGGTGGTCTACACGATCGGCCTGTTCGCGATGATCGCGATGATGATTCACATCCTGATCGGAGTGGTCTTCGCCTGAGCGTACCCCGGCTTGGCCGGTAGGGTTTTCGCCTGCTATCGTCGCCCCCCAGTGGTGCGCGATCGGTCCGTGAGCGGCGCGCGCGATCTGAAGGTAAGCTAAAGTAATGGATGAACAACTCGACCGCGAAGTCGTCGAAGCGGTGCGTCGCTTCGTCGATCGCGACGTGATCCCGACCGCCAGCGAACTCGAACACAACGACGAATATCCGCATGCGCTGGTCGCGCGGATGAAGGAACTCGGCCTGTTCGGCGCCACGATACCGGCCGAATACGGCGGCCTCGGCCTCAGCTTCATCAGCTACGCGCGCATCATGGCCGAGCTGTCGCGCGGCTGGATGAGCCTGGCGGGCGTGATCAACAGCCATCTCATCATGGCGCACATCATCGCCAACCACGGCACCGAGGCGCAGAAGAAATATTTTCTGCCGGCAATGGCCACCGGCGAAAAGCGCGGCGGCCTTGGCCTGACCGAGCCGCACGCCGGCAGCGACGTGCAATCGATCAAGACCGCAGCGACCCGCAACGGTGATAACTACGTGCTCTCCGGCAGCAAGATGTTCATCACCAACTCGCTCAATGGCACGATGCTGGCGGTCGCGGCCAAGACCGATCCCAAGGCCACGCCCGCCTACGCCGGCATCAGCATCTTCGCGGTCGAAAAGAACCAGCAGGGACCCATCGTCAGCAAGCCGCTCAAGAAGCTCGGCTACAAGGGAATCGACACCTGCGAGGTGCTCTTCGAGGATTTGCCGGTGCCAGCGGCCAATCTGATCGGCGGCGCCGAGGGCCAGGGATTCAAGCAGGTGATGAGCGCGCTCGAAGTCGGCCGTATCAATGTGGCCGCGCGCGCCGTCGGCGTCGGCCAGGCCGCGTTCGACAACGCGATCCGCTATGCCCAGCAGCGCACCGCCTTCGGCAAACCGATCGCGCAGCATCAGGCCGTGCAACTGTTGCTCGCGGACATGGGCACCCAGCTTCAAGCGGCCAAACTGATGGTCGAACAGGCCGCGACCAAAAAGGACGCCGGCGAACGCTGCGACCTCGAGGCCGGGATGGCCAAGCTGTTCGCGTCGGAGGCCTGCGCCAAGATGACCCTCGACGCACTGCGCGTGCTCGGTGGCTACGGTTACATGGCGGAGTTCCCGGTCGAGCGTTTCTATCGCGACGCACCGCTGATGCTGATTGGCGAGGGCACCAACGAGATTCAGGCCCTGGTCATCGCGCGCGGCCTGCTCGCGCGCAACCCGATCTAGCGCTCGGCGTCTCCCGATCGCATCCGTCCTCGCTTTCGCGTCGCCCCTGGCCGGGCTCGTATCGGCCCCAGCGCGCCTGGCACGCACCGCAAGTCTTTTGCCCGTTATGCGCGACGATTGAAACCGCGCGCGCCCGGATGCGTCTAACAATGCGAGTGGGGGCAGTATCCTGGCCGGTACGGCTTGTGCTCCCCAATCCACGGGGGTACCGACGGAAAGCGATCATGGAAAGAGAACTTCAACGATTTGCTGGCCTTTCCCGCCGCGCATCACGATGAACCAATGGCATTTTAGTTGCTTTGCGCGCCTCGCAGCCGCTAACGGGCACCGTCGGACGCCGACCGCGCGTCATGCAAGCCGTGCATGGCGGGGACTGGCTTCGATCCTCGCCCTCACGATGCTCACGCTCCCGCTAGCATCCGCCGTCGCCGCGGATCGGATGCTGCAACTTACCCCGGCCATGGCGGCCGCCGCCCTCGATAGCGTGTCGGCCTTCACCAGCGCCACGCCGCCATCCTCCAGCCGTGCGTCGGCGCCCAAGATGCTCCCAGCGAACTCATCCTCGATGGCCTCGGACCCCAACCTCGGCTCGATCCAGGACTACGTAGCGCAGCAGAACGCCCCGCCCGTGCCGGGCTACGCGGCGGGCACCGGCGGGCCGCATGCTGAGCGCCCGGCATCGATCACCGGGGACCTGTACGTCGGCGGCCTGGTGGTCGGATTGCTCGCGCTCGAAATCGCGTCCCAGCACCGTCATCACTGACGTCCGGGTCAGTCGCGATGGCGCGCATTGAAGACCTGTCCCGAGAACCCGATGATTGCAAAGTGAAGCGTCTACAATTTGGCACTTATAGTGTCAGGAGGCCGAATATACGCGGCGGCGGAGCATCGCGCGCAGGTTGGAAGATCCCGTGAGCGGCGGCAAGTCCGCGACCGAGGGCCGCAGACGGTGCATCTCTGAGCCCGCCAGATTGGTGCCCAGGGCGCGATCCCACAATGCGCTGGTAACCCCGAAGCATCGGTCCGGCGCGCGGCAATGATGAATCAGGTGGCGCGTGCGCAGGTACTCTGCGAGTCGGCCGCGCGGACGGCGGAAGTGGATCCGGTAGTGCAGAGCCTCATACCCGGCGAAGCCCACCGCAACCCCGCTCAGCACGAGCATCGCCGGCGTCAGCCCCCATCGCGCAAGCCCGAAGCCGATCACTCCGGCGACCGGCAGCCACGCGCCGATCGCAAAGACCCGCCGCGGATCGCGATGATGCACTTGATGCATCGGCGTGACGAAGGTGCGAAACCTATGGCCCATCCAGCCGTGAATCGCGTACTCGAGCAGGCTCCAGATCAGCAGGCCGGTGGCGAACAACGCCGCACTCTCGATCGCGCAATTCATTTCGAAGCCGTTCACTTGACGTAGAGGAAAATCCCCTCGTAGAGCACCGCCGGTTTGTCGTTACCCACCACCGCGACCTGCGTCTCCTGGGTCACCTGGGTGCCTTGCGGCCGGGCGTCGATCGCGACTACGCGCTGGCGGGCATGCACACTGGCGCCGGCCGGAACCGGCGAGATGAAGCGCAGTTTGTTGGCGCCGTAATTGACCACGTTGCGATAGCCCACGACCTTCCATCCGCTGTCGATGTCGAACGCGGGCAGCAGGCTGAGCGTCAGGAAGCCGTGCGCGACCGGTCCGCCAAAGGGGCTTTCGCGCTTGCAGCGTTCGAGGTCGAGATGAATCCATTGATGGTCGCCGGTGACGTCGGCGAATTGATTGATCTTCTCCTGCGTGACCGCGATCGGCTTGCTCCACGGACCGAACTCCGCGCTGACTTTGGCCTTGAGCTTTTCGAGGTCGTCGAAGCGAATCGTCTCCATCTGATCCTCCGATACCGCAACAGTTTTATGCGCAATACGCGGCGCGGCGCCCGCCGCCGCGCTATTCGTGTACCGGCTGTGACGCGCACCGCGACGGCCGTCCGGCACCGCTATTATCCAACGCCTCGGGGCTGGCTACAAATCAATTCGCGGCAGCCAGATCGATTGGCGACACCGACTGGGGACGCGTCAGCCCTCGTCGGCCGGGGCCCAGGCGGTCGACAGATAGACCCAGCATCGCATCGTGGCGCCGTCCGGCACGGCCACTTCGACCACTTCGCGGGTATAGAGCGTGGGCAGCTCTTCGTAGCGATCGAGCGTCGCGAATTCTTCCGCCGTCAAATCGATCAGGAGCAGGCCGCGGGTCGTCGCGCCGGCGTGCCGATAGAGATACCAATGGCGCGTACGGCCGCGCGCAAAGCCATGCAGCGTCGCGGGGATGGTCTGCACCGCACGGCCGATAACCTCCGCGCGATGGTCGGCGTCGAGCAGGCTCCCGTAGACGAAGAGCGCAAGCGTGGCTGGAGCGTCGTGGGGCGCGGACGGGTTCGGCATTGATTGGTTGGCGATTCGCCGACGGCAGGCGCCGCGAATCGCGCACGGACCAAGCGTATCGCGCACACGATCGCGAGCCAACGCGACGCGCGGCTGAGCGGGCGGCGGGATCGTGGCGGAGCCGCATTCGGGCTGGTAGAAAAGAGCTGACGGCGGCGCGGCGAGATTGGACCGGGCGCGGCCCGCGGGAGCACTCCACGATGATCGTCCAGATTTACAGCATGACCTCGGTCGCCGACGCGGTCGCTTGCGCCGAGGCGGGCGCCGCCATGATTGGCGTAGTGGTGGCCGAGCCGGGCGTCGTCCCGGAAGGGATCGGCGCGGGTGCGGCGCGCGAAATTATGGCCGCGATCCGGCCGCGCGCGCTCGGCGTGGCGCTCTCGCTGGCCGACGATCGCGACGAGATCTGCGCGATGGCCGAAGCGGTCAAATGCGACGTCGTCCATCTGGCCGCGCGCGAGATCGAGCCCGAAGATTGCGCCTGGATTCGCGCGCGCATCGCGCCGATCAGAATCCTGCGCGCGATCGGCGTGCGCGCGGGTGAGACGCTGGCCGAAGCCGAGGCCCATCAGACTTGCGCCGACTACCTGATGCTCGATTCGGGGGCGAAGGGGCCCCGGCTCGCCGGTGCGATCGCCGAGACCCACGATTGGGCGATCAGCCGGACGATCGTGCAGCGCTCGCGGATCCCGGTGATCCTGGCGGGCGGACTCTCGGCCGAGAACGTCGCGCAGGCGATCGCCA
>DATLRA010000145.1:0-11535 GCA_035534935.1 Binataceae bacterium (SeqCode)
GTGCGATACACTGCGCGCCTGAGATTATCACGGCATCGAAGCGACATCATGAGCACGCAAGTGACAACCGAAATGGCAACTGCGCCAACTATTTGCTGACGATCGACGAAACTGGCGTGAAGTTTGACTCCGCGAATGCTATTCGTTAATAGCGAAGGCCGAAAGCGACGCGGGTCCCGACATGCGCACGTTCCAAGCCCGTCGCAAATCCCGTGCGAGGAGTCGATAGCCATGGCGCTGTTCAGCAAAGAGCCGGAAAAAAACGTCAGGGTCGAGCCGAACCTGCGGGTCCAACCCCAACCGTCGCCGCAGGCGATCACGCCGACGATTGTGACGACCAGCGCCGGACCTAGCGAGAAGACCGCGACGCCGGTGCGTGCGGCCACCTCGGCGATGACCGAGGCGCGCGCCTACCTCGATAGCGGATCGAAAATCAGCGGCAAGCTGTCGTTCGACGCGGCAACCCGGATCGACGGCCAGGTCGACGGCGAAATTTTTGGCAAGGACAGCATCACGATCGGTGAGAGCGCGGTGGTCACGGCACAGGTGCGGGCGGCGTCGATTATCGTGGCGGGCAAGGTCAGCGGCGATATCGTGGCCACGCAGCGGATCGAGATCCGGCCTTCGGCCAAGGTGATCGGCAATCTGACCGCGCCCGTGCTGGTGGTCCATGAGGGCGCCTTGTTCGAGGGTCATTGCTCGATGCAGCCGGAGGCGGCGCAGAGCGGCAAGGTGACGGTATTTCCCAAGGATGAGCGCGCGGCGCAAGCCGCTGCGGAGCGTGCGATGCCGGTTGGGGCACAGAAGCAAGCCTAAAGTCAGCGGCCGGCCATTATTAGCTTGACATCGCGGTCCGGGGATGATTTTGCTCTTCGTGGAGAGTTGACGTCGAAATATGCACATTCCGCCCGACTGGAGTGTCTTTGGCACTCTATTAGTCTCCTTCCTTGCCTTTTGGGTTATCTTTGGCTGGCTTTTTTTTGGTCCATTCCTTAAGTTACTCGGCGAGCGGGAGCGTCGGATCAACGATCTGAACGAGCGCACCCAGCGGCTCTTGCAGGAAGCGAAAATTGCCGTCGAGGAGCGCGACCGCCAGTTGGCCGCGGTGCGTCGCGACGCATTGGTGCGGCGCGACACGGAGCGGCGGCGCGCCGAGGGCGAGGCGGCCAAGATGATCGAGGAGAAGCGGGCCGAGGCACGCGCGGAACTCGATCGGGTTGGCGCGGCGCTCGACCAGGAGATCGCGGCGGCTCACGGCCAACTCCAGGAGATGGCGCGCAAGCTCGGGGCCGCACTGGCCGGGCGCGTGCTGGGTCGTCAAATCGACGACGGCAGCGCCACGAACAATTAAATCGCGCGTGCCGGCGCGGCCACCCTGCCAGAGCAGTTGGATCGGTGAGCACGCGCGGCCGCCTGTCGGCATGAGACCGCATCAGAGCGCGAAATTTCGAGATTGAGAAATTTCGAGATTGATTGGTAGCACGAGACTGATTGAGGGGCGGAGACGGAGCAGACTGACCAGGCGAATGAGGGCAAGGCTTACAATTACGGCGATCGCGAGCGCGGTCCTGATACCATCGGTCGCATTGGCGGCCGAAGGCGGCGGCGAACCGGCGGGCACCTGGCGCGCGCTGATCTTTTACGTTATCAACTTCGGCCTGTTCCTCGGGATTTTGTGGAAGTACGCGATCCCGGCGATGCGCACTTTCTTCCGCCAGCGCGCGGTGACGATCCGCGAGACGCTGGCCAAGGCCGATCGCGCCTTTCGCGAAGCCGAGGATCTGGCTAATCGGGCGGCCGAGCGGACCGCCAAGCTCGAGGCCGAGAAGAGCCAGATCGCGTCCGATCTGGCCGACGAAACGGTCTTCCAGATTGGGCGGGTCTACGACCTGGCCCAAGAGGCCGCGGCCCGGATCAAGCGCGACAGCGAGATGAGTATCGTGGCCCTGCGTGAGAGCGGCACACGGCGGGTGCGCGAGGCGCTGGCGCAGGCGGCGGGACGGCTGGCCTTCGAGATGGTCGCGCGCAATTTTGGGGCCGACGATCAGGCGCGGCTGGTCGCGGGCTTTGTCGATAAGCTGCATCAGGAGGCCCGGCGTTGAGAAGCTCGAAAGTCGCCACGCGCTATGCCCGCGCGCTGATGGGCCTGTCGAGCGACCATGCCCAGCTTGAAGCCTGGGGCGCGGAGCTCGAACGGCTGGCGCGGATGGTCGAGGCGCCGGAGCTGGCGGCGGCGCTGGATTCGCCCGAGGTGACGCATGCGGCGCGGATGGAGGCGCTGGCGAAAATCGCCGAGCGGCTCGAGCTCAGTTTTCCGCTGCGTTCGTTCGCGGTGGTGGTCGCGCGCCACGGCCGCGTCCAGGATATCGCGGCGATGGCCGAGCGTTACGCGCGGATGCTCGACGAACTGCTGGGCCGGGCGCGCGCGGCGCTGAGCTTTGCCCGCGAGCCGTCGCCCGAAGAGTTGGCGCGCGTGGTTGCGGCGCTCGAAGCGATCGTGCACAAGAAGATAATTCCGACGACCAAAATTGACGGCGCATTGGTGGGCGGCGTGGTCGCCGAACTCGAAGGGAAAATTTACGACGGCAGTCTCGCTACCCGGCTGGCCGAGGCCGAACAGCGCCTCCGCGGCTAAGCGCGGCGCCCGGAAACGTATATGGCGGAAATCAGACCATCCGAAATCAGTGACATCCTGCGCGACGAGATCAAGGGCTTTGAGGGCAATGTCTCGGTGCGTGAAACCGGCCGCGTGCTGTCGTGCGGCGACGGGATCGCGCGAATCTACGGCTTGCAGAACGCGGCGGCCGGCGAACTGCTCGAATTCCCCCATGGGGTTTTCGGGATCGTGCTGAATCTCGAAGAGGACAACGTCGGCGCGGCGCTGTTTGGCGACCCGCAGGCGATTGGCGAAGGCGACGAGGTCAAGCGCACCGGGCGGATCGCCGAGGTGCCGGTCGGCGAGGGGCTGCTCGGCCGAGTGGTCAACGCACTTGGCCAGCCGATCGACGACAAGGGGCCGATCAAGAGCAGCGAGAACCGGCGGATCGAGATCAAGGCGCCGGGGATCATCAAGCGCCAGCCGGTCAAGGAGCCGATGCAGACCGGGATCAAGGCGATCGACTCGATGCTGCAGATCGGGCGCGGCCAGCGCGAGCTGATCATCGGCGACCGCCAGACCGGCAAGACCGCGATCGGGATCGACACGATCATCAATCAGAAGGGGCAGAACGTCTTCTGCGTTTACGTCGCGATTGGACAGAAGCGCTCGACGGTGGCGCAGGTGGTCGAGAAGCTCAATCGCCACGGCGCGATGGATTATACGATCGTGGTGGCCGCGACGGCCTCCGAATCGGCGCCACTACAGTTTATCGCGCCCTACTCGGGCTGCACGATGGGCGAGTATTTCCGCGACAGCGGACGCCACGTGCTGCTGGTCTACGACGATCTGAGCAAGCATGCGGTGGCCTACCGGCAATTGTCGCTGCTGCTGCGCCGGCCGCCGGGCCGCGAAGCCTATCCGGGTGACGTCTTCTACCTGCATTCGCGGCTGCTTGAGCGCGCCGCCAAGCTGAGCAATGAGATGGGTGGCGGGTCGCTGAC
This sequence comes from Binataceae bacterium (SeqCode), assembly GCA_035534935.1. Taxonomy (GTDB): domain Bacteria; phylum Desulfobacterota; class Binatia; order Binatales; family Binataceae; genus JADMIL01. The sequence goes on from DATLRA010000145.1 coordinate 3,601, forward strand.
CGCGCTGCCGATTATCGAGACCCAGGCGGGCGACGTCTCGGCCTATATTCCAACCAACGTGATTTCGATTACCGACGGGCAGATCGTGCTCGACGCCGACCTGTTCTACTCGGGTATCCGGCCGGCAGTGAACGTCGGCCTGTCGGTCTCGCGGGTCGGTTTTTCGGCCGCGATCAAGGCGATGAAGCAGGTCGGCGGCACGCTCAAGCTCGATCTGGCGCAATATCGCGAGATGGCGGCGTTTGCACAGTTCGGTTCGGACCTCGACCCGGCCAGCCAGCGCCTGCTCCATCGCGGCGAGCGGCTGACCGAGATGCTCAAGCAGAACCAGTACGACCCGCTGCCGATCGAAAAAGAAGTGCTGATCATCTTCGCCGCCAACGAGGGCTATTTCGACAAGCTCGCGGTGAGCGAGGTGAAGCCCTTTGAACGCGATATGTATGCGTTTTTCGACGCGCGCCACAAGGATTTGCTGGACGAAATCCGGACCAAGCGCGAAATCAGCGACGATCTGCGCAAGCGGCTGATCGCGGCGCTCGACAACTTTCAGACCACGCGCGTGCCCGCGGGCGACGCGGCCAGCGCGGCCTGAGCCCGCGCGGGCGCAGGTTTGACGGATGGCGACACTAAAGGCGATTCGCCGGCGCATCGCGTCGGTCAAATCAACCCAGCAGATTACCCGCGCGATGAAGCTGGTCGCGGCGGCCCGCCTGCGCCGCGCGCAGGAGGCGCTGATCAACGCGCGCCCCTACCATGAGGCGTTCAAGCGCGTATCGGACTCGCTGCTCGGCTCGGCGCCCGACGCGCTCAAGCCGCCCGAAGATGCCGGTAACGTGCGCCTGCTGGTGGTGGTCACCTCGGACCGCGGACTATGCGGCGGCTACAATACCAACGTCATCCGCATGGCCGAAGAGACCATGCGCGAGGCGGCGGCAGCCGGCCGCGAGGTGCAGTTGTTTGCCGTCGGGCGCAAGGGCTTCGACCATTTCCGGCGTATCCGGGCGAACGTGGTGGGCGATCGGGTGAATAATTCGCCGCGTCTGGCGACGGTCGCGCTGGCCCGTGACGTGGCGGCGCGGATGCTCACGGACTTTCGCGGCGGTACGGTCGCCGAGGCCGGCGTGATCTATGCGAGCTTTCGCTCGGCGCTGTCGCAGCGTCCGACCTATGAGCAATTGCTGCCAGTCGCACCGCCGCAAGCGGCGGCCGGCGTTTCGGCGGCGCCTGCCACCGATTACCTGATCGAACCGAGCGCCGCTGAACTTGTGCCAGTGGTGATGCGCGGCTACGTTGAAGCGGCGATTTTTCACGCCCTGCTGGAGGCCGAGGCCAGCGAGTACGGCGCCAAGATGACGGCGATGGAAAGTGCGACCAACAACGCGGTCGATATGATCGCGCGCTTGACGCTCGAAATGAACCGCGCGCGCCAGGCGCAGATCACGCGGGAATTGATGGAAATCGTCGGCGGCGCGGAAGCGCTGCGCGGCTAAGCGCGCGGGCGCGACGGCGCCTCGCCCGGTTAAACGAACTACAGGACAAGACCTTTCGCCATGAGTGGACAAGTAAACGGCCGAATCAGCCAGGTACTGGGCAGCGTCATTGACGTCGAGTTCTCCAACGGATCGCTACCCTCGATCCTGACGGCGCTGCGCGTCACCAACCCGTCGATCGACGAGCGCGTGGATAATCTGGTGCTCGAAGTCGCGCAGCATCTGGGCGAAAACACCGTCCGCTGTATCGCGATGGACACCACCGAGGGGCTGGTCCGCGGCATGGACGTGCGCGACACCGGCGCGCCGATCTCGGTGCCGGTGGGCGAGATCACGCTCGGGCGCCTGATGAACGTGACCGGCGATCCGGTCGACGAGGCCGGGCCAATCGCGGCCACGCTCACGATGCCGATTCATCGCGAAGCCCCGCCCTTCGCCGACCAGAGCACCGAGGTCGAAATCCTCGAGACCGGAATCAAGGTCATCGACCTCATCTGCCCGTACTCGCGCGGCGGCAAAATCGGCCTGTTCGGCGGCGCCGGCGTGGGCAAGACGGTCACCATCCTGGAGCTGATCAACAACGTCGCCAAGCAGCACGGCGGGGTCTCGGTGTTTGCCGGAGTGGGCGAGCGTTCGCGCGAGGGCAACGACCTCTACCGCGAATTACAGGAATCGGGCGTGCTCTCGAAGACCGCGCTGGTCTATGGCCAGATGAACGAGCCTCCCGGTGCCCGCGCGCGCGTGGCGCTGACCGGCGTGACGGTGGCCGAATATTTCCGCGACGAGCAGGGCAAGGACGTGCTGTTCTTCGTCGACAATATCTTCCGTTTCGTGCAGGCCAACTCGGAGGTCTCGGCGCTGCTCGGGCGGATGCCCAGCGCGGTCGGCTACCAGCCGACGCTCGGCACCGATATCGGCGACCTGCAAGAGCGCATCACGACCACCAAGAAGGGCGCGATCACGTCGGTGCAGGCGATCTACGTGCCGGCCGACGATTATACCGACCCGGCGCCGGCGACGACCTTTTCGCATCTCGACGCGATCACGGCGCTCGACCGCAAGATTTTCGAGAAGGCGATTTTCCCGGCGGTGGATCCGCTGGCCTCGACCTCGCGCATCCTCGATCCGCAGATCGTCGGCGAAGAGCATTACGCGGTCGCACGCCAGGTCCAGCAGATTCTCCAGCGCTACAAGGATCTGCAGGACATTATCGCGATCCTCGGGATGGACGAGTTGTCGGCCGACGACAAGCTGGTGGTGGCCCGCGCGCGCCGCGTCGAGCGGTTCCTGTCGCAGGCGATGCACGTCGCCGAGCCGTTCACCAATATCCCCGGCGCCTACGTCAAGCGTGAAGAGACCGTGCGCGGCTTCAAGGAGATCCTCGAGGGCAAATGCGACGACCTGCCCGAGCAGGCGTTTTACCTCGTCGGCACCATCGATGACGCCCGCGCCAAGGCCGAACGGCTGGCCCGCGGCGAGGCGCGCTAGGCGGCCCGCGGCGCCCCGGAATTCATACGATGGCCGATACCTTTCAGTTCCGGCTGGTCACGCCGACCGGCGTGCTCTTTGACGGCGCGGTCGAGCAGGTCACCGCGGTCGGACCGCTCGGCGAGTTCGGCGTGCTCCCGCTGCATACCAATTTCATCACCTCGATCGCCCCGGGCGTGGTCACGCTCAAACTCGGCGAGACGAACTTCAACGAGTACCTGCTGACCGGCGGCCTGGCCGAAGTCAAAGACGGCGTGATGACGATCCTCGCGCTCGAGGCCGAAGCGCCGGGCGCGGTCGACAGTATCGCGGCCGCCCCGGTGGTGCTCGAGGCGGAACAGCGCCTCGCCCATATGAGCGAGTTCGATCCGGCCCACGCCGACGCGGTGCAGGCGCTGGCGCTGGCCCGCGCGCGGGCCCAGATCAACCAGTTGCGCCGCGCCCCGCATTAGACTTTCCGTCCCGCCCGTCCCGCTGATCGCGGGGGTGTCGCCGCCCACGCTAGCTATATGCTCGCCTAACTACCGTGCGTGCGCTATAAGCTGCTGATATAGGGGGGATGCCGATCGCGGAGTCCGGTGCGGACTTCGCGCACCTCCAAAGGACATTTTCGCTCGCCTCCGCGCCCGCCAGGGCGCCGGACTGTATCTCGCGCCGCGGTTGGCGTGCGTCCGCAAGCGGCGTGCGCTACTGCGCAAGGGGGGTTCGGGCGCCGCGACCGCCGCGGCGTCATCGATGGCCACGCAAGAGAGCCAGAAATCCGGTGTCTCGCTCACGACTCTGCTCCTGGTAATTTTCGCGACGCTCGGGATTGGCGCGCCGCTGATGCGCTCGGCGCCGACGGCCACACCGTCGCCATCGGCGGGTCAGCCGCCGCCCGTCCCGGCAAACGTCGAGCACAGCGCGCTCGACCTGATCGAAGAATTCTACGACAACGACAACGACCAACTTGACCCGGCGCTGCCATGGTCGACGGCTTCCGCGTCCTGGCCGTCCTCCGCTGATTCGTGGGGCGACGACCCGCGCAGCCACGATCGGGTCGACTTCGTGATCGCGACGCTGCCCGATCCGGCGTACGCCGCGCTGCGCTACCAGTTCGACGGCTACCTCGACGCGATCGAACAGGCGCTGGGTGCCCAAGAATATGAACTGGATCGCTTCGACCTGCCGTGGCTGCCCTCCAACGGTGACAAATCGTATATCGCACCGGCCGCCGCGAGCACCGATTCGAAGGCGTTCAGCCGCCCGGGCGTGATGCTCTTTCGCCAGACTCATCTGGACGAGCGGGATAAAACGGCGGGCGAGCGCCTGCTGATCGTATTCGTGGTGGGCGAAACGCCGACCGCCGGCGTCGACCCGCCGGCGATGCGCAGCGCGCTCGATCAGGTCGCGTGGCTCAAGGGCTGGAGCACCGAATGTAGGCCCGCCCCTCCCTGGGTCCGGCAACTGACCGGTAAATCGGGCGATCTCAAGATTCTGGGGCCGGTCTTTTCGGGTTCGGCGACCTCACTTCAGGAGATCCTGCGCACGTGGCGCAAAACGCCGGGCGGCGCCGGACCGAGTGCCATTCACCTGCGCTCGGGCACCGCGAGCGCGATCGCCGAATGGCCCAAGGACCTTGGTGATTTTCTTACGATGCAAATTCCCGACCGCTCGGTTTTCGCCGCGATCCGGGAATATTTCAAAAATATCCTGCACGAGCGCCACATCGCGATTCTGTCCGAGAATACGCCGTACGGCCGCTCCTACCACGACAAGCCGGGCGTCGATCCCAGGATCGTCGAGTCTGGATTCAAGGTACTGTGGCTCAATTTCCCCCTGCATATCTCTGATTTGCGCACCGCTTACAGCAACGTCGCGGCCGGTAATCCCACCGTCGCGACGGCGCCAAGCCTCACGCCCCGCAACCTGCCGCTCAGTCCCGAAAGCGGCGCCTCGGCGACCGACGTGGTGCCGTCGTTCGCCGAGAGTTCCGCCGCGGACGACGAACTGATGCTCGCCAATGTGCTCGATGCGATCCGTCGCGAGCACCTCCGCTACGTCGGGATTGTGGCCAGCGATGTCGAGGACACGCTCTTCCTGGTGCACCAGATCCGCCAGCATTGCCCGGACACTATTCCGTTCCTGACTTCCGCCGATCTGCTCTACCTGCACTCGGATTACAATCGCGACCTGGCCGGCACGCTGGTCTTTTCAACCTATTCGATGTTTTCGATGGGTCAGGAATGGACGGCGCCTATTTCTAAAGGGGGGCGGCGGTTACAGTTTGCCAATGGCTCGGACGAGGGCGTCTACAACGCGGTCCTGGCGCTGTTCAACGATGAGCAGGATATGCTCGAGTACGGTGCGCCTTTTCAGGTCGCCCCGGTGCGTCCGCCGCTGTGGCTCAGCCTCGTCGGCAACGACGGCCTGTGGCCGATCAGGTACGCGGCGATCGTCCCAGCTCCGGCGATATTCTATACGCGGGCGAAGAACCCGGATGACTCCAACCGCGCGCCGATCGATCTGCGGCCGAGCCTCTATCCGCAATCGTTTATAATCGCGTTTCTCGCCATCAGCCTGATCTGCCTGATTCCGAATCTGATGATGCTGCGGCGCTATCGCCTTGGCGAGCCGGTATTCGGATGGTTCCATGGCTTGCTCGACCGGCACGCGGTGACGGGACCGCGATGGATCGCGATGCTGCTCGAAGATGCCGTGGATCCGTCGGGCGTGCTCGAACGGCGCCTCTGCCTGCTCTCGCTCAACCTGGTGCTGGTCAGTGCGTATGTTTTGGCGACGGCGGTCGCCTTGCTGCCGCTGCATACGGTATTTGGCTTCTCGCGGCGCCAGGCCGTCTTCGGCGGCGTGCTGTCGGCGCCACGCGTTGCGACGCTGGTTGTGGCGGGGCTTTATATCCTCGCGGTCGGCGTAATTACGCTGCTCGGCACAGTCGTGCTCTGCGCTCGCGCGATCCGCGAATGGCGCCAGTCGGGCAACCACGCATCGTGGGTCGTGTGGCTCAGAGTGGCATCGTGCGCGATCGGCGCCGGGCTTTCGATCTGGTATGCGCTGTCGATCTGGCGCGAGGATCCGATTACGACGATTTTTTATTTTGTGCGCGCCGCCGATCTGGGCAACGCGGCCTCGCCGCTCAAGCCCTTGCTGTTCCTGGGCGTGGCGACGCTCCTGCTGAGCATCTGCGAACTGATGCGGCTCAGCCTGATCGAGGAATGCGTGATGCCCGATCTCTTTGGCCAGTTCGACGATCACAGCTCGTTTGCCGGGGCGCGCCGTTATGAGCAGCGCGCGGTCGCCATGCTCCAATGCGCGGCCGAGCGTCTGCCGAACCAGGCGCTGTGGCTCGCGCTCCCGTGGCTGGTCTTTTTGTTTTTTCACTTTCTCCCCGACGACATCCGGACGATCGACGGAACCGCATTTGGCGCGTTCTTCACGCTGGTGGCGGTCCTGGCTTATACCGCCTTCCTGTTGCTGTTCGTGCGCTTCGTCTTTGTCTGGATCGATCTGCGCCGCTTGCTGCAACGGCTCTATTTTCATCCGACGCGCGGCGCCTATGAGAAATTGCGCGTGGCGAGCGTGCCGCCGACGCTCGCCGATCGCCAGCGAATCCGCCTGTTCGAATCGTCCAGCAGCCTTGTTGCGATCGAATTCTGCCTCGAGCGGGCGCGCCAATTGATCCGCGAATTACCGCCGCCGGCCGCCGGTTCGCCGTCCGCGGCGCCTACCGCGGGCCATACTTTGACTACTCGGGTGGCCGCCGAGCGCAACGCGCTGGCCGGGCTGGTGGTCGAGGCCGAGTACGCGTTGAACGGCCTGCTGGCGTGTCAGGCGGCCGGCGAGCGGAGCGCGGCGATCGCCGGCAAGCATGCGCTGCAAGGCGCGATGACGGCGCTGGCGGGCAAAATCTTCGACGTCTTTGAACCTTACTGGCGGATGCTCGGGCAGACCCCGCTGGCCGCCCAGGCTCCGGACAATCCCGACGCGCAGGTGATCGCGGTAGCCGAGCTGTTCGTTGCCAGCCGGACGGTCGATTTCCTGCGCCAGATATATCCGCAACTCCGCAACCTCGTGGTCTTCGCCGGCGCCGGCTTGCTCGCCATGATGCTGGCGGCGACGACCTATCCATTTCCGCGGCACGATACGATCGCGTGGGTGAGCTGGACGGTGCTGCTGACGATCATGGCCGTGATCTTCATGGTTTTCGTGCAGATGAACCGCAACCGGGTGATCAGCATGCTCTCGGGCAGCGCGCCCGGCGAGCTCAACTGGAACAGCAGCTTTGTCTTGCAGGTGGTGACCTTTGGCGTGGTGCCGATCCTGACGCTACTCGGCGCACAATTTCCCTACGCCTTGCAGAATGTGTTCGGCTGGGTCGGAGCAATTTTCAGCGGTGCGCACTGACGTCGCCCGCTGCGAAATCAGGCGGAGAGCGGCAGCCGCAGCGTCACCGCGCGGGAGACGTACCATCACGAGCGATCGTGCTCGGCTACGCGCGGCGCGAGCGACGCGGCGTGGTCTGTGTAAATTGGTAATTGTTGCATATTGCGACTAAGGGTCCGCTTCAGACGCAGGTCACGATCACGTCACGCGAAGCCAGATTTAGCAGCAAATTCACAAGGTTTTGAGATCTCTCGAGCAGTGGCGCAGGGTTTGCTTACTCTTCCGGTAGCAGTTGTCGATCGGACCTCGGCGGATGGCTAGCCGGTACGCTGGACGTGAAGAGTGGGAGCCGCCTGCCCGATGTCTCCGATCGATAAATGCCAAGAGCCGCTCGCGGTGGCTGGCGCGGCGACAGGGGTTCCGGACACGCTCGGCGGTCGATGAGGCTTACGCGCCATGTATTACAAACATTTTGGATTGAACGGAGCGCCCTTCCAGTTCACTCCATCGCCCAAACTGCTCTTCATGAGCAAGGCGCATCGCGAGGCGTTGTCGGCCCTGGAATGGGGGCTGCTCC
>DATLRA010000146.1:0-10714 GCA_035534935.1 Binataceae bacterium (SeqCode)
CCACGCCGAGGAGCATCGCATCTATCCCTGGGCGATCCGGCTTTTCCAGCAGGGGCGCCTCGAAATCCGCGGACGCCGCGTCCATATCCGCGACTTTCCCGCGCTCGCCGCCATCCCCGCTCCGATCAATCCGCGATCGTCCTGAGCCGCCGCGCGATGCCCGGCCCGCATCTGTCCGTCATCGTGCCGATGCTCAACGAGGAGCGCGCGATCGCCGGCACGCTCGTCGCGCTACGCCGCGGGGCACCCGGCGCCGAGGTCATCGTGGTCGACGGCGGCAGCTCCGATCGTGGCGTCGCGATCGCCCGCCCGCTGTGCGATCGCCTCGTCGAGGCGCCGCGCGGGCGCGCGCGCCAGATGAACGCCGGCGCCGCCCTCGCGACCGGCAACGCGCTCGCCTTCGTGCATGCCGACACGCTCGTACCGCACGACTTCGCGCTCGCGATCGCCGCCGCCTTGGCCGATGCGCAGGTGGTCGGCGGACGCTTCGACCTGGCCTTCGACGATCGCCGCCTCGCCTACCGCATCGTCGCGGCGTCGATCAACTTGCGCTCGCGTCTCTCGCGCGCCGGCACCGGCGACCAGGCACTGTTCGTCCGGCGCGATATCTTCCTACGCATGGATGGCTTTCCCGCGATCGACCTGTGCGAGGATGTCGACTTCGCCCGCCGCCTGCGCCGCCTCGGCCGCATCGCCTGTCCGCGCGCACGGGTGATCACTTCGGCCCGCCGATGGCGCGACGGCGGTCTCGTCCGCACGATCGTGCGCATGTGGCTGATCAAGTCGCTGTTCCTGATCGGTGTACCGCCCGCCCGCCTCAAGCGCGCCTACCCCGACCGCCGCTAGGGAGTCTCTGCGCAAAGCCCGCTCCGTCATTCTCAGCGCAGCGAAGAATCTCGCAACCTGCTTAGCGACATGCGAATCCGGCGAAGCGGCCAAATTAAACGAGTGAATCAGGCGAAGCGGGCATGGGACGCGGGCAAGTCTGCGCAGCCGCGCGTTATTTAGACTCTGAAATGCCGCGGATATAAAGCAACGCCACTTGCGGGAAGCCGCGCGCGTCAGCACAATAAACTTAGAAGGAGTAACAGTGGCCAAAGTACAGGTCTATTCCACCACCTACTGCCCGTTTTGCACGCGTGCCAAGGCCCTGCTCAAACAAAAAGGCGTCGCGTTTGAAGAAATCGATGTCACCGACGACGACGATTTGCGCGAGCGGATGGTCGAGTTGTCGGGCGGCCGCCGCACCGTCCCGGAGATCTTCATCAACGGCAAGATCGTCGGCGGCTACGACGAGTTGCGTGCGCTCGAAGTGCGCGGCGAGCTCGACCGCCTGCTCGCCGAGGCGGGCTGAATCTTGCCCGCGCCTGTCGGCGAAATCGCGGCTGCGGCGAACGCGCGCAGCCGCCCCCGCATAACCCATCGTGCGTAACCTGCCGTGATCGACGAATTCGATAGCGCCCAATTTCCCGGCAATTTCTACACCGGACTGGTCGTCTTGCTCGACGCGATCCGCGGCCGCGGCATCATCCGCTCCCATAGCGGGCGCGAGATCCGCTTCGAATTTCCCTTCGTCAGCGTGGTCGGCGCACCGATCGGCGGACGCGCCCCCGGCATCGATCTGTTGCACGAGGGCGACAGCGTCGGCTTCGACGTCGGCTGGACCTCGCACGGCCTGCGCGTCACGACCATCCGCCCCGCGCCCGCTGCGCGCTAATCTGCTACCCAACGATCAGATATTCGGAACAATCGGGCGCCCGGGATTTTTTTCCCGGCAGCGGTGCTCGTTCAACATTACCGTATGTAGGATAATCGCGCGATTTAGGCATCTTTCGCACCGCGGCTGATCGTCCGCGCGACCGCGTCGCGCCATCCCGCCAGCAGCCGTTCGCGTTCGGCGGCCCGCATCTTCGGCCGAAACACCCGATCGGTCCGGCGCAACCCGCGCGTCTCGCCCGCCCCGCGCCACAGCTTCACCGCCATCCCGGCCAGGATCGCCGCGCCGAGCGCCGTCGTCTCGGCCATCGCCGGTCGCCGCACCGGCCGTCCCGAAATGTCCGCCTGGAACTGCATCAGGTAGTCGTTGGCCACCGCGCCGCCGTCCACCCGCAATTCCGGGATAACCTGCCGGCTGTCGCGCTCCATCGCGATCAGCACGTCATGAACCTGGTAGGCGATGCTGTCGAGCGTCGCGCGCACGATTGCCGCCCGCGTGGTATCGCGGGTCAGACCGAAGATCGCGCCGCGCGCGCCGCTGTCCCAATACGGTGCTCCCAATCCAACGAAGGCGGGCACCACGTAGGGCGCGCCGCGATCGCCACTGCCTTGCGCCAGCGCCTGCGTCTCCGAAGCCCTCTTAATCAGGCCGAGTTCGTCACGCAGCCATTGCACCGCCGCGCCGGCGGTAAAGACCGAACCCTCGAGCGCGTAGGCGGAGTCGCCCGCCGCGCATAGAGCCGCCGTGCTCAGCAGCCGATTGTGCGAGACGATCCGATCGCTGCCCGTATGCATCAACAGGAACGCGCCGGTTCCGTAGGTAACCTTGGCCGCCCCCAGATGTACCGCGCCCTGCCCGAACAACGCCGCCTGCTGGTCGCCAATACTCGCGCCGATTGGCACCGCGCGATCGCCGAACAGACCGGCCGCCGCTTCGGCTAGCGGTCCGCGCGAGGCGACTGGCGTCGGCAGCATCCGCGGCGCCACGCCCAGCATCTCGATCATCGCCGGATCCCATCGGCGCCGTTCCAGGTCGAACATCAGCGTGCGCGACGCGTTGGTATAGTCGGTCACGAAGGCGCCGCCGCGCGACAGCTTGAAGATCAGCCAGGCGTCGATCGTGCCAAAGCACAATTCGCCGCGCACGGCGCGCCGGCGGATCGCCGGGTCGTGATCCAGCAGCCATTTGAGCTTGGTTCCCGAGAAGTAGGGATCGATCAGCAATCCGGTGACACGCGTGACCTCGGCTTCGCGGGGCGCAAGCGCCGCGCAGATCTCCGCGCTCCGCCGGCATTGCCACACGATCGCGCGATGCACCGGGCGGCCGCTCGCCCGCTCCCATACCACGAAGGTCTCGCGTTGATTGGTGATTCCGATCGCCGCCAGGTCGCCGACGCGGATACGCGCCTTCCGGATTGCCATCCGCCCAAGTTCCACCACCGATTTATAGATTGCCTCGGCGTCGTGCTCGACCCATCCGGGCCGCGGATAGAACTGGCGCACCTCGCCGTAGGCCCGCCCGCGGATCCGGCCGCCCGCGTCGATTACCATCACGGTGGTTCCGGTCGTCCCCTGATCGATCGCGAGCACGCATTGCGCCATCGCCCAAGCCTCTGCGCGGCCACCTTAAGCAAGCCGCTTGCGGCTGACAAGCGCAGCCCATCCGGCGGCTTGCCTTAACGGATTTGCGAAGCCATGATAGGCGCGCGATCGGGGCGAAAGTCCTGTGATGCAACCGGACGCCGAACGCCACCCGCAAGTCAGGCATGAGCAAGATGACCGAGCCGCTGGAAAAGAAAGAGGAGTTGATCCGCTACTTCGAAAGCGGCGCGAAACCGCGGGATAAGTGGCGCATCGGCACGGAATACGAGAAGGTCGCGATCAGCGTCCCCAGTGGCACGGCGCTGCCCTTTTCGGGCCCCCGCGGAGTCGAGGAGATCATGCGCCGGCTGATCGATCGCTACGGCTATCAGCCCGACGACGAGCACGGCCGGATCATCGCGCTGCGCGGCGAGCGCGCCCCGATCACCATCGAGCCTGGCGGCCAGATCGAGCTCTCCGGCGAGCAATGCGACAACGTGCATTGCGCGCTCCGCGAGTTCTCCGCCCACGCCCAGCAGCTAATCGAGATTGGCCATCAAATCGGCGCCGCCGTACTTGGCCTCGGCATCCAGCCGCTCAGCCGCATCGACGAAATCGAGCTCCTCCCGAAAGCCCGCTACCACATCATGTACCCGTACATGGCGCGCAAGGGGCGCCTCGGCCAGCGCATGATGAAGCAGACCGCCGGCGTGCAGGCCAACCTCGACTACGCCGATGAAGCCGACGCGATGCGCAAGTTGCGCCTCAGCATGGGCATCGTGCCGCTGCTCTACGCGATCTTCGCCAACTCGCCGATTTCCGACGGCGGCCTCAACGGCTATCAGAGCTTTCGCGGCCATATCTGGACCGACACCGATCGCGATCGCTGCGGCGTGCCTCCCTTCGTCTTTGGCGACAGCGCCGGCTTCGAGGATTACGCGGAGTACGCGCTCGACGTGCCGATGTATTTCCTGATGCGCGATCATCGCTATCTCAACCTGACCGCCGACTCCGGCATCACGTTTCGCCAGTTCATGGAGCATGGCTGGAACGGCCACCGCGCAACGCTCGACGACTGGGCGAACCATCTGACCACGCTTTTCATCGAGGTCCGGCTCAAGAAATACGTCGAGGTGCGCACCGCCGACAGCCAATCGCCCGCGCTGATGCTCGCGCTGCCGGCGCTCCTCAAGGGCGTGCTCTACGACGACGATTGCCTGCTCGCGGCTTGGGACCTGGTCAAGCGCTGGAGCTACGAGGAGCGCGTTCAATTGACCGCCGACGCCCATAAGATGGGCCTCGAGGCCCGCGCCGGGCGCGCTACGTTCAAGGATCTCGGCCTCGAACTGCTCAACATCGCCGCCACTGGCCTCGCCCGCCAGCGGGCATTGAATGAGCGCGGCGAGGATGAGAGCATTTATCTGTTGCGCCTGATCGACCTGGTGCGCAGCGGCCATTCGCCCGCGAGCCTGCTTATCGCGCATTGGAAGGGCCGCTGGAATTACGACATCGGGCGGCTGGTCGCGGATACCGCATACGACGCCGAGGCGGCGTTCTGAATGACGTTCAATCTTCACGAACGATATCTGTACGCGCTCAATGCGATGCTGGTCGTGGCGATTGCCTACTTCGCCGCGCTGGCCGTGAGCGACATGATTCGCCTGCGCATGGGGACCGATGTCGTGCCCGCGACGACCCTCGGCACCGCCGCCGGCTCGGCCGGCCTTGACGCCGCGACTTCGCGTGCGACCTACCAGGCGATTGCCCAGCGCGACGTCTTCAATCTCGCGCCCGCACCCGAAGCGGCGCCGGTCGCAACCGAAGATCTCAACGTGACCCTGCTCGGCACCTCCCATCTGAGCGGCGGTCTGCCGCCCTTCGCGATTATCGAGACGCAAGCCGGCGATCAGTCGCTCTATCGGCTTGGCGACACGATTCCCGACGTCGGCCGCCTCGTCCAGATCGGCCACAACCGCGTAATCGTCGATCGCAACGGGCGGCACGTGGCGCTGGTAATCCCGCACGACGATTCCGCCATTCCCGATCAGAACTACAAAGGCCTGCCCGCGCCGCTCCGGATGCGCGGATTGCGCCGCCCTTTCAACCATAACCCGATGCTGCGTCGATTCCCGCCGACGGCCGCTGCCGCCGGCGTGCACCGCATCGCCCCCAACCGCTACGCGCTCGATCGTTCCGCGGTCGACCACAACATGCAGAACATGGCTCAGCTCTTCACCCAGATCCGCGCCGTGCCCAATCTCCAGAATGGTACGGCGAACGGTTTCGTCCTGTCGGAAATTCAGCCCGGTTCGATCTTCCAGAATATCGGTCTGCAGGACGGCGACGTCCTGACCAACGTCTCCGGCCAGCCGGTCGGCGATCCGGCCAAGGCGATGCAGATGCTCTCGACCCTCGGCAGCCGATCGTCCATCACGCTCGGCGTGATCCGCAACGGCACTCCGGTTCAACTTTCGTACTCGATTCACTGATCGCCGAAGAATTGATCGACAAAGAGTGGACGCCCGCAAGCCCGACATCACCATTAGCCGGCGGCGCTTCGTCCGCGGCGGCGTCGCCTTCGCCGCATCCCTATGCGCCCCGGCGGTCTTCGCGGTTGCCGCCGACGCCGCTACCCGGCGCCATTCGCGCGCGCCGAAATCTTCCGCGTCCGCCGCCGGCGCGAACTCCGCCGCGCTCAACTCGCCCTATGCCACCGCTTGCGTGATGGAACCGGTCACCGGCACGATCATCTTCGACCATGACATGCATCGCCCATGGCCGACCGCGTCGCTGGCCAAGATGATGCTCATGCTGATCGTCGCCGAAAAGTTGCACGACGGCAGCCTCAAACTCACCGACAAGGTCACCACCTCCGCCTTCGCCGCGAAGATGGGCGGCTCGCAGGTCTATCTCAAGGAGGACGAAACTTTCAGCCTCCAGGAGATGATGCAGGCCGTCGTGATTCATTCGGCCAACGACGCGTCGGTCGCCGTGGCCGAGTACGTCGGCGGTTCGGTCGAGGCCTTCACCGTGATGATGAATCAGCGCGCCGCGGCGCTCGGCCTCAAGGACACCCATTACTATTCCGTTCACGGCCTGCCACCCGCGCCCGGCCAGCAGCCTGACGTGTCGAGCGCCTACGATCTCGCCGTGATGGCGCGCGAACTGGTGAAGTATCCCGACCTCCTGCGCTGGGCGGCGACCGATACCGCTCCGTTCCGCAACGGTACTTTTCAATTGCGCAATACCAATCATCTGGTGCGCACGTTCGCCGGATGCGACGGGCTCAAGACCGGCTTCTACGATCAGGCCGGCTTCAACGTCGTCGCCACTGCCCGGCGCGCAGGTCTGCGGCTGATCGCGGTGGTCCTCGGCTCGCCGCGCAAGGAGGAGAACTTCAGCGCGGCCTCCACCATGATGGCGCAGGGCTTCGCCGATTACGAAATGCGCCAGATTGCCCGTCGCGGCGACGCCATCGCCCGCGTGGTGCCGGTTACCGACGGCGCGGCCAGCACGGTCCGCCCGGTATGGAGCGAAGACGCCTCGGTCTTCACCGCCCGCGACGATGAGAAAGCCGGCTTCACCATCGATTTTCGCCTGCCTGCATCGATCGCCGCACCGATCGCCGCCGGACAGAGCATCGGCACGGCGGTCGTGGTGGTCGACGGCAAATCACGCCAGGAGCTACCCCTGATGGCGCCCGCCGCCGTCGCCCGCGACACGCTCTTTCAACGCCTGACTGGGGGGCTCTAGCGCCGGATGCGGCCCGTGACTTTACCCACCCCGCCGCTCCGGGAGACAATCGGCCCATGTCCCTGAAACGCATCGGTCTTATCGGCGCCGCCGCGCTCGTGGCGCTGGCCACGATTAATCTCGGGTTGCATTTCGGCCAGATTTATCACGATCGCCTCGGCTTCGACGCCGATCAGGCCTTTCCTCCGGGCAAGCCCTTCGCGCCCGGCGAAATCTACGCGAGCACGCTCGCCGCGATCATGGATCACGAACTCAATACCGGCTTCGGCTGGCGCCCCAACGATCTCATCATCTGGGGTCCGCTCCTGATGGCCGACAATAACGCCTCGCGCCAGATCGGCATCATCATGGCGGTGCGCGAGTCGACCCGCGTCTTCAAGGACGACCTGACCAAGATCTCATCCAACGAGTACGATCCCAACCTGGTCATCGCCGACACCGACTTCCGCAACGACGCGGAAAAATGGATGCTCCCGTCGGCCGAGCACAAGTATGCCGACGGCGTCGCCCATCTGCGCCGCTACATCGCCGGCCTCCACAGCACACCGCCCACCTCGCGCGAACTCAACCAGCGCAACGTCGAATTGATTACTCTGTTCGAGGCCTGGGGCGATCTGCTCGGCGACGCCCATGCGATGCTCTACATGACCCGGCGGCCCGACGGCGGTCCGATCCGTCCGTGGAACGATGATGACTATTTTTATCACGCCCAGGGCTACGCGCACGTGATTTACTACATGATGCTCGCGGTCAACCGCGAGTATCATCAGACCGAGACCACCAAGCCGGTGATCGAACAGCTCATGGACGAGACTATCACGCCACTCGCCAGTGCCGCCGCGATGAAACCGCTGATCGTGCTCGACGGCTCCGAGACCGGCCTGCTCGCCAACCATCGGCACAATCTCGACGCCTACATTTCCGAGGCGCGCCAGAAGATGTATTCGATTCGCGAAGAACTCGCCCGCTAGCCCCCGCGCGCGGCGACCTATCCGATCAGCGGACAGATCAGCATCAGCCCGCCGCGCGTCGCCAGACCGATCAGCGCCGGCATCCAGCGCGCCGGAATTCCGCTCGCGGCGGCGCCTACCGCGCCGAGCCACGACAGATCTGACGACGCTTCCGTTCGCGACATCACGAAGTTGATCGCCGAGAGCAGGTTCGGCGCCGGATAGCGCACCAGATCGTGCGCCTGCGTCGCCTCGATTCCCGCCTTGGCCCGCGCAATCGCGACTGCCCGGCCCACGCCGCCCAGCTCGTCCACCAGTCCACGCGCATGCGCCGCCACGCCGCTCCAGACGCGTCCGCGCGCCAGCTCCTCAGCCCGCGCCGCGTCGAGCTTGCGCCCCTCGGCCACTTTCGCGGTAAAATTTCCGTAGAGCTCGCCGACCACGTCGTTGAGCTGCGCCAGTTCGCCCGCGCTCATCGGCCGCGTGATCGACATCACGTCGCTGATCTCGTCGGTCTTGGCCACGTCGATCGCCACGCCCAACTGCCCGAGCAGCGCGTGCAGCACGAACTTGGTATAGACCACGCCGATCGATCCGGTAATCGTCGCCGGCTCGGCCACGATCGCGTCGGCGCCCATCGCCACGTAGTAGCCGCCCGATCCGGCCACGTCGCCCATCGAGACCACCACCGGCTTGCCGCGCTTTTGCGCCTCGCGCACCGCGCGCCACACCAGGTCCGATCCGACCGCCGATCCGCCCGGCGAGTTCACGCGAAACACGATCGCGCGGACCTCGTCGTCATTCGCCGCATGGCGAATCTCGTTTGCGGTCCGCTCGCCGCTCAGGAACTCACCCGCCATCATGCCGTCGCCGGTGACCACCGGTCCTATGCCGTGGATCAGCGCGATCCGCGCCCGCGGACCGCCCTCGCGCACGTAGCTCGTATGCCGCAGGAAGCGGCCCAGTCCGATGAACGGCTTCTCCTTGCCCTCGGGATCGAACTCCGCGCGCACCTCTTCGCCGTAGCCCGCGCGATCCGCCAGCCCCGCCGCGCATGCCGTCCGCGCGCTCACAAAGCCCTGCCCGATCAGCTCGCGCGCCCGCTCCGGCTCGATCCCGCGCGCCGCCGCCAGATGGCCCGCGATGACCGTCTTCCAGTCGCCGACGATCGCCTCGAGGCTCTCGCGCAACTCCGCCGACATCGACTCGCGGCTGAACATCTCCGCCGCGCCCTTGTACTCCTTCCATTGCAGCGTCTGCGCTTCGACGCCGATCTTCTTGAGCGCGCCGCTTAAGAAAAAGCCGCCCGCCGACGCGCCCAGCATCATCATCGCGGTGTCCGGATTGATCACGACTTCGCCCGCGCCGCACGCGATCAGATAGTCGCGCACGGTCACGTTGTCGCCCGCCAGCACGGCAACCACACGTTTTTTGGCCGCGACGATCGCGCGCAGCAGGTCGTGCAATTCCTGCGCGGTCGCCAACCCGATCGACGGCGCCGAGATCTCCACGATCACGCCCGCGATCTTGACGTCGGCCGCCGCCGCCTCGAGCGCTCGCCGCAGGTCGTACAGCGTCACCGCGCCGCGCCCGCGAATTTGCTCGATCGGTGATCGCGGCACGTCCTCGCGCATATCGTCGCCGATTTTGATCGTCAGTACGGCGTCCTTGGGGATGCGCGCCGGCCGCGTGACCAGCGCGTAAAATGCCCCGGCCAGCGCCGCCGCCGCCAGCAGCAGGATCGCGCCGCTCACGTGCCAGCCCGCCGCAAACGCGATCAGCGCGAGCGCCGCGATTACCGCCGTCACGCTGCCGACCCGCGCCTCGCGGCTCAACTTGAGTCCTTTGATCTGCAAAAACTTCATCGCGCGCCTCATGCCCAATACTATCGCAGCGGGTCTCAACTTGCCCGGTGTCCCGCTGGCCGATCTACAAGATTAGCATCCGCGCGCTGGATTCTGCTCAGGGGGTCGGGTCATGCTACGGAAGGTATTTGAAGGGAGCGCGGTGGAACTCGGGATGCCGGACGGCAACGTGGGCAAAAAGGTTCCCGGAATTTGGATTGTCATTATGGGAATTTAGCGGCTACCGGGGAGTTTAACCGGCTGCCCCTGCGCGTCCACGAATTTCTTGCCGGCGTTCCCCGGCACGACGTATGGACCGTGGATCTGCTTTGAGAACGAGCAGCTCGACGAGAAACAGCCTGGCAAATTTTCCCGTTCGGAGCCTTCCCTCTTTGAGACACACGGCGGGTAAACAAACGCAACAACATTGCGTCAGTTTATTTTGACATGCGCCACGTGGCGCGTTACAGTTCGGGATGATAAAGAGTATCCGCCATCGGGGATTGAGACGGCTGTTTGAACAGGAAGACCCGAGTGGCGTAAACCCGGAACATGTTGGCAAGCTGCGCGATATTTTAGCGACGCTTCACGCCGCTCCCGTAGTGGCCCACATGGACTTGCCCGCTTACCGGCTGCACCCGCTCAAGGGTCCGATGAAAGGCTTTTGGTCTGTGACCGTGCGAGCGAACTGGCGGGTGATTTTTCGTTTTGCCGAGGGACAGGCCGAGGACGTTGATTTAGTCGATTACCACTAGAGAGGGAGAACGACCCATGACCATGAAGAATCCACCCCACCCCGGAGGCGTCGTTTTGCGTGCGTGCCTCGAGCCTTTGGGTTTGAACATCACCGAGGCCGCCGCCGCCCTGGGT
>DATLRA010000147.1:0-4908 GCA_035534935.1 Binataceae bacterium (SeqCode)
TGCTGAGCTCATGGGCTACTCGAGAGAGCATTCAATTCGCAAATGATAGCAGACTTCTTCTGCTTGACGCATCGTGACTTCGCCGCGAATGCGGTGTCGAAGATGGGGACCGACTCCAGATTGGGTCGCCCCGCCGTCGCGGCTAATGTGATATTTTGCCCGCCGGGAGGGGCACGGCGCGCCAATGAAAGAGACCATTTTGGCGCTGCGAAAAGTGTCCAAAAGTGTCCAACATGATCTCGAATGAGCTGATCTGGCAGGATGTCAGAAGCGAAAAAACCCTTGATTTACTAGGGTTCTATGGTGTGACCTGATCTGGCAAAACCCTCTGCACAGAATTAGCAATCTGGTGCCTTCGACCACTCGGCCACCTCTCCGCGCCGGTCTGCGAGCGCCGCTCAGATAGGTGCCCGGCCGCGGTCGCTGTCGAACCGTCAGCTTGAAGATTGCCGGGGCCGTGGTCAATACCGGCGGCCGGCACGCCGCGCCCGCGCGCTTGGCCACGCGCAAGTTGGTGCCGCCGGTGCGGCGATCGCCCGCGCGGGTCCGCCCGTACGGATGTACCGCAACGTCCGCGCCCGGATCGTCCACCCGCTGGCCATCAGGATCGATACGGCGCGACATTGACGGCTACCGTTTTAGCGCCGCGAGAAAGTGCCGAACCAGGTTTCGCCCGCGGTGAACTGGCGGGAGGCGAAATGGCCCTTGAGAAACAAAGGCTCTTTGGAGCGACCTGCGCCGACTCTACTGATTGTAGAGAATTAATAACTCACCGGGGGCGGCCGAATGGCTACTGCCCGCGAGGTCACGCGGCGACGGTCGCCTGGACCAGCTCGAAGGCGCCCGCCTCGATCGACTCGGTCGAGCGCAGCACGATCTTGATGCCGAGACGCCCCTCGAGCACTTCGAGGTCCTTGGCGCCGACGTCGTAGAGATAGCGCGCGACTCCCGGGTTGACCTTGATCACCAGCAGGTCGCTGCGCGGATGGCGCCCGGCGGCGCGATGGATGCCGCGCAGGACGTCGGCGGCCAGCGTCGCCACCGATTTGACCACCCGCCGTCCGCTGCATTTCGGACATTGCTCGGTGAGCAGCTCCTCGAGGCTTTCGCGCGTGCGCTTGCGCGTAATCTGGACCAGCCCGAGCTCGGAAATTTTCAGCATCGAGCTGCGCGCCTTGTCGCGTTTGAGCGCTTGTCCCAGGACTTCGGTGACGCGCTTGCGATCGGCGTCGCGTGTCATGTCGATGAAATCGATGATGATGATGCCGCCGATATTGCGCAGACGCAGTTGCCGCACGACCTCTTCGGCCGCCTCGAGGTTGGTGCGCAGCACGGTCTCGTCCTGGTTGCGCTTGCCGACGAAGCGTCCGGTGTTAACGTCGATCGCGATCAGCGCCTCGGTCTGATCGAAGACCAGGTAGCCGCCCGACTTGAGCCAGACCTTGCGTTCAAGCGCGCGTTCGATCTGCTGCTCGAGATGGTGGAAGTGGTCGAAGATCGGCTCCTCGGCCTCGTACAATGCGATGCGCGAGCGCAGCCGCGGCATGTAGTTCTGCATGAACTCGACGATTCGCTCGTAAGTGGCCGGTTCGTCGCACCACAGCCGATCGACCTCGCTCGAGAACAGGTCGCGCATGATGCGCAGGGCGACGTCGAGGTCGTTGTAGAGCAGCGAGGCCGGCGGACTGGTCTCGGCCAGCTTGACGATCGACGACCACAGCTTGGTGAGGAAGGCGCAGTCGCGCTGGATGTCGCGTTTGCTCACGCCCTCGCAGACCGTGCGCACGATCAGGCCGCCCTGCGCCGGCCGCACTTCGGCGACCGCCGCGCGCAGCCGCGCGCGCTCCTGCGCACTCTCGATGCGGCGCGAGATGCCAATATGGTTGCTGGTCGGCGTGTAGACCAGATGGCGCCCCGGAATCGAAACAAATGAAGTCAGCCGCGCGCCCTTGGTACCGAGCGGCTCCTTGGCGATCTGGACGAGAATTTCCTGGCCGCGCTTGAGCTGCTGCTCGATCGGCAGGCGCACGCGCCGCTCGGGGCGCCGACCGCGCCCGCGACCGCGGCCGCCGCGCTGCGGACGTCCGGCCGGCTCGCCGGCACCGCCGCCCTCGTCGTCGGCGCTCGCGCCGTCGGCGCCCTCAGCGGCGCCGTCAGCCTCGGCGTCGTCGAAATCGACCGCCATCAGCGGTTCGCCGTCATGCGGTTCGGTCTCGACGTCCTCTTCGCCGATCACTTCGGCGGCCGAACCGAGGCCCTCGACGTCGTCGTAAAAATCCGAGACGTGCAGGAAGCCCGCCTTCTCGAGTCCGATATCGACGAACGCCGCCTGCATCCCGGGCAGCACGCGGGTGACCTTGCCCTTGTAGATATTTCCTACCAGGCCGCGGCGCTCGCCGCGTTCGAGGTAGAACTCGGTCAGGATGCCGTCTTCGAGCAGCGCGACGCGCGTCTCGACCGTGGCGGCATTAATGATGATTTCCCGTTTCAAGATGCGCTTGTCCTGCGGGCCACGGCGCCGACCATGGCCCTGCGCGCGCGATCGCGGCATATCCCGATGACTCCGCGGCGATGCGGCGGAGAGTCGGGCGGCAAAGGTTGACGGCGTTCCAAGTGGAGTCTGCTCCGAGCCGAGGTGGGGTCGGCCCGCGTTTATCTGAATCATACGGAGCAGGTGCATTTTCCGCAAGGTGAGGCCGGGCGCGGTGCGGTCCGCATTCGTTAAGTGGGCGTGACCGCCTTGACTTGAGCCCCCGCATGCCGTTGATTGTCTTGGTATGTTAGCGTCAGGAGAAAACCTGATAGCGCATCCGGCGGGCGCCAACCTGCTCAACAGCAAGGTTCTGGTGCTCAACCGTTCGTACCTCCCTGTCCATGTCACGTCGGTCAAGCGCGCCTTTGCCCTGCTCTACCAGGGGGTCGCCCGGGCGGTCGACGAACAGTACCGGATCTTCGACTTCGAGAGCTGGCGCGACCTCGCTATCGAGCGTCATCATGAGCGGGTCGGCGTGATCGGCGGCGTTATCCGCGTGCCGCGGGTTCTTCTGTTGACGGCCTACGAGCGGGTGCCCAAGCGCCACGTGCGCTTTTCGCGCTTCAATATCTATGCGCGCGACAACAATACCTGCCAATACTGCGGCCGGCGCCTGCCGCGCACCGACCTCAACCTCGACCACGTCATCCCGCGCTCGCGCGGCGGCATGTCGACCTGGGAAAACGTCGTCTGCTCGTGTCATAGTTGCAACCGGCGCAAGGGCGGGCGCAATCCCGACGAAGCCGGGATGCCGCTGGTGCGCAAGCCGCAACGCCCGCAATGGACTCCGTTCAGCACCGAGATGTTCAGCCTCAAGCGCTATCGCGAATGGATGCCGTTCCTGACCACCGTCGATACCGCCTACTGGAATACTGAACTGCTGCCGGATTGACGGTCGGTGCGCGCGCGCGTCACCTGAGGACCGCCCCGCGCGCACCCTGGCGCATGTTATCGTGAGCCGGCCGCGCTAGGGATTACGGATCGATCTGGCGAAGAAAATACGAATTTTGTTCCACAGGTGCCGCGACCACATTATGAGGGGCCTGTGGAAGCCCGTGGCCTACGACTGGTTGGATAAGTCTTGACCCCCCTGCGGGGTCGTGGGATATCCTCGGATGGGCGGTGAGGTGGTGGAGGCGATGGCAGAATGCGGCTCAAGAGCCTTGAATTAGTCGGCTTCAAGTCATTTCTGGAACCGACCCTGATCGGCTTCAGCCCCGGGGTGACCGCCGTGGTCGGGCCCAACGGCTGCGGCAAATCCAACGTGGTCGACGCGATTCGCTGGGTGCTCGGCGAACAGGCCCCGACGCGCCTGCGCGGCAAGAGCGCCGAGGATCTGATCTACGCCGGCAACGACTCGAATCCGGCCGCCGGGATGGCCGAGGTCACGCTGCTGCTCGAGGCCGAGGAGTCGGCGATCCTGCCCGAACCCTACGCCACGCTGGCCGAGGTCGCGGTGACCCGCCGGGTCTACCGCTCGGGCGAATCCGAATACCTGCTCAACAAGATTCCCTGCCGGCTCAAGGACATCACGGAATTTTTCATGGCCGCGCAGATTCACAGCCGCGGCTACGCGCTGATCGAACAGGGCCGGATCGAGGAGATTATCCAGGCCAAGCCGGCCGAACTGCGCACGATGGTCGAAGAGGCGGCCGGACTCTCGCTGTTCAAGGGCCGGCGGGAAATCAGCGAACGCAAGCTCGAACGGGTCAAGGAGAACCTGGCCCGGGTCGACGACGTGCTGGCCGAAATCGAGCGCCAACTCAACTTCGCCCGCCGGCAAGCCAAAAAGGCCGAGGCCTACAAACTGATTCGCGCCGAGCTGGGCGAACTCGAACGGCTCGCCGCCGGGCGCAGGCTGATCGAACTGCACGCGGAACTCGGCGCCCAATCGGCGCGCGAACTCGACCTGCGCGACGAAGCGGCGGCCGCGGCGATCGCGAGCACCGACACCCAGGCCGACGCCGACACGAACGCGACGGCCTTGGCGATCGCGCGCGACGAGCTCTCGGCCGCGCGCCGCGAACTCGACAATCTGCGCGCCGCCTTCGACGAGCGCGCCCGCTCGCGAGCCTTTCTCGCCCGCCGCCTCGACGCGATCGCCGACCTCGAACCGGACCTCACGGTGCGGCTGGCCGAACTGGAAATCCGCGCGACCGCGGCCCGCGCCGCACGCGCCGAGGCCAACGCCCGCCTGGCCCGCGAACTCAACGGTGACGACGGCGCGAGTGCCGCCACGCTGGCCGCCCTGCGCGACGAGCATCGCGCGGCCGAGCAGGCGCTGCGCGGCGACGAACGGGTTAGCGAGCAATGCAAGGACGACCTCTCCGAGCTGATCCGCGAGGCCGCGGTGCTGCGCGGGCGCCTGGGCGATC
>DATLRA010000148.1:0-33327 GCA_035534935.1 Binataceae bacterium (SeqCode)
ATCTACACCCGTACCGGCGACCAGGGGCTGACCGCGCTGGTCGGCGGCGCGCGCGTTCCCAAGGAGAGCGGACGCCTGGAGGCCTACGGCACGGTCGACGAGCTCAATTCGATTGTCGGCATCGTTCGCACCTTCCTGCCCGGCTACAAGCGGCGCCTGGGCAAGGATTACGCCTGGTACGCCGAGAGTCTGCGCCGGATCCAGAACGAACTGTTCGACGTCGGCTCTGAGCTCGCCACGCCGCCGCCCGCCGAATACGAGGGGATGCATCGGATGAGCGCGGCGGAGGTGAAAAAACTCGAGGAAGAGATGGACCGGATGGAGAAGGAGCTTAAGCCGCTCAACTCGTTCACGCTTCCGGGCGGCGGCGTGCTCAACGCTTTCCTCCATCAGGCGCGCACGGTATGCCGGCGGGCCGAGCGCGTGGGCTGGCAACTGGCACGCGGCGAACGGCTCAACGATCGGCTGCTCAAGTACGTCAATCGCCTGAGCGACCATCTGTTCGTGCAGTCGCGATGGGTGGCCAGGCGCCTGGGCGAGCCGGAATATCTGTGGGATCGCGGCCTGCGGATCGATCCGCGCGCGGCCCATGCGGCGCAGCGCAAGAGCGCGGGCGGTTCGCCGACGAGCGGCAAAGCCTGACGCCGGCGCGCGGCGATGGAAATCGATTGGTGCAGCGGGAATCGGGCGTGCCGGAAAACATTGATCCCGGGAGCGGGAACTGGACTGGCTAGCGCGAATTCGACTGAGTATCGAGGAGCAAGATGGCGATCGAGAAAATATATTTGCGCCAGGCGCAGATCGGTCCGATGGCGAACTTCGTCTACCTGATCGGCGACCCCGCGACGCATAAGGCGGCGGCGGTCGACCCGGCGTGGGACGTCGACGCGATTATCAATTTCGCCCGCCAGGAAGGCTACGAGATCGAGCAGATCCTGATTACCCATTACCATCAGGACCATCTGGGCGGATCGATGATGGGGCAGAATATCCAGGGCGCGGCCGACATGATCGGAAAGATCAAGGCCAAGGTCTACGTCAATCAGGAAGAGGCCGAGGGCGTGAAAAAAGTCGCGGGCCTAAGCGATTCGGATCTGGTCAAGGTGGCGGCGGGCGACGTGCTCAAGATTGGCGACGTGCCGATCAAGTTTCTGCATACGCCCGGCCATACGCCGGGCTCGCAATGCTTCCTGGTCGAGGGCAACCTGATCTCGGGCGATACGCTGTTCGTCAATGCGTGCGGGCGGGTCGATCTGCCAGGGTCGGATCCGGCGGCGATGTATCACAGCCTGAACACGACGCTCAAGAATCTCGACGACGCGACCGTGGTTTATCCGGGACACGCCTATTCGTCGGAATCGTCGAGCACGATCGGCAATCAGAAGCGGCATAATATGTATATGCGGTTTCCCACGCTCGATGATTTCCTCGACGCGATGGGCTACAGCCGGAACTGATCGCGCCGGTAGTGGCTATTCACTGACTATTGCCGAATCGGCGCGAAGCTCCGCGCGGCGGCTCCATGCCTAAAGCCTCGATCAAACTTCAAGCGGAAGCGGAGCGGTTGCGCGCGCGGATCGACCGCCACAACTATCGCTACTACGCACTCGACGATCCCGAAGTCAGCGACGCCGAATACGATCTTCTGATGCGCCGGCTCGAAGCGCTCGAGCGCGACTATCCCGCGCTGGCGACGGCCGCTTCGCCGACCCAGCGGGTGGGTACCGCGCCGAGCGAGAAATTTGGCGTCGTGGTGCATCGCCGGATGATGCTCTCGCTGGCCAACGCGATGGACGCCGCAGAGATGACCGAGTTCGATCGGCGGATCAAGCGGTTTCTGAAGGACGAGGCCGAGGTCGAGTACGTCGCCGAGGTCAAGCTCGACGGCCTGGCGATCGAACTGGTGTACGAGGATGGGCGGCTGACGGCCGGATCCACGCGCGGCGACGGGGTCAACGGCGAAGACGTCACGGCGAATATCCGGACGATTCGCAGTATCCCATTGAAGTTAACCAAGCCCACGCGCGGCGCGTTGCCCAGACTGCTCGAGGTGCGCGGCGAAGTGATCTTTCCGCGCCACGCGTTCGAGCGGCTCAACGCGGAGCGCGCGCGCGCCGGCGAGCCCGCCTTTGCGAATCCGCGCAACGCGGCGGCGGGTTCGCTGCGCCAGCTCGATCCGAAAATTACGGCGGCGCGTCCGTTGGATATCTTTTGCCATTCGCCGGGCCTAATTGAGGGCCTCGAGTACCGCTCGCAGTGGGAGTTCCTGCAGGGTATCAAGGCGCTCGGACTGCGGATCAATCCGCTCACGCGAATCTGCGCCGGCGTGGCGGAGGTGATCGCGTACTGGAACGATCTGACGGCGCGGCGCCATGGGCTCGACTACGAGGCCGACGGCGTGGTCGCAAAGGTCAATTCGTTCGCGTTGCAAAACCAGCTTGGCGAGGTCTCGCGATCGCCGCGCTGGGCGATCGCTTACAAGTTCAAGGCGCAGCAGGCCGAGACGGTGGTGCGCGAGATCGCCGTGCAGGTCGGGCGGATCGGATCGTTGACGCCGGTGGCCAAGCTCGCGCCGGTGGCGCTGGCGGGCGTGACGATCGCCAACGCGTCGCTGCATAACCTGGACGAAATCCGGCGCAAGGACGTGCGCGTTGGCGACACCGTATTGATCGAGCGGGCCGGTGACGTGATTCCCTACGTGGTGCGCGTGACCTGGCCGGCGCTTCCGCGTGCCGAGGAATTCACGATGCCGGCGCAATGCCCGGTGTGCGGCGCCGCGATCGTCCATGAGGAGGGCGAGGTCGGCTACTTCTGCGTTAACGCCAACTGCCCGGCGCGGATGCGCGAGTCGATTCGCCATTTCGCCTCCAAGGCCGGCGTCGATATCGACGGGCTGGGCGACAAGCTGGTGGCGCAACTGGTCGAGCGGGGAATCGTGCGTGAGCTGGATGATCTTTACCGATTGAGCCGCGAGCAGGTGGCCGGGCTCGAGCGGATGGCCGACAAGAGCGCGCAGAACCTGATCGACGCGATCGAGCGGTCGCGCCCGACGACCCTTGATCGCGTGATCAACGGACTCGGTATCCGGCACGTTGGGGAGCATACGGCGCGCCAGCTCGCGATCCGTTTTCGCACGATCGAGGCGCTGATGGCGGCGGGCGAGGACGAGTTGCGCGGCGTGCGCGATGTCGGCGACGAGGTCGCGCGCAGTATCGCCGAATATTTCGCCGAGCCGCGCAATCGTCAGGCGGTCGAGCGGCTGGCCGCACAACTCAAGATCGAACCGCCGCCGGAACCGGCCGAAGGGCGCGCCGGGTTGCGCGGCAAGAGCTTTGTGCTGACCGGGACGCTGGCCGCGCTGAGCCGCGACGAGGCCGAGCGGAAAATCCTGGCCGCTGGCGCGCGGGTGACCGGCGCGATCAGCCGCAAGACCGACTACCTGGTGGCCGGCGCGGAGGCCGGATCGAAGCTGCGCAAGGCGGGCGAACTGGGCGTCAAGACACTCGACGAAGAGGCCTTTATGAAACTCCTCGCCGGCGGTGAGCCGTGAGCGATCCGCGCGATCGATCGGGGCGTGGCCGAGCCGCTGAGGTTCACGCGGATCGCCAGCGATCGGATCAAGCGTCGCCCGCGAGCGGCGCGGCCGATCGGGCGCGCGTGCGATTGATCGTTTCGGGCCGCGTGCAGGGAGTGTGCTATCGCGTGGCGGCGGCGGATCAGGCCCGGACGCGGGCGCTTGGCGGATGGGCGCGCAACCTGGCCGACGGCACGGTCGAGATCGTCGCGGAGGGCCGGCGCTTCGGCCTCGCGCAGTTCGCGGCGTGGGTGCGCCAGGGACCGCCGCACGCGCGGGTCGACGAGGTGAGCGAGGAGTGGGGCGAATTCGCGGATGAATTTCGCGAATTCAAGGTGCGTTGAGGCGGTCGCGGAAGGCCGTCGCGACCCTTTCACTTACGGGGCTCATTGGCTATAGTTTTCTATTGACATCAAGTTTATTCGTCTTTGATAGCGAAGCATGGCGCTCGCTACCAAGGATTTTTCGCGCATAAGGAGCATTGATCGACCATGGCTCTACCACCTGAGGCGGCCGGACACGCCGCCGAGTCCTCCGGCCTGGGCGGGGGCGGCTCCGCTGCCAAACCGGGCCTACGGCGCGACAGCGTCGTAATCAGGTTCGCCGGAGATTCGGGCGACGGCATGCAGTTGGCGGGGATGCAGTTCACCGCCGAATCCGCGATGGCCGGCAACGACATCGCGACGCTGCCCGATTTTCCGGCCGAGATCCGGGCCCCTGCGGGCACTCTGGCCGGCGTCAGCGGATTTCAACTGAACTTTTCGAGCCGCGAGGTCTTCACTGCCGGCGACGAGCCGAACGTGCTGGTCGCGATGAATCCGGCGGCGCTTAAGGCCAATCTCGACGACCTGCCGCCCAACGGCGTGCTGATCGTCGATCGTGAGGCCTTCAGCGAGGCCAACCTCAAACGCGCTGGCTACGCCAAAAATCCGCTGACCGACCATTCGCTGGACAAGTACCAGCTCTTCCAGATCGACGTTAGCAAGCTGACCAACAACGCGCTGCATTCGACCGGCCTGAACAATCGGGCGGTCTTCCGCTGCCGCAATCTGTTCGTGCTCGGGATGCTTTCGTGGCTCTTTCAGCGGCCGGTGGCGAGCACCGAACGCTGGCTCGAGGGGCGCTTCAAGAAGACTCCGGAGCTGCTCAACGCCAACCTGCTGGCGCTCAAGGCCGGGTACAATTACGGCGAGACCACCGAGATGTTCGCCAGCTCTTATGAAGTCGGGCCGGCGCGCATCGTGCCCGGGCTCTACCGCAACATCACCGGCAACAGCGCGACGGCGCTGGGCTTCGTCGCGGCGGCGGTCAAATCGGGGCGTCCGCTCTTTCTGGGGTCGTATCCGATCACGCCGGCCAGCGACGTGCTGCACGATCTGGCGGGCTTCAAGAATTTTCCCGTGTACACGTTCCAGGCCGAGGATGAAATTGCCGGCGTGACCGCGGCGATCGGTGCGGCGTTTGGCGGCGCGATCGCGATCACGACGACTTCCGGGCCCGGAATGAATCTGAAGGCCGAAGCGGTTGGCCTGGCGGTCAAGACCGAACTGCCGCTGGTGATCGCCGATATCCAGCGCGCCGGGCCGTCGACTGGGATGCCGACCAAGCCCGAACAGGCCGATCTGCTGACGGCGATGTACGGACGGCACGGCGAATCGCCTATTCCGGTGATCGCGGCGTCGACGCCGGCCGATTGTTTCGACTGCGCGTACGAGGCAGTACGGATCGCGGTGACCTACATGACGCCGGTGATCCTGTTGACCGACGGCCAGCTCGCCAATGGCTCCGAGCCGTGGCTGCTGCCCGACCCCGACAAGCTGGCGCCGATCAAGGTCGAGCTGGCGACCGATCCCAACGGCTTTATGCCCTATATGCGCGACCGCGAAACGCTCGCGCGGCCGTGGGCGGTGCCCGGCACGCCCGGCCTGGAGCATCGCATTGGCGGACTCTCGACCGAGGATGTGACCGGCAATATCAGCTACTCGCCGGCCAACAATGAACTGATGGTGCGCACGCGGGCGCGCAAGGTGGCGGGAATCGCCCGCGACATCCCGCCGACGTCGATCTACGGCGACGCGAACGGCGGCGACCTGGTGGTGCTCGGCTGGGGTTCGACCTACGGATCGCTGCGCGAGGCGGTGACCCAGATGCGCGACAAGGGCAAGGGCGTGTCGCATATCCATCTGCGCTATCTCAATCCGCTGCCGAGCGATCTCGGCGCGCAGTTGCGCAAATTCAAAAAAGTCATGATCGCTGAAATGAACATGGGGCAGCTGCTCAAGCTGGTGCGCGCCGACTATCTGATAGACGCGATCGGCTGCAACAAAATCCAGGGGCGCCCGTTCAAGGTGAGCGAGCTGACCAACCGGATCACGCGGGCACTGGAGGGCTGAGAGAGCAATGGCTACCGCTCTGACACGCAAGGATTTCGTCTCCGACCAGGAAGTGCGCTGGTGTCCGGGATGCGGCGATTACGCGATTCTGTCCCAGGTGCAGAAGGTGATGCCTGAGTTCGGCATCCCGCGCGAGAATATCGTTTTCATTTCCGGGATCGGCTGTTCGAGCCGTTTCCCTTATTACATGAACACCTACGGGTTCCATACGATCCACGGCCGCGCGCCGGCCGTGGCGACCGGCCTCAAGGTCACCCGTCCGGACCTCGACGTGTGGGTGGTAACGGGGGACGGCGACGGGCTCTCGATCGGCGGCAACCATCTGATCCACGCGCTGCGCCGCAACGTCGACCTGAACATCCTGCTCTTCAACAACCGCATCTACGGATTGACGAAGGGGCAGTATTCGCCGACCTCGGAAGTCGGCAAGGTGACCAAGTCGACGCCGGCCGGGTCGGTGGATTTTCCCTTCAACCCGATCACGCTGGCGCTCGGCGCCAGTGCGACCTATGTCGCGCGCACGGTCGACGTCGAGCAGAAACATCTCGGCGACATGCTCAAGCGCACCCATGCGCATCGCGGCGCGGCCTTCCTGGAGATTTTGCAGAACTGCAATATCTTCAATGACGGGGCGTTCAACGATCTGAGCGACAAGGCGATCAAGGCCGATCACCAACTGGTACTCGAGCATGGCAAGCCGCTAATCTTCGGCAAAAATCGCGACCAGGGCGTGCGCATGAACGGCCAGCGGGCCGAAGTCGTGGCGCTCGGCAACGGCGTGACGGCCGACGATCTGGTGGTGCATGACGAGACCAACCTGGCGCTGGCCTTCATGCTGGCGAACTTCGAGGCGCCGCTGCCGACGCCGATCGGGGTGTTCTACGCGACCTCGCGGCCGACCTTCGACGGTGCGATCAACCAGCAGTTGCAGGACGCGCGCGCCAAGCAGGGACCGGGCGATCTGGCGGCGCTGCTCAAGCGCGGCGACACCTGGAGCGTTGGCTAGCCGGGCGCGCTACAATTGAAACCAAAGGCCCGCAGGCATCCGCCCGCGGGCCTTTTTTATTTGCCGCGCGTTTCGGCCGCGATCGCCGCGGCGCTGCGCGATCGCGTGCCCTATCCGGCGATATTGTAGGCCCGCCTGACGTTGTCGCCGAGCATCTTCGCCCGCGCCGGTTCGGGCAGCTTGTCGGCCAATTCCTCGAGCTCCTCCATGTAGTCGCCGGTATGGTCCGGATGGGGAAAATCGGAGGCCCAGAAGAAGCGGTCCTCGCCGCACAACTGCATCATCGCGGGCAGCGAATGCTCATCGGGATCGGCCGAGATCCAGACGTTGCGCCTGAAATACTCACTCGGCTTGCGCTTGATCGGCAGCGTGCGCCCGATCACCGTGTCGTAGACCGCGTCCATCCGGTCGAGCCAGTAGCTGGCCCATCCGGCGCCAACTTCGAGGATGATAATCTTGAGCTTGGGGAATTTCTCGAACGTGCCGTACTCCATGAAGCTGACCAGCGCGTGGCGGATCGAGTCCGAGGCCGTGACGTTGAGAAAGAACGGCTGCTTGCGGACGTAGTCGAGCTTGTAGCGGCCGGGCAGCGCCCATTGCGGTTCGAGCGACGGATGGATTCCGATCGGCACGCCGAGTTCCTCGGCCTTGGCGAACAGCACGTCGTGGTCCGGATGGGCGTGGGGCTTGCCGTTCATGACGAACTGCACGACCCATCCGCCTTTGCATCCGGCCTTGACCGCGCGCTCGAGTTCGGCGGCCGCGGCGGCCGGATCGCCCAGCGACAGATGCGCGACCGGAATTAGCCGGTCACTGGTGTCCGCGCACCAATCGATGAGCCAGCGGTTATAGGCCCGCGTCATCGCCTGCGCATAGGCGGCGTCGTCGCATTCGGTTTCCCAGCTAAGGCCCAGACTCGGATAGATGATCGCGGCGTCGAGTCCCTCGAGGTCGAGCCGGCGCACGCGATCTTTCGCGTCCATCGCACCGAGCGGAACCTCGTCGCCATACTTGAGGCGCAGGTTGACCGAGCCGTGCTCTCGCGTCACCTTGCCCATGTTGCCGATCGTGCTGAAGGGCTGGCCGCGGCGCGAGACCCTGGACGGAGTGCCGTTGATTTCGAAGTACTGGTAGCCCTCCGCGTCGGTCTTGACCCGGATTGCGGTCGGCTTGTACTTCGCCTCGCAGTACTGCTCCCAGCAATCGGCGGCTTCGAGAATATGGCCGTCGGCGTCGACCGCGCCGGGATACTTGATCTTGTAAATACGCTCCTGAAGTTGTGCCATTGCGATGCCTCGATTCAAATTGGATTCGTTAACCCGACTTTGTAACCTGGCCGAGCTTCACAAGTAGTGCGCCGCGCCGCGCGCCGTCAAGCGCACGGAGATCCTGGACGAATTCAGACGCTGAGGATGGAAAGCTAAGACACGCGATACGAAGTCAATTATTTCGCGGGAGGCAGGTGGAGCGCCGCGACAATTGTTGGAGCGAACCAATTGGCAAGAAAGGCGATAACTGGGACAGCGATCATCACGACGACCGTGGCCGCGTAGACGCGTTGACTGATGGATTCAAGTTTTGTCCCTTGTTTCTCGCTTTGCGTTTTTAGAGTATTAACCGCTTCGGTAAGTCCTCCGATGGTCTTCTGCAACTCCATCACCGCTTGTAGGGTAAAGCTGTAGTCGGTCATGGGATCGCGCGGCGGCGTAACGTCGGGAAAGCCTGACGGGGGCGCATCTGTTCGTTCGTTCGCCATCTTTTAAGGTTGGGCTATTTTCGCGGTCAGCCATTCCCAGACATTATTTGAAGACCGCCCAAAATATCCGGCAGTCGTGAAAACGATTGCCGAACCGCTGGTTCCTTCAGTTATTCCAAGCCTGTCTGACACGTCCTTAGCTGTCGCACCACGCGTCGCAATCAGCCATTCAGTCGGTGATATTTGAAGATAATCGCCAGGAAAAGTGCCTATGATCGCGGTTGACAGAGCGACCGGATTGCTAGCGTTGATGATGGCGAACACAGTCATGCGAGTCAGTTTGACCGGTCGGCTTCTTCTGGTCAAATCAGTTTTCAGCGCCGTTTCGTCATATTCCCGCTCCGAATCACGACCGGTCTGAACGGTTTGTAGACCGGCTTTAGCGCCCTTTCCTGGCGCCGGGCGGCGGCGGAGCGCGGCGCGTCAGAATTTGAGCTGTTTGAAGAAGCGCTCGGGAATCGCCTTGATTACGCCCATGATGAAGCGCCAGAAAAACGGCACGTAAACGACCTCGGCGCGGCGGCGCCACGCTTTATGAATCATCGTGGCGGCGCGCTCGGGTGCGACGGTCAGGAAGGCGCCTTCGCGGCCCCAGGTCATCCGCGTGTCGACCGTGCCGAGAATCACCGTCATCACGTGAATTGGCGTGCGGGCGAAGCGCGCGCGCAGCCCTTGCGTAAAGAGTGCGAGCGCGCCCTTGGCCGAGCCGTAAATGTAATTGCGCGGGCGTCCACGTTCGCCGGCGACCGATCCGATCACGATGATGAAGCCGGACCGCTGAGCTTCGAGATGATCGGCGGCGAGCGTCAGGATCGACACGGCGCCGGTATAGTTGTCGGTGATGATTTTGAGTGCGGCGGCGGCGTCGTGATGCGCCGTCGGTTCGTCGCCGAGCGCGCCGAAGCACACCGCGACGCCGTCGAGACCGCCAAGTGCCGCCGCCGCGCGCCTGATCAATTCGGGATGCGCGGCGGAATCACTCGCCTCGAACGGCCCGGCTTGCGCAGCGGCCCCGGTGCGCACGGCGAGATCCTGCGCGATACGCGCGGCCTCGGCGGTATCGCGCGCGGCCAGGTACAGCGCGGCGCCGCCGCGCGCGTATTCCAGCGCGAGGGCGCGGGCGATCGGCGAGGTCGCGCCGAGGATTAGCACGCGCGGCGCACCACCCGGCGCGATCCGATGAGCCGCCGCGGCCATCAGACCGGCACCATTTCGAGTCGGCGCGAGAGGCTCGACGAGAAGTGGTTGTTGGGATCGACGGCGGCCTTGACCGCGCGCCATTCGGCGAGCCGCGGATAGCCGGCGTGGAACATCGCGGGGCTCATCCGCGCGTCCTTGGCCAGATAGAGCCGCCCGCCGCGTTGGAGCACCATCGCGTCGAGTTGATCGAGAAACGGCCGCAGTCCGGGACGCATTGGAAAGTCCAGCGAGAGCGTATAGCCGGGCATCGGGAACGACAGGAGGCCGTCCTGCGCGCCGAATTTTTTGACCACGGCCAGGAACGAGGCGCGGCGGCTCCGCGCGATCGCTTCGAGCGTCTCGACCAGGCCGGCGCGGCTCTCGGCCATCGGCCATGCGCATTGGTATTGCACGAAGCCGCTGGCGCCGTACACGCGATTCCAGTCGCGGATCGAATCGAGCGGATAGAAAAAGCGCTCGCAATCGATCAGCGCGCGCGGCGTATCGCGATGCGTGCGGAAGTAGAGTTCGTTGAACGCCGTGACCGTGAACGGCCCGAGCGCGAAGCCCGGGAAATCGATCGGCACGCTGAGCGAACGGCGCGGCTTGAGGCTGAGCGGCGCGGCGCGGCGCTTGCCGTCGAGCTGATCGAGCGTCGCGAAATTGCCGAAGTTGATCACCGAACGGCCGAGCGCGCTGGCCGCGCTGGCGCAATCGATCCATCCGACCGAGTAGTCGTAGAGCCGATCCGAGCGGTCGAAGATTTCGATCGCGTGGTCGATATTGGCGGCGCGCACCGTCTCGCTTTCGATCCACGCCGTCGCGATGCGCCGCAGCTTGAGCTCCGCCTCGACGATCACGCCCGTCAGTCCCATGCCGCCGGCGGTGGCGTGAAACAGGCCGGCGTTCTCGCCGGATGAGCAGCGCCGGATCTCGCCCGACGCAAGCATCACGTCGACGCTGGCCAGATGCGCCGCGATCGACGAGTCGCGATGATGGTTCTTGCCGTGGACGTCGGCCGCGATCGCCCCGCCCACCGTGATAAAGCGCGTGCCGGGCGTGACCACGGGAAAAAAGCCGCGCGGCCTGAACGTGTCGATGATGTCGCCGAGCGTCACGCCCGCCTCGCAGCGCAGGAGACCGGTGGCGTCGTCGAACGCCAGCATCCGGTTGAAGCGGGTTACGTCGATCACGCGGCCGGGAGCGTTGAGCGCCGCGTCGCCGTAGGCGCGGCCCGCGCCGCGCGCGACCAGCTGATGCGGGTCGGCGGTGATCAGTTCGGCCAGTTCGGCGAATTTTTCCGGGCGGTAGATGTCGGTGAGGCAGCGCGGATAACGGCCCCATCCGCTGAGCGGCGCGCGCTTGAGCGGTGCTGCGACCCGCCGATCGTCCGCGACTGCCGCCATCCGCGCTGAGCGCTGCCCGTTCTCTGCCAACTCCCACACCTCCCTGATGCGCCGCAAGGCTAACAGGATGACGCTGATGTGGAAATGCGTTCCATGCGCGCCGGCGCGCGGGCGCTATTCGCTGACCACGTTGTCGGTCCTGGCGACGTACGGCCGCTCACGCATCGTCACCGGATCCCACGCGCTGCGATCGATCTTGAGCACGTTGCGCCCGTAGACGTGCAGCGCGACCAAATCGTCGCTGCGCGGATTCGCGATACGATGGATCGCGTCAGTACCCAGCGTCAGAATCTCGCCCTCGCCGACGCTGCGTCCGCCCGCCGGTTCGATCGCGCGCGAGTCACCGATCAATTTGTAGAAACTATTGTCTTCCTGTCCATTGTACACGCCAATCACCGCCCACGTGCGATGGTCGTGCGGAGGCGAGATGAAGCCCGGGCGCACCACCACGTGCAGCAGGGTCAGTCCGGGTTCGTCGTGCAGCACCTGGAAACGGGCCGGATCGGCGACGATCGGCGGTTCGGCGACCGCCCGGCGTACGATCTCTTCGACCGCGCCCGCGACGCCCGCGCGGCGCGCCTCGCGCAGTTCGCGCACCAGTTCATCGATTGTGTACATGCGCCTTCTCCTCCGTGCTATGGCGGAAGTCCATCGCGAAACTCCTGCGGGGCACCCCGCGCCGCGCCGCGCGGCAGTTTATCGCCGCATCGTCGCACGGACGCTTGCACTCCCGCAAAGCCCCGCCACCGGATGCGAAAACGCTTCGGCGTATGGCGTCACTCCGCACATTCGCGCTTTCATGGCTGGCCGCCGCCGCGTGGCACCATCAGATGCCAATCCACAGGTGCGATCGCGGCGATGTGCCGAAGGGTTATCGTGCGGTTTTATCAATCAGGGTCGGAAGCGGAAGTTCGGTTAGATCGAATCGAGCGGCGCGGCTAAACGCCACGATGCCCCCCACTTAAGAAGTTCCTGCGCAAGTCGCTTTGTCATTCTGAATGAAGTCTGCGCAGTGAAGAATCCCGGGAGTCTTCGCTGCGCTCAGAATGACGCAATTGGCCTCGCGCCGAGCTTACCTGAGTCCGCGCTTGGCTCGCGAATTGGCGGGTAGCGTCGGCGCCGGAATCGCGCTTTCATTAGTATCGAAAAACGCGAGGGCGTAAGAATTCGGGAACCGGCGACGCGGCCGCGCGTTTGCCCCATGTCGGCCATCGCGACGTGGGAGGTAGGCAGCAGACGATGCCCGAAAGTCACGATCCCAGGTTCAAAGGCCGAAGCGAGCAGCCCCTCGCTATCCGCCTTGTCCATTGGTGCAACGCGGTTTTCATCGTGCTGATGGCCGGCAGCGGCTTGCAGATTCTCGCCGCCTATCCATCGCTCGGGCCGCGCGGCGCTCAGTACTGGTGGTATCCGTTTCAAGGGATGTCGCCGCCGTCGTGGATGCGGCTTGGGGCGTGGCTCGGCGGCGGACGCCACTGGCATTTCGCGATCGCGTGGTTCTTTGCGATCAACGGCGCGATCTACCTGGGCTATGTTTTCCTGAGCGGCGAATGGCGCCGGCGGATGTTTATCCCGTGGCGCGACGCCGGCGGCGCGCTTTTGCAATTCATGTATTACTTGAGGTTGCGCAAGACTCCCCCGCCCGAGGATTTCTACAACGGCCTGCAGCGTCTGGCCTATACTTCGGTGGTGTTCTTCGGCCTCGTGATGGTGCTGTCGGGGCTGGCCATCTACAAGCCGGTGCAACTGCATTTCCTGACCTTGCTGTTCGGCGGCTACGACGGCGCGCGCGTGGTCCATCTGGGCGGCCTCGCGCTTATCGCGATGTTCGTCGCGTCGCATCTGGTGCTGGTCGCGATGCATCCGCGGGAGATTGTCACGATGGTGACGGGAGGGCGGCATGAGTAAATTGCTGACCCGGCGCAAGTTCATCGCGGGCGCGGCGGCGGCGTCGATCCTGGCCGGCTGCGACAGCCATCCGATTAAGGGCTTTCTCGGCGCGATGAAGGACTGGAACCAGGGCTTCGAGAGCGCGATCTTCTTGCCCTCGCGGATGGCGCCCGAGCTGCCGCCGTCGTCGGCGACGCCCGAGGCGGCCTTTCCCGCCTACTTCATTTCCGACGAGATGCCCGACGTGCCCGACAACTGGTCGCTCACCGTCGGCGGGCTCGTGGACCATCCGATGACGCTGACGCTCGATCAGTTGCGCAAGCTGCCGGGAACCGCGATGTGCGTGCGGCATCATTGCGTCGAGGGCTGGTCGGCGGTCGCCGCGTGGCACGGCGTGCGGCTGAGCGACGTGGCGAAGCTCGCCAGCCTGCGGGCGGGCGTGCGCTATGTCGAATTCAAATCGTTCGACGAGGGCTACTGGTCGTCGTGGGATCTGGGCAGCGCGATGCATCCGCAGACCCTGCTCGCGTACGGCATGAACGGACACGATCTGGCGGTCGGGCACGGCGCGCCGCTGCGCCTCTACTCGGCGGTCAAGTTAGGCTACAAAATGGTGAAATATCTGACCGAGGTAAACTTCCTGGCGACTAACACCGGCGGCTATTGGGAGAATCAGGGCTACGACTGGTTCGGCGGCGTATAGCGATTCGGGCGCGCCGACTGCGCCGCCTGCTGCACGTCAGTTTGTCATTCTGAGCAGTCCGAAAAATCGGGTCGAGACGGTTGGGCTGCTCGCAGCGAAGAATCCCGGGATTCTTCGCTGCGCGGACTCCGTTAAGAATGACAAAGCGACAGGCCCGATGGGCTCTCCGGCGCGCCGGCTGCGCAAGGATGATGTGGTGCGCGGGTCAGCCCTTGGGTAATCCCAGGACGCGCTCGCCGATGATATTGTGCTGAATCTCGCTGGTGCCGCCGGCGATCGTCAGTGCGCGCGCCGAGAGCATCCGGTACGACCAGCGGCCGTTGTCGAGCGAGCGATCGGCGCCGTGCTCGAACTGGCTATACGGTCCGAGCAGCTCCATCGCATATTTCGCCATCCGGAGGTTCAGGTCGCTGGCGACCAGCTTGCCCGCCGATCCTTCGGGGCCGGGCGGCAGACCCTTAAGCCGGCGCGTCAACTGGCGCAGATTGTTGTAGCGCAGCGCGGCCGCCTCGCAGGCAAACCCTGCTACCTTCTGGCGCACGGCGCTGTCGTCCCACGCCTTGCCGCCATTGCGCGGCAGCCGCTTCGCGAGCGTGGCGAGGTCGCGCACCGGGCTCATCATATCGCGCATCGCGGCAATCGAGCTGCGCTCGAACATCAGGGTGGTGACGGCGACCTGCCAGCCCTGGTTCTTCGCGCCGACGAGATTTTTCTTCGGCACCCGCACGTCCTCGAAGAAGACCTCGTTGAAGCCCTTGCCGCCGGTCATCTGGACCAGCGGCCGGACGGTCACGCCGGGGCTGTGCGTGTCGACCAGCAGGTAGCTGATGCCCTTGTGCTTGGGCGCCTCGGGATCGGTGCGGACCAGCAGGATGCACCAGTCGGCGCGGTCGGCGCCGGAGGTCCAGACCTTCTGGCCGTTGACCACGAAGTAGTCGCCGTCCTCGACCGCGCGGGTGTTGAGCGAGGCGACGTCGGAGCCCGAACCGGGCTCGGAGTAGCCCTGGCACCAGATTTCTTCGGCCGAAAGAATTTTCGGCACGTAGCGTTTTTTCTGTTCCTCGGTTCCCCAATGCATCAGCGTGGGACCGACCAGCATGGTGCCGAGGCCGTTGACGATGCCGGGGGCATGCGCGCGCATCATCTCTTCGTTGAAGACCACCATCTGTTCGAGGGTGGCGCCGCGGCCGCCGTATTCTTTGGGCCAGTTGACGCCAACCCAGCCACCCGCATGCATCTTGCGATGCCAGTCGAGGCTGAACTTCCAGTCGTCGTCGTTGGTCCGCACGAAGTCGCTTTCCATCGAGTCGTCGGCGCGATCGCGGTTGGGCATGTTGGCCACGAGCCAATTGCGAATCTCGAGGCGAAAGGCTTCGGCCTCCGCACTGTAGGTAAAGTCCATCTGCTGCTCCCCGACGCGGGATGCCCGGCGCGGCGGCTGGACGCGCGCGCCGCCGCGGCCCGGTCCGCCGCTCGACCTAGTTGAAGTCCTACTATAGCGGCGCGGGACGCCGGCGGAAAACCGCCGCGCGGATAAGATATTCGGCTTTGCGCGGGCGCCCGAGTATGCGAATATTTGCCCCCGACACCGTGCAAATCAGGCTCGACATTCCCGCCGGCCTCTTCGACGATCAATTCCCGGCCGACCAGTTCGAGGCGCGCGTGCGCGAATTCGCGATGCTCGAACTGATCCGCGCCAGGCGGCTGCATGAGCATGAGGCGGCGGCCATTTTAGGCCTCGAGCGCTGGGAGCTGGTCGCGCGGATGGAGCGCGCCGGTATCGTGCCGAC
The DNA here is from genome assembly GCA_035534935.1 of Binataceae bacterium (SeqCode). Lineage (GTDB taxonomy): Bacteria > Desulfobacterota > Binatia > Binatales > Binataceae > JADMIL01. The sequence continues at coordinate 15,698 of DATLRA010000148.1, forward strand.
CGAGCGGGAATTCGAGGCGATTTGCACGGCGCTGGCGGCGGCGATCGCGGCGCGCGGCAATCGATCCGGCGGCGCCGGCGGCGGATCGCGGAGTTGAACGCATATCATTCTTTGGGGAGTACAAAATGAATCGTTTGCTGCACACCATGATTCGCGTGAACGACCTCGATCAGTCGCTCAAGTTTTACTGCGACGCGCTGGGCATGAAGCTGCTGCGCAAGCATGACTATGCGGCCGGCGAATTTACCCTGGCTTTCGTCGGATACGAGGACGAGCGCGCCCATACGGTGATCGAGCTCACGCATAACTGGGGTACCAAGAGCTACGACCAGGGCAGCGCCTTCGGCCATCTGGCGGTCGGCGTCGACGATATCTACGCGACCTGCGCCGCGCTCAAGCAGCAGGGGGTCAAGGTGGTGCGCGACGCGGGACCGATGAAGTTTGGCGGCGCGGTGATCGCTTTCATCGAAGATCCCAACGGCTACAAAGTCGAGCTGATTCAGAACGGCACGGTGATCCAGGCCTGAGGCGCGAATCGGGCGCCGTCCGGCGCGATCGCCACGCGGCGGGTCCTGCATGACGCGCCGCCCGGTGCGTCATACGCGATTGCGGCGCGCGCGGCGCGATTCATCGCGCAAGAAATTCGCTGATTGCGGCGATCGATGCCGGCTCCGTCAGGGTCGGCGCATGGCCGACGCCGGCAATCTCGACGAGCCGCGTTCCGGGCAGCACGCGGCACATCCGCTGGGCGGTGTCGCCCGCCAGAATATCGCTTTCGCCGCCGCGCACAATCAGCACTTTGGCCTCGATGCGCGCGAATGGCACCCACAGGTCCATCGGCCGCGCGGCGGTGCCACTGCGCGGGATATTGCGCACCGCCGGATCGATCTTCCAGATCAGCCGGCCGCCGTCGCCGGGCTTGACCGCCCAGCGCACGAACTCGATCAGATCGGGCTCCGGGGTGTGCGCCAGGAACGGATAGTTGGCGCGATAGTAGGCGGCGACGGCGGCGAGATCGGCGAAGTCGGCCGGCGAGGCGGTGAAGTAGTCGGTGATGCGTTTGAGGCCCGCCGGATTGACCTCGGGGCCGATATCGTTGAGCACCAGGCGGGCGACCCGCGCGGGATAGCCGCCGGCGAAGATCATCGAGATGATCCCGCCCATCGAGGTGCCGATCAGCGTGACGCGATCGATCTTGAGCGCGTCGAGCATCGCGGCCAGGTCGCTCACATAGGTGGGCGGCAGGTATTCACCCGCCGGACCCCACGCGCTGTCGCCGCGGCCGCGCACGTCGACCGACATCACGTGGTAGGCGTCGCGCAGATGCGGCGCGAGGCCATCATAATTATGCGCGTTGCCGCTGAGTCCGTGGATACAGACCAGCGGCGGCATGGCCGGGTTGCCGTAGTCGAGGTAATGCAACCTGAGGCCGTTGGCGTCGAAATATCTGCTTTCGGCTGTCAATCTATGCTCCTTGAGCGCGGCCCGCGCCGATTGCGCACGATGGCGCGAGCGATCCGTAAATTCCATCGGCCGCGCGGTGGTGGCCGCAGACTATTCGATGCTCTGCGCTTGCACCAACTCACGCAAACGATCGAGCACGATTATCAGGCGGCGGCCGTCGCGCAGGATGATATGTTCGCTCTCGAATTCGCTGAGCTGCTCGGTGGTGCGCTGGCGCGAGGCGCCGACCAGCTCGGCCAGATCCGAATGGGTCAGCTTGAGGGTAAGCAGGATGCCGCGCGAATCCTCGACGCCGAACTTCATCGCGAGTTCGAGCAGCGCGCCGGCCAGCCGTTCGCGCACGCTCAGCCCGACGAAATTGGTATAGCGCTGGAGCATCATCCACCACCGCCCGACGGTGATATCGAGGGTGTGGCTCAAGCGCTCGAGCGGCACGCCGAGGACCAGTCCGACGAAGGTCTCGGGGCGCACCACGCCAACCACCGCGTCGCTGAACGCGTCGCAGCGAAAGGGGCGCGTCGCATGTGGCAGCAGCGACGACACGCCAAAGATCTCGCCCGGTCCGACCAGCCCGACCAGCACCCGCTCGTCGCGACTGATGAATGAGAGCTTGGCTACGCCCGAGATCAGGATAAAGACCCGGTTGGAGCTCTCGCCCTCGAAGAAAATCGTATCGCGGCGCTTTACGCTCTGCAGGGCTAAGCTTTGCGCAAGTCCCTGCAACTGGTCCTGACTGAGCCACGCCAGCGTTCGGAGCCGTCCCAACGCTCGCCCGTCAATTGCCGCTTTCGACACCACGCAAGATTCGTAGCACAGCCGATGGTAATGTCGCCAAGACGACCAATCGGCCCGATTGCATGGGTCAATCGGTGAGATTGGTCGCCGATACGACCGAGCCAAGCATAACTAATTCTTGATACGGCGGAGATATAAAATAAACTTTCCTACCGTAGAGTGCATGTGAAGCACGGACAGCGGTCTGCACAACCGGGTGGGGGTAATCAGATGAGCAAGCAAAAATCACCGATAATGGACGATCTGGGGAAGCTGATCGAAGCCACCTGGATCGACCTGCCGGCGGCGGCGGCGCGCCGCCTGACCACGGGTGACGATAAAGGGGCCGTCCACGAGGCCGGCTGGAAGGCCTACGACGCGCTCGTGCGGATCTCGAACGAAGCCTCCAACGCGCTTTACACCAATCGCGCCTTCGGTGAGGTGGCGGGACGTGGAATCGGCCTTGCGCTGCGCATGCGGCGGGTCGGTGACGCGGTCGCCGCGGCGGTCTTCGGCAACCTGTGGCCCGCGATCGGACTGCCCACCGGCAGCGAGATCCAGGCCTTGCGCAACGATGTCCGCGCGCTGAGCGGAGACGTTGAGGCGCTGCGCGAGGAAGTCCGCACGGCCAGCGTCCAGGCGAGTCAGCGGATCGAGGAGCGCGAACGAAGCGAAGACCGCGCGACGATCGATCGTGGCTACGCGGCGGTGCGCTCGGCCGAGTCGCAAGGCGCGACCCCGGCGATGGTCTGGAACGGCTTCAAGCCGGCGGCGCCGCGCAAGTCACGAAGGGGCAAAAACAGTGTCGCTCTTTAACGATATCGCAGGCCATTGGATCGACGGTGCGGTCCGCACTCTGGGCGCTATCGGCCGCGGCTTCGGCTCGGACATCTCGGCCGACGCGGCACCGGTCACGCCCTACGACGTAATCTATAAAGGCGGCAAGGTCAGCCTGCGCCATTACCGGGCGCGCAACCGGATTCATGCCACGCCGATCGTGCTGGTCTACGCGCTCATCAAGCGTCCCTTCATCCTCGATTTGCAACCGGGCAAGAGCGTCATCGAGACGCTGCTCAAGCAGGGCTTCGACGTCTACCTGACGGACTGGATTCCGCCGACCAGAGAAGATGCGTGGCGCGGCTTTGACGCGTATGTCAATCAGGATCTCGACAACGCGATCCGCGCCGTGCAGACGGCCGAGAATGTCGCGCAGGTCCATCTGATCGGCTATTGCCTGGGTGCGCTGCTCAGCCTGATCTACACCTCGCTCCATCAGCAGAACGTTCGTAACCTGATCACGGTGGCGGCGCCGTTCGACATGAGCGGACGCGACCTGCCGATTTACCATCTGATGGACCGCATCGATGAGAGCGCGATCGAATTGATTACCAGGATTCATGGCAACTGCCCGGCCTGGATGGTGAACTCGATGTTTACCGCGATGTCGCCGACCCATCATGCGCTCGACAAGTTCGTCGGCCTCTATCGCAACGCCGAGCGCGACGGTTACGCCGAGATGTTCGATCTGTTCGAGCGCTGGATGTCGAGCGACGTGCCGCTGGCGGGACGGCTGTTCACCGAACTGACCGGCGACATCTTCAAGCGCAACCTGATGGCCAAAGGCGAATTCAAGGTCGGTGGCCGGGTCGCCGATGTGAAGCAGATCACCTGCCCGCTGCTCAACGTGATCGGCGAGATGGACGATGTCGTGCATCCGAAATCGAGCCTGCCACTGAGCGAAAAGGTGGGCAGCGCCGATCGCCGCAACCTGACTTTTCCGACCGGTCATATCGGCGTCGCGGTTAGTGCCGGAGCGCTGAAGAAAATGTGGCCGGAGATGGGTGCGTGGCTCGCGGATCGCGGGCAGGTTGGGAATTGACGGAATTATCCGGGGGAAAACGGCCTTTCTGGTCGTCTCGGGGACAATTCCGGGCAGCTTCGAGGGCTTATCGTGGTTAATTTGAAAGGTAACCGGACTCGCGGGAAAGGCCCGCGTAATAAATCTCCCCGCAAAGGGGCTGGAGGATTCAAAGTGGCGGAAAAAGAAACTCGCGAAGGAATGTTCGAGGCGTTCAGCAAGCTCGGGGAATCGTTCTACTCGATGGAAGGGGCCAAAAAGGCGGCGGCCTGGTATATCGACACCAGCGAGCGGCTGGCGACCCAGGCGCTCGAATTGCAGGAAAAGGCCACCGGCTGGGCCAAGGAGACGCCGCTGGCGCCATTGTTCGAGGCGCAGCAGAATCTCGCCCGCAAGCTGATCACGAAGTCTACGGCCGCGGCCCGTAACCTTTGGCAACTGGAAGCCGCGAACTAAATAGATCTGCATCGCCGATCGAATTGCACCGCGCGCGGTCTCATTCCGAGGCCGCGCGCTTTTTTGTGTGCGGCGAATCGAATTCACGCCCGATCCGCTTTGCTTGCGCGCGATTCATGGCTACTATCCGGCGACCGTAATTTTTTCCGTGCATGCGGCCGTCGATGGCGCGGGCCGGGGGCGGTGACACAATCGATTTGATTGATGATCCGGCGGGCGGCGCCGCACTACGCCGCATCGATCGATTGCGCAGGATGCGGAGGCACGGGATCCGGTGTTGCTTGATCTGACGGCTGCGTCCCTCGATTACTTCGAACAGCTTGCCGCGCTGCTGCGCGCCCCGGTGCTTTACGGACGCGAGGTGCCGCGCGGCGACGGAGCCCCCGTGCTGCTGGTGCCGGGCTACTTCGCCGGCGACCTCGCGATGCTGCCGATGAGCCGCTGGCTCAAGCGCATCGGCTATCAGCCATATCCGTCGGGGATCGACCTGAATCTGGGCTGCCCGCGCGATCGGGTCGAGCAACTCGGCCGGCGGACGGCCGGGATCGCGCGCGAGTCGGGCCGCCGCGTCGCGATCATCGGCCATAGCCTGGGCGGGGTGCTGGCGCGCGCGGTCGGCCGTCAACGCCCGGCCGTGGTCAGCCGGGTGATTGGCCTGGGCACGCCAATCGATCATGAGTGGGACTCGCTCCATCGGCGCGTCGCGCCGATCATGCGCAGTCTGGCCGGCGTGTGGCAGACGCTCGCCGGCGCGCCTGCCGATTGTGGCACGGCGAGTTGCGCCTGCGGCTTTGCGCGCAGCCTGGCGCCGGGTCCGATTCGGGCGGGCGTTTTCAGTTCGATCTACACGCGCCAGGACGACGTGGTCGACTGGCGCGCATGCCGCGACCCGCAGGGCGGCAATCACGAGGTGCGCGGGCGCCATCTGGGATTGCCGGTCAATCGCGAAGTCTACCGGCTGCTCGCGGCGCTCCTGGCCGGTCGCGCCGGGCTTGGCGCGCTTGACGCCACGACCGAATTGGTCGCGTGATCGAATGATCCAATGACGCGGTCCGGCGATTGTGCCGGCGCCGCGCAAAAATCTTTGCCGGGGGCGTGCCGATGGCCGACGTGAGATTTTGCTCCGCTCGTGACGGGATAAAGTTGCGCTACGAAATCCGCGGCACCGGTGCACCGATAGTTTTGGTGATGGGCTTCAGCGGCTCGTCACGCACCTGGGGCGAGCCCTTCGTGCAGGAAATCGCGCGGCGCTTTCAGACCGTCCTGATCGACAATCGCGGGACCGGTGAGAGCGATCAGCCCGATCAACCCTGGACCATCGCCGACATGGCGGCCGACGTCGCCGCGGTCCTCGACCATGCGCGCATCGCCCGCGCCCACCTGTACGGCATCTCGATGGGCGGGATGATCGCGCAGGAGTTCGCGCTCAACTTTCCCGATCGCCTCGATCGGCTAGTCCTCGGCTGCACCAACTGCGGCCTGCACGACGCGGTGCTCGGTGCGCCCGAAGCGACTGGCGCGCTGCGTCCGACTCCCGGGATTACGCCGGCTGCGCAGACCCGGCGCCTGATGGAGGCGTGTTGCAGCCCGGCCTTCGCCGCGTCGCCGCAGGGGCAAGCCTTCATCGAGGCCCGCATCGCCGCGATGGCGAATTACCCGGTCACCCCGATGCATACGTACAAGCGGCAGTGGGCAGCGATTGAGGGTTTTGGCACGCTCGGCCGGCTCGCCATGATCAAGGCGCCGACGATGGTGATCACCGGCAGCGCGGATTCGATCGTGCCGGCCGCCAACGCGGATCTCCTGCAGCGCCACATCCCAGGCGCCAAGGCTCACGTAATCGAAGGCGCGGGCCATCTGTTTTTCTGGGAGGCACCGGAAGAGAGTGCGGAGGTGCCGGGCGATTTTCTGCTCCGCGCATGATTCGTAGTCGCGGCCGCGCCGCCGACCGGCGGGCGTGCGGTCGCCCAGCAACGGAGGAGTCAACGATGGCAACGTATGAAACCGTAATCTTTGAAAAGGTCGAAGAAAAAATCTTCCGCCTGACACTCAACCGGCCCGAGAAACTCAACGCCCTCTCGCCCAAACTGCTGACCGAATTCGACCAGGTGCTCGACGCCTTCGAGGCCGATCGCGAGGCCAGCGTGCTGATCATCCGCGGCGCCGGGCGGGCCTTTTGCGCCGGCTACGATTTGCAGGGCACCCAGCAGCCGGGGTCGCGCTTCACGGTGAGCAGCGACCGCGTGAACCTGCAGAAGCTGGTCGAACGTTGGCAGCGCCTGTGGGCGATCGGCAAGCCGACCATCGCACAGGTCCACGGCTATTGCCTGGCCGGCGCCACCGAACTCGCCGGCCATTGCGATCTCGTATTTGCCAGCGAAGACGCCCAGTTCGGCCATCCGGCCGGCCGCACGCTGGGCATTCTGCCGACGCTCTCGATGTGGCCAATCCTGATGGGGCCGCGCAAGAGCAAGGAATTCTTTTTTACCGGCGACCTGATGAGCGCTGCCGAAGCGCTCGAGGCCCATCTGGTCAACCGGGTCTATCCCAAGGACCGGCTCGACACCGAGACTTTGGCCTACGCCCGGCGCGTGGCGCTCGTGCCGGTGGAATTGCTCGCGCTGCACAAGGCGGCCGTCAATCGATGGCTGGAGGTCCAGGGGATCCGCGCGCTGGAGCAGTCGGCGGCCGATCTGGACTGCATCGCCCATCAGACCGACACGGTGAAAAACTGGATGCAGGCGAGCCGCGAGCGCGGCCTGAAAGAGGCCCTGAGCGAGCGCGATCGCCCCTTTGCCGCAAAGCAATAGTCTCGCGCGGACCGCGATAGTCAATGGCGCGTGTTGCAAGGCGGTTTACATCCGTGAAAACGGTAATTCCGACTTGTCGCACGCGCGAAACTACTTCAGATCAGTTCAGAATCAGAGAAAAGCTATGGCGATAATTGATGGGAATAGCCCAATGACTAGCTAGTGGCATGCTGTGTGCTTGCCGAAATACGTCGTGGGTGGTGGGAGGCGCGGTGGAGTTCTCCCAGAAGGGATTACAGGGTGGGCATCGCGATGAACACGATCACCAGAACGATCGTCCGTGAAGGCGAAATGGACATGCGGCGTCACTTGCATCAGGGGTCCGCCAGGCGCGTGCGCCAGTTGCTCGCCGCGCTCTGGTCGCGATCCAGCGGCGGCAACGTGATCGGCAAGCCGCGCCGATCGGTCGATCGCGAGCAACAGGAATATACTCCGTTCTACGAGTAGCCCCGCGCGGCTGGCCGCCGGGCTAACCGGTCTGCGGCAGGCGGTGCCAGCACGCCAACTTCGGGTTGCACCGCCGATTCGTTAGCGGCGCTCTCAGGTCAACCGCCTGACCAGTTCATCGAGGGGCGCCAGTTCAACACCACGCGCGACCCGCGCGGCGGATAACCCGGATCCCGCGCTCACAACCTCAATCATCGAGCCCGCCATCGCCCCCCTCAAGGGTGGATTTGCTATCACCGAAAGCGGTCGATTCGTGCCGTCGGCGCGCCGCATCGCGCCGCAGAGTGGCATAATTCGAGCGCCGCAATTTTGTCACCTCGCCGTCTGAACAGGTTTCGCGACGAACTCCACGCGCCCCGTAAACGCTCGGCGGATCGGGAATGCGACATGTATCAAAAGGGGAATTCGGTGCGGATAGCGGATTATCCACGCCACTCTCCGCGCTGGCATCTAACTTGAAAATCAACTTCGTCACGGCGGACGGCGCGACGGCCGTCAATCCGGCCCGACGGAGCTTTCCTTGTCACAGCGATTTACTCAGGCAATAGCGATCGCGGTCGTGCTGGTTGGCGCGATCGCGATCGATCTTCCGGCGAGCCATGCACAATCGATCGAGGATCGCATCGCCGGCCTCGACAGTTCGATCGCTAATCTACAAACTCTCGAACAGAATCCGAACTTCCGGCGCGATCGATTATTCGGTGTCGCCCGCAATCTCGCCGCCATGAGCGACCGCTGGGCCGAGCTGCGTCCGCGCCTGGCGCAACTCGCGAGCCCACCGCCGATCGTGACCGACGCCAGCGCGCCGGACGCGGCCCTGGCGGTCGTCTTTGGGGCCGGCGGCGCAATCTCCGATCCGACCTTGGCGGCGAGTCGCTTCACCGGATTCACGCAGAGCGAAACCGCCAGTGCCTGGTGCGGATCGAACGTTCTGATCGGCTTCAACGATACGGGCAGCGAAATCAAAACCCTGATCGCCAACACTGGCGTGAGTGCGCTCGGCCTGTCCACCTCGGCCAACAAGGGCGCCATCTTCTCCTACGACGGCACGCCCACGCCGGCCAATTCGTTCAGCCAGGCGATCATGGGTAATCCGTCGATAGCCTGCGCCGATGCCGCAAAGTTCTATTATGCGTCAATCTGGAGCGACACCCTCAACAATGCGAGTGGAGTCGCGATCGCGCAATCCAGCGACGGAGGAAAGAGCTTTCCGCCGCCCGCGCTCGCCGTCGCCAAGAGCTCGCTTACCCACTTGATCGTTCGCGATTGGCTCGCGATCGATCATGCGAACCCGTCGCTGCTCTATCTCAGCTATGTCGATATCGATTACTCGGGAGAGATCTGCGGTAACGACCAATTCGGGCAGGCGATCCCGCGCTACGCGATCGAAGTGGTCGCCTCCAACAATGGCGGAGCAAACTGGAGCGCCCAGCCCACGGTGATCGAACAGGTCTGCGCCGACGCCAACCATCCGAATCTCGCGGTCACCGCGCCGCAGATCGCGATCGGTCCCGAAGCGCAAGTGTATGTCGCCTACGAAGCGATGGGCGAGAACAGCGGCGCACTCACCGATCGCGAAATTCGCATTGCCAAATCCACCGACGGCGCGGCCACGTTTGCCGCGCCGGTGACCGTCGCGCCGGTCAATCCGCTCGGTGATGGAGCCGACCTGCAGGGCTTCGTGCGTTCCGGCGAATATCCCGGCATCGCGATTGGCCAGGGGAAAACCAACACCGGCTTCATCTACCTCACGTGGGCGACGGCGGCCTTCAGTGTCCCGGACAGCCTTTCGACCACCGGCCTCTATGGTTTCGGCGATATCATGTTCGCGCAGTCCCAAAACGGCGGCGCGAGCTGGTCAGCGCCATTGCGCATCAACAATGATCCCGAGGGCGGCGCGAATCCGCTCTCGGATCAGTTCGCGCCGGCCATCGGCAGCGACAAGAACGGACGGATTGGAATCTGTTTTTACGATCGGCGGCGCGACCCCAACAATTTTCTCATCGATCGCTACTGCGCCACCTCCACCAATAACGGCAAATCGTGGAGGAACACCAAGATCACTCGAACTAACTTCGCATCGCTGGTCGGTCAGGACCTGCTGGTGGCACCAGATTATATGGGCGAATACGACTCGATCGCGACCGACGGTACCGGGCAAAGCGCTGGCTTTATCGACTCCTACTCGACCAACGCCGCCGGTAATCCCAACATCGCCACGAACCATTTCTGACCACCAGGATGGCGCGGCGGTTTGCGACAGCAGGCGGCTAACGCCGCGGCGAGCGACGATCGGCGCAGGCCGACTAATCCATCAAGGCTACTTCTCAGTGCTCATCGCGTAACGTGTACCAAAGTCATCTGCACGTTTCATCTTGATACATCGAGTTGTCCGTGATCGAGGCGCCGCTTCCTCGATCAGGGATAGATCGCCAGAAAAGCCTAGGAATATGCAGTCGCTTTCGATGGCATAGTCCGTGCTGCAAGCATTATGGCGAGATGGAACAGCATTGGTAGACGGCCATTAGCTTGTCGAGTCCGCTAACTAAGTAATGCGGCGCAACCGAGTGCACAAATGGCAGGTTGAAGAAAGAAAAAAATCACATCGGATGTTGAAGTCTCGATACCTGATAACGGGTTCATGAGACAGACCGAGATAACAATTCGTGTTGAAGACGGTCAGGCGGTAGCCCAGCGGATAGAGAAGCGACCGACCGATAATAGGCAATGAGTGCCACCGGACGGATATTCTTAAGCCTGGAGAAACCAAAGTAGCATTAGAAGTAGTAATTAGAGATTGGGCTTTAAGAAGTCCATTGAGGCGTCAAGCCAACTAAAGGAGGAACGGGAAATGGTTATGGTCGTCAAGTGGTTAAACAAGGTACGCGAGTTGCAGAAAGGACAGACGATGACCGAATACGCGCTGATTCTGGCGGCGATTGCGGTGGTGGTCTTCGTGACCTACGAGGTGATGGGCCAGGATATAGGATCGATGGTAAACAAGGTGAACTCAGCCCTTTCGAGTTCCTGAACAGGCCAGCGATTGCTCCGGTCGGCCATCATGGACTGTGCACGACGGTGAGGGCGAAAGCCTTCGCCGTCGGTTTGCACTGGCACACCGGGAGGTAAGCGGCGGGTACCGTAGCGGCAAGTGCGTTGACGTCGATGGGAGCCGGGCGACGTGCGTGTGGCCACGCGCAAGTGAGGCGCGTGCAAACAGTCGGTCCGGGTGCGTGAAGAACGTAAGGCGAAACGGAACGTGGCAGGACTAGGGGCGAAACCAACCGAGCGGCGATACACGCTGCAAGTGCATCTGGTCGGCGAGACCGAAGAGCAGCGGGCCGAGGTGCGCAAGGTCCTCGAGGTGGTGAGCGATCCGCCGTTGGAGATCACCGAGTACGGAGCCCACGCGCAAGTCGAAGGGGCGGGCGATCCCGATATCGCGATGGTCATCTTTGACGGCAACGAAGCGGTGCCGTTAGGTTATCTGCAAGCTCACGCGGAACGCTCGCCGCGGCCGATGATCTTTGCTTTGCTGCGCGATCAGTCACCGATGCTGATGCGGCGTGTGCTGCATGCGGGCGCCGACGAGATGCTATTTCTGCCGCTGGAGATCGGCGCGGTTACGCGCGCGTTGCTCAAGCTCAGTGAGAAACGCCGCCGCTCCGAGCGGATTGAAGGCGGAGTAATCTATTCCGTGACCGGCCTCTCCGGCGGCGTCGGGCTGACGACGCTGAGCGCCAATCTGGCGCTCGCGCTATGCCATACATTTGATCAGCGTGCCGCGCTGGTCGACCTCGATCTGCAAAAGGGCGGGCAGGGAGTGTTTCTGCATGTCGAGCCGGAACAGTCGATCGCCTCGCTGATCGATTTCATTCGCAAGCTCGACTCGATCCGCCTGGAATCCGCCTTGACCAAGCATCCTTCGGGCATCTATCTGCTCGCCGCGCCCGACAGTATCGAGGACGCCGAGCGCGTCACCGATATCACGGTCGGAGTGGTGCTCGACCTGATCCGACAGTTGTTCGACTTCGTACTGATTGACAGCGGCCGCCATGTCAATGAGAACGCGGTCGCCGCGTGGGAACGTTCGGACGAGGTACTCTATGTGCTCGACCAGTCGCTGGTCGCGGCGCACATCGCGCAGCGTTTTATCGATCTGTTCGGGCGCCTGGGGCTGCGCTGCGAAGAGCCGCGCTTTATCCTGAATCGCTACGACTCGACCAATCCGGTTACTGAGGACGCGATCGTCAAGGTCCTCGGCAAGCCGATCTTTGCCCGGATTCCGCGTGACGATCGTACGATCGAGAAGGTTCAGCTGCGTTCGCACGATCTCTGGCAGAGCGGGCCCAATTCCTCGTTGGCGCGATCGGTCGAGACCCTCGCTCGACGGCTCAACGCACGGCGTGAGGCGACTCCCGAGGTGGTTCCAGGTTTGTTTGCGCGCCTGTTTGGCGCGCTCGGTGCGCGGGCCTGATCCGGATCGCCGCCGCCGCGGTTTAGCAAGCGAAGCCGCCGCTACGCAACGCATATAACCGGCCGTACGGAAGCAATTAGTCAATCGAAGAGTACAACCAGGAGCGCCGCCCGGAATGACTACCGGGTCGCCACACGGATAGTTAGCCTGAATACTTGTTGGCGAGACTGATAATTACCAAGACTGATAATTCGCATGACCAATGCATGGCATGGCCGGAAAGGCCCGACATGGCCGCAAAGGAAGGATTCACCCGATGAGACTCGCAGACCGTCTTTCGCAAAATAACGCCAATGCCATCAAGCCCGAAGAGCCCAGCGGCTCGATCCTCGGCGGCGGTCAGGCGCGCCGGCGTGACGATATCGGAGACGGTTCGCGCCGGCTCAAGATTCGCGTCCATAACCGCCTGCTCGAGACCCTCGACGTCTCCAAGCTCGACGCTCTCGAACCGAGCATGGTCTCGGCCAAGGTAACCTCGGCGATCAACGACACGCTCGACGAAGAGGGGCGTCTGCTGACGGATATCGATCGCGCGCGCCTGGTCAGCGAGATCAAGAATGAGCTGCTCGGCCTGGGCCCGCTCGAGCCGCTGCTCCACGACGGTGACATCACCGATATCCTGGTCAACGGCCATTCCCAGGTCTACATCGAGAAATTTGGCAAACTGCATCGCGCCGACGTGACCTTTCAGGACGATCATCACCTGATGCTGATCATCGATCGAATCGTCTCGCAGGTCGGCCGGCGGGTCGATGAAGCGTCGCCGATGGTCGACGCGCGTCTGCGCGACGGCTCGCGTATCAACGCGATTATACCGCCGCTCGCGATCGACGGACCGTCGCTGTCGATCCGGCGTTTCGGCAAGAAGCGTTACGATATCGAGGCGCTGGTCGATAAGGGCAGCCTGACTCGCGAGATGGTCGATTTTCTCCGCGCGCTGGTCCGCGCCCGCCTCAATATCATTGTCTGCGGCGGTACCGGCTCGGGCAAAACCACAATGCTCAATTGTCTATCGGCGTTCGTTCCCGAGGACGAGCGTATCGTGACGATCGAGGATTCGGCCGAACTTTCGCTTCAGCAGCCGCATGTGGTCCGGCTCGAGACCCGGCCGAGCAATCTCGAAGGCAAGGGCGAAGTAACGCAGCGCGACCTGGTCAAGAACACTCTGCGAATGCGCCCCGATCGTATAATCGTCGGCGAGGTCCGCAGCGCCGAGGTCTATGACATGTTGCAGGCGATGTCGACCGGCCACGACGGCTCGATCGCGACGATCCATGCCAACAGCCCGCGTGAGTCGATCGGCCGGCTCGAGATGATGATGCTGCTCGGCGGCTTTTCGATTCCGCAGCGCGCGATGCGCCAGCAGATCGCCTCGGCCGTCAATATCGTCCTGCACGTCAGCCGGCTGTCCGACGGCACGCGCAAAGTGATGAAAATTTCCGAGATCAGCGGCATGGAGGGCGAAACCATCATGATGCAGGATCTCTACGAGTTCGTGCGTACGGATGTCGGCGCCGACGGCAAGATTAACGGGACCTATCGCTCGACCGGCATCCGTTCGTTCTACGCCAGCCAGATCGAGGCGGCTGGCTTTAAGCTCGATACCTCGGCGCGGCCGCTGCGCGCCGCCGCGGCGCATTGAGGCCCCCCCCGGAGCGAGGACGTGCCCCGCGGCGGTATTCGCATGGAGAGATTCGCACGGAGATAAATTATGGACCTGTTGATCTCGACCGGCGTCTTCGCGCTGGTACTGGTGATTGCCGTGGTACTGATTCTCGGCCGTGGCGACGAGCGCGACCGCGCCGCCGAACTCCTCGAGGAGGTCACGCGGGAACACGCGGAAACCGACGAATTCGGCCTGATGCGCACCCGCGGGCGCCATCGCGCGCCGGTCTCGGCCAGCAGCCGGCAGGAAGTCCTCGCGTTTATCTATCGCCTCAACCTGATGCGCCGGTTCGAAGAGAGCATGTGGCAGGCCGGCATCTACATGCGGGTCTCGGAAATCCTGCTGGTGGTGGTCCTGCTGGCCGGCGCGGGCATCGGTGCCGGCGAAATCTTCTGGCATAGCACGCTCTTCGCGCTGGCCACGGGAGCCGGACTCTGCGCCATTCCGATCTTCTATGTCAGGATCCGGCGCAAGCGCCGGATGAAGGCCTTTGCGATGCAATTGCCGTTCGCGCTCGATCTGATCAAGTCGTCGCTCGAAGCGGGCCATTCGCTGCTGCGCGGATTGCAGGTTCTGGTGCAGGAATTCGCCGATCCGCTCGGTGGCGAATTTCGCACGGTGCTCGAGCAGGCGCGGCTCGGGATGCCGCTCGGGCGGGCCTTCGACGAACTGCTGACCCGCGTGCCCGAAGAGGATCTGCGCCTGCTGGTCGTCGCCATCAAGGTGCAGAGCGAGGTCGGCAGCAGTCTCGCCCAGATCGTCGGGCGGCTGTCGGAAATTGTCCGTACCCGCCAGCGCCTGCAGCAGCAGATTCATGCGATGACCGCGCAATCGCGGATGAGCGGGATGATCGTCGGCTTGCTGCCCGCGATCGTGCTGGCTGCGTTCAGCGTAGTGCAGCCCAGCTATGCGCATGTGTTGTTTCTGGATCCGATGGGGCAGAAGGCGCTCAAGGCCGCAATTGTGCTCGACGCCATGGCCTTTTTTACTATTCGCAAAATACTCCAGGTCAATTACTAGTCGGAAGCTCCCGCGATGAGTAATGGTATTCGCGATAGCTTGGTGAGAGCCACTGAACATTACTAAATGTTCAAAAAATGCTCAATCGATCAATAAGATGCGCAGTCGCTTAATCAGAGACAGAAATAGTTAATGGAATACGCACAGGAGCATCCCTGAGATGAGCACTACGCTCGTGAGCCTCGTTATATTCTGCCTGGTTGGCGTCGTCGCAACCGGCCTCTATGTCGCGCTCTACGGCAGCCATCGCGTATTCCAGGAGCGCTTCTCCGAGATGGCGTTGAAGTTGCGAATGGAAACGGGGGCCGGCCAATTCGGCGACAGCCCGAGCCCGGACGGGCTCGCGCGCTCGATGATCGGCTGGGCGCTGAGGCGGATGCCGGCGGCGAAGGGCACGCCGTCGGTCGAAAAGCTTTCGCAGACCCTCGTGCGGGCCGGCTTTATGCGCTCCGCCGCGGTGCCGGTTTTCCAGTTGATTCGACTGATCGCGGCGGTCGCCGGCGGCGTACTCGGCCTGGTGGCCGCCCTGGTGCTCGGGGGCTCGGCGGGCCGTATGCTGCTCTTCGTCATGATCGGCGTGTTGCTCGGAACCATCGGGCCGATCTATTACTTGCGCCGGCGTTCGCGCAAACGCCAGGCCGATATTTCCCGGCAGCTCTCGGATGTCCTCGATCTGCTCGTGGTCTGTGTCGAGGCCGGTCTCGGACTGTTCGAGGCGATCAAGATCGTGGGCGACGAGACCGAACGGCAGGGCCAGGCAATTGGCGGCGAACTGGCGCTGGTCTCGGGTGAAGTTGCCGCCGGCGCGTCGCTCGGGCAGGCCTTGCGCAGCCTCGCGGATCGCACCTCGGTCGAGGACGTTAAGCCATTGGCGGCGACTCTGATCCAGAGCGAACAGCTCGGTGCGCAGATCGGTCCCGCATTGCGCTCGAGTTC
Source organism: Binataceae bacterium (SeqCode) (assembly GCA_035534935.1). GTDB lineage: Bacteria > Desulfobacterota > Binatia > Binatales > Binataceae > JADMIL01. Next base: position 31,606 of record DATLRA010000148.1, read on the forward strand.
CGATTCGATGCGCAACAAGCGCCGCTTTCGTGCCGAAGAGGCGGCGCAGAAGAGTGTTATCAAAATCCTCTTCCCGCTGGTGCTGTTCGTGCTGCCCGCGATGTTGATCGTCATCTTGGCGCCCGCGATGATCCAGGCGATCCGCACGCTGAGTCAGTAGGCCGCGCGCTTCTCGCGCCTGAGGCGTCGCGCCGCGACCGGCGCCGCGCTTGACCTGCCGGCCGCCGGACCGTAACGCTCGTGGTATGGATCAATCGGCGCTTCGGCTGCGTGCCATGGAACTGTGGAACGAGGGCGTGACCTGCCATATGCGCGGCGATTTCCACCACGCGATCGCGCTCTACGGAAAATCCATCGACGTGTTGCCCACCGCCGAGGCCTATACTTTTCGCGGCTGGGCGTTGCGCATGCTCGGGCGGCTCGATGACGCGATTGCCGAATGTATGAAAGCGATCGAGGTCGATCCCACCTTCGGCAATCCGTACAACGATATCGGCTCTTATCTGATGTCGCGCGGCGACCTCGACGAGGCGGTTGCATGGTTCGTGCAGGCCAAGGCCGCGCCACGCTACGAACCGCGCCATTACCCATTCATGAATCTCGGCCGCCTGTATGCGGCCAAGGGGATGGTGCAGTGGGCGATGAGCGAGTTCGAAGGCGCGCTGGCGATCGAGCCGGGCGAGCCCACCTGCCTCGAGATGCTCGCGCGGCTGCGCGCGATGCTCAACTAGGCGCGATAGCCGCGCGCGGAGGATTACCCGGTGATGCCGAAGGCTGGAGAGCAGGCGCCCGACTTCAAACTGATTAGTCACGAAGGCTTGCAAGTCTCGCTCGCGCGCCTGCGCGGGCGCAAAGTGATCCTCTGGTTCTATCCCGAGGCCGATACGCCGGGCTGCACACTCGAGGGTTGTTCCTTCCGCGATCAGATGAACTATTTCGACGAGAACAATATCGTCGTGCTCGGTATCAGCTTCAACGACGTCGAGCGCAACGACGAATTTGCCGCCAAACATCAATTTCCCTTCCCGCTGCTCTGCGATACCGATCGGGTAGTTGGATTGGCTTACGGCGCGTGCGACGATCCGAGGGTCCGCAATGCGCACCGGATCAGCTTCCTGATCGACGAGGACGGCCAGATCGCGCGGGTCTACGACAGCGTGAATCCGCGCGACCATGCGGCGCAGGTGCTCGCCGACGTGCTGGGCGTGTGATTCGGGTTACGCGCCAGGCCTCGCGCTAAAGGCCGTGGCCGCGCGGGATTCGATTTCCATTTTGGTACAATTGTCCGTCATTACGATGGCGTCGCGACATTAATTGGTCGCTCGATGCGGGGCGCCTTCCAATAAACCACGCGATCATTTCGACTCGCCGTCGCGTTGCCGATGGCCTGTCGCTTGCTTGATGGACTGTTGTAGGGGGGGGCGATGTCACGCGCATCGCCCCGCGGCAACGGCGATGGCGATTTGGCAATGGAACACAGCTTGACGGACGGCTCGGTACTCGTCACCGCCGAAGAGACGGGGGGCGACGCGGGCGAATGGGTCGATGTCGATAGCCTCGCGCTGGGTTGCGAGAATATCGGCGGGATGGTGGTGCAATCGGCGCACATGCGGCGGGTGTTGAAGACGATTGCGCGGTTGGGGCCGTACAAGGCGACGGTGCTGGTGCATGGGGAATCGGGCACCGGCAAGGAGTTGGTGGCGCGCGCGCTGCATACTTTGG
>DATLRA010000149.1:0-16472 GCA_035534935.1 Binataceae bacterium (SeqCode)
AGTTCCTCCTCGCGCATTCTCAGCCGGAATCAAAAGGATGTTTCTATCAAACAGCGAGTTCGTTTTAGATACGAGAAGCAAGTACAAGGCACTTTTGCCTGCGCCTTTTGGACCATATATTACATCTATCTCGCCGCGGTACAGTCGAACCCACTCATCGGTCTCGACGAAATATTCGCCTAACTCATCGGTTTCGTCCTCAGCCACGCGATGCCCGAACTTCATGGTCCGCAAGATCGATTTTTTATCCATCGTTTCCATCGTAGATTGAATCAGACCTGGCCAAGTCTAGTGAGATTCGATTCAATTGCTGTGCTTAAGTCGTGCTAGAGCATTCGAAATAGTCAGCCACGAGCCATTCCTCTCACAACGCGATTTGTTAATGCACTTTTGATCTCGATCGAAAAATCGCCCCAATCAAGCTCGAACTGATACAACCGAGCTCTCTGCTTTGCCTTCTCGGGATTCTAATTTTGGCTTTCGGCATGAGAATACAAGGCAATCCGGCACCGATAAATTCGTCAGTTTCAACTCTAACCGCCCGAACGAAGTTGGGACAAGGCCCGTCTCCGTGATCATTAGGCGCATTAAAATCTCTGAAATTGCTATCGCGTTGCCCTTGCCATCGCTCTCCGACCGTGGGATTGCTCACGTGGCGCCAGGGGAGGCGCCGCCACATGTCCACCACTACGTCCGGCAAGCCGCGCCACGTGCTCGACGGCTACAAGGTGCTCGACTTCACCCACGTCCTGGCCGGCCCGACGGTCACCCGCATGATGGCCGAGATGGGCGCCGAGATAATCAAGGTCGAACTCGCCCCCAACGGCGATCTGACGCGCGGGCTGCCCTATCTGCGCGACGGGCGCAGCGCCTACTACATCCAGCAAAACCGCGGCAAGCAGAGCCTCTGCGTCGACGTCAAAAATCCCGCCACGATCGACATCCTCAAAGGGCTGGTGCGCAAGGTCGATGTGCTGGTGGAGAATTTCTCGCCCGGCGTGATCGGGCGCATCGGCCTGGACTACGCCACCGTCAGCGCGCTCAACCCGCGCATCGTGATGTGTTCGATTTCGTCGCTCGGCCAGACCGGCGAAATTGCCAATCGCCCCGGCTACGACTACCTCGGCGCATGCTGGGCGGGCGTTATCGATATGATCGGCGAAGCCGACGGCGTGCCGGTCTTTCCGCAGTTGGGCATCGGCGATATCAGCACCGGCGTCCATGCGCTGAGCGCGATCACCTCCGCCCTGCTCTACCGCGAGCGCACCGGCGAGGGTCAGTTCGTCGAGACTTCGCTGCTCGATGCCTACTTCGGCTACCACGAACTGAACGTGCAACTGGCCAGCGCGAGCGGCGGCACGCAGTTACCCCGCCGCAACGGATCGCATCACTACGCCGTGACGCCCGCCGGCATCTTCAAGGGCAAGCAGGGCTACATCTTCATCATCGCCGGCATCGACCATCAGTTCCCGCTGATGTGCCGCGCGATGGGCCGGCCCGAATTGGCCACCGATGCGCGTTTCAAGGACATCCCGGCGCGGGCCGCCAACGCCACCGAGCTGATCGGCATCGTCCAGGCGTGGCTCGACGCGACGGCCAGCGACGAGGAGGCCCTGAGCATTCTCACGGAATATCGTGTGCCCCACGCGCCGGTGCTGACCGTTCCGCAGGCGATGGCGCATCCGCATCTGCGCGAGCGCGGCACGGTGCGCACGGTGCACGATCGTTTTCTCGGCGATTTCGACGTTCCCGGCTTTCCGCTGCGCTTCTCGAAATTTCCCGGGCAGTTGGCGCTCGACGCGCCGACCCTGGGCGAGCATAACGAGTCCATACTGCGCGAGTACCTCGACTATTCGCCCGAGCAGATTCGCGCGCTCGAGGCCGCCGGCGTCCTGGTCAGCGGCCCCCGCTGAGGCCGCCGACGCCGCCGCAATCGGTTCAAACGCTGCGCCCGCGCTGCATCCGGCGCTGGCGCAGCGCGTCCCAATAGGGCATCCACACGACCAGGATGGTCGCCGCCCCGCTCGCGTCCAGCGCGACGTCGGAGAGCATCCCGCTGCGCGCGGGCGTCAGCAGTTGCAGCGTTTCGTCGAGCGAGGCCAGCGCGACACAGGCCGCGAACGCGGCGACTGGCCGTCCGCGCAGCGGTCCGAGATTCAGCAGCACGAACAACGTACCGTATTCACTGAAATGCGCCGTCCAGCGAATCAACTCCTGGCAATAATAGAGCGTATCGTAGGTCGCGTGCGGCCAGATCCGCTCGAACATCGGATCGAACATCACCTGGGTGCGCGCGAGCGAAAAGAGCGGGGAGCCGAGGCCCAGGATGATCGCCGCGCAAATCACCGGCGCAAGCCAATAGCGGCGCAGGCGTCTCGAGCGTTCACGGTCGGCGGCCGGGCTGAAACCAGAAGCGCGCGGCTTCGTCATTAATTCCATGGGACTGTGGTCCAATCTCCGGTGTCAGAGGCGGCGCGGGGCGTATCGCCGCAGGAGTCACTTATTGGCATGAATGTCGTAACACCGTCTTAATTCAGTTGAATCGTTGCCCCAAGAATGTACAGATATGAGGACACGAATTCTGCTGATGAAGTCGCGCATCCGCCAGACGCTATCGCCCTGCCTCCTCGCCATGGCCGCGCTATGTCTGGCCGGTTCACCTGCGCGCGCCGCCGCCAAACGACCCGCCAAGGCGCCGGCCTTTCATGGCGTCCTGACCTATCATTATGACAACGCCCGCACCGGTGTGAATCCCGAAGAGTCGATGCTCACGCCGGGCAACGTGAATCCGCAGTCGTTCGGCAAGCTGTTCAGCTACCCGGTCGATGGCTACGTCTATGCCCAGCCGCTCTACGTGCGCAATGTGATGATTCCCAAGCTGGGCGCGCACAACGTCATCTTCATCGTCACCGAGCATAACAGCGTCTACGCCTTCGACGCCGACGGCAACGGCGCCGCGCCGCTGTGGCAGCGCAGCTTGATCAACCCGGCCGCCGGGGTCACGAGCGTGGCGGCAACCGACGTCCTGTCGCAGGATATCGTGCCCGAAATCGGTATCACCAGCACGCCGGTGATCGATTCGGTCGGCACGCTCTATGTAGTCGCCAAGACCAAGGAGAACGGCAGCTACGTCCAACGCCTTCACGCGCTCGATATCGCGACCGGCAAGGAGCGGCCCAACTCGCCGCGCGTGATCACCGCGACGGTCACCGGCACTGGCGACGGCAGCTCGGCGGTCGGCGTCGTGCCGTTCAATCCGCTGCGCGCCAACCAGCGGTCGGCACTGGCCGAAGTCAAGGGTATGATCTACGCGGCCTTCGCCTCGCATGGCGACAACGGCCCGTACCACGGATGGGTTCTGGGCTACGGCTCGCGCACGCTCAAGCTGTTCCAGACCTTCAATGTCACGCCCAACGGCGGGGACGGCGGGATCTGGCAGGGCGCCAACGGCCCGGCGGCCGACGCCAGCGGCGCACTCTACATCGCCGCGGGCAACGGCACGTTCGACGCCGACAGCGGCGGCCTCGACTACGGCGACAGCGCGATCAAGCTGGTCAGCCGCGTGATCAAGCATCGCCCCGAACTCGCCGTGGCCGACTACTTCACGCCCTACGATCAGAGCAATCTCTCCGCGAAGGATCTCGACTTCGGCACCACCGGCGCGATCGTCCTGCCCGACCAGCCGGTGGGTCCCAAACATCTCCTGCTGGTGGCCAACAAGAGCGGCACCGTCTACCTGCTCGACCGCGATAATCTGGGCCATTACAACGTCGATGACGATTCGCAGATCGTGCAGGAGCTTCCCGCGATGCTCGGGATGACCTACACGCCGCCGGCCTACTTCAACGGCCACGTCTACTTTGGTCCGCAGAACCGCCCGCTGCTGAGCTTTCCGCTGGTCAACGGCCAGATTTCGGTCGACGGCGAAATCCGGGGCGGCGACGCCTTCGGCTTTCCCGGCGTGGTCCCGTCGGTCTCCGCCAACGGCACCGCCAACGGCATCGTCTGGGTCATCCAGTCCGATCAGTACGCCTCGAGCGGACCCGCCGTGCTCTACGCCTACGACGCCAGCACCCTGACCGAGCTTTACGACAGCAACATGCAGGGCACGCGCGATATCGCCGGCCCGGCGGTCAAGTTCACCACCCCGACGATCGCCAACGGCAAGGTCTACCTCGGCACCCAGCATACGGTCGACGTCTACGGCCTGCTCAGCCCATAGGAAAACTCTGCACAAGTCAGCTGCTCATTCTGAACGGAGTCTGCGACGTGAAGAATCCCGGGATTTTTCGCTGCGCTCAAAATGACCGAGTAGTCCTTGTGCAGAGCTTCCGTAGCTGACGTGATCCTCACAGCCCCGATGCGTTCGCATTGATCCCCGACGCCGGGCTGCTCTCGATCGCGATTTACGCGCCGCGGCGCACGGCCTAATATGGCGATGCGCAAACGGCGCGGGCGGAGGAATCCACGATGGCGGGAAACGTACTCGCGCGAGCGTATTTCCACACGATTGCCCGGCTGCGCCGCGCGCTTGGCCCGCGCTACGACCTCGAAGCGCTGTGGGAGCAACATACCGCATTCGAGTTCGGCCAGCGCGACGCCGCCGCGACCATGGCCACGATGGTCGCCGAGCCCTACGTCAACCATGTGCCGACGATGACCGGCGGCTACGGCCAGCATGAATTGCTGCGCTTCTACGCCAACCATTTCATTCCCACGCTGCCGCGCGACATCAAGCTCGTGCCGATCTCGCGCACCGTCGGAACCGATCGGCTGGTCGATGAATTTATCCTCTGCTTCACGCACGACATAGAAATCGACTGGATGCTGCCGGGCGTCGCGCCGACCGGAAAATACGTCGAGGTGCCGACCGTCGCGATCGTCCAGTTCCGCGGCAACCGGCTCTACAACGAGCATATCTATTGGGATCAGGCGACCGTGATGGTTCAGTTGGGCCTGCTCGATCCCGCGGGGCTGCCGGTCGCGGGTATCGAGACCGCGCGCAAGATGCGCGACGAGCGGCGGCCGTCCAACACCCTGATGGCGCGCTGGAAGACGAGCGCGGAAAAGTAGCCACCGATCCGATCGCTATCGTCCCAGCCTTAGCGCCGTGCGGCCGGCGCGCCATGTGCGCCTGCGCACGGCGCTAAGGCTGGGCGGGGGGCGCGGTGATCGGCCGGACCGGCTCGCCGTCGCGCGCGGCCTGCCCGACGTTGAGCGCGACCAGGTCGTCGCTCGCGATACCGTGCCTGATCTGCACGTTCACCCCGTCGTCGTAGCCGAGCGTCACCGGCGCGAGCTTTAGCCGATCGGCGCGGACCACCGGCACGTAGGGTTGGCCGTCGAGAAAGATCAGCGCGTCGTCGGGCACCATCGGCACCCCGGGCGGCATCGCGACCGTGAACGCGATCGTCGCGTACATGCCCGGATAGAGCGACCCGTCGGGGTTGTTGAGGTCGACCTCCGCCAGCATCGTGCGCGTGGCGCTGGTCAGCGCCATCGGATGGCGGGTGACGGTGCCGACGAAGCGGCGATCGGGAAACTCGGTCACGGTGACCGCCGCCGCGTCGCCGTCGCGGATAAACGGCGCGGCGCTCTGCGGCACGTCGGCGTAAACCCGCAGCGTCGTCAGCGTGGCCAGCGCGATCACCGGCGTATTGGGCGTCGCCGAACCCGACGGCGTGGTGACCTGCGGTATCAACTGTCCCGGGTCCACGTAGCGCGCCGTGACCATTCCGGCAAACGGCGCGCGGATCTCCTTGTATTGCTGCATCGCGGCGTATTGATCCAGCGTCGCGCGCGCCGCGCGCATCGCGCCGCGCGCCTCGTCGGCCGTCTGCGCCGCGATCACCCGTTCGCGCAACAGCGCCTGATCGCGCCGGTCGGTGATCAGCGCCAGGTCGTAGTTCGCGCGGGCGTTGGCCACCTGGTTGTCGACTTCGGGCGAATCGAGCCGCGCAATCAATTGGCCCTTGACCACGCGATCGCCCTTGTCGACGTAAATCTCCTTCAGGTAGCCGGGAATCTTGGCGTAGACCGGGGTCTCGATAAAGCCGTGCACGGTCCCCGGCAGTGTGACGACCCGGCTGCTCGCGGAGCGCACCACCGGTGCGACCAGCACGCGCGGACCGAGGTCGGCCTGCTCGACGAGGTCGGCGCTTTGCCGGTTGAGGCGCACGCCGCGCGCCAGCACCATCCCGGCGGTGAGCGCCAGCACGACGATCGCGACGACGATCCAGCCGGGATAGTAGATGCGCCCGGGGGGCCGGGGCGTATAGGTTTTCGGATCGTTCTGCATGCTCAATATCCGCCGCCTCACGCGTCGGGCAGCGTCACCGCCTCGATCTCCGCGTCGCGTTCGTGCTTGCCCTTGACCTCGCCGCTCAGCGTCGCATAGACCGCCGGCACCACGAACAGGGTCATCAGCGTCGCCACCAGCAGGCCGCCGATCACCGCGCGCCCCAGCGGCGCATTCTGCTCGCCGCCCTCGCCCAGCGCCAGCGCCATCGGCAGCATCCCGAGCACCATCGCGAGCGCCGTCATAATCACCGGACGCAGGCGCGTGCGCGCCGACTCGATCGCCGCGGCGGTGGGCGTATAGCCCTGCTCGCGCAATTCGTTGGCGAAGATTACCACCAGGTTGCCGTTGGCCACGCCGACGCCGACCGCCATCACCGCGCCCATCAGCGACTCGACGTTGATCGTCGTGCCGGTCAGCGCAAGCATCCAGAGCACGCCGGCCAGCGCGCCCGGCACCGCCAGCATGATCACCAGCGGCTCGAGCCACGACTGGAAGTTCGCGACCATCAGCAGGTAGACCAGGATAATCGCGAGCACGATACCCAGGCGCAGGCTGGCGAACGATTCGCGCATCGCGTCGCTCTGCCCGCGAATCGTAATCCGCGTGCCGGGCGGCAATTCTCCGACCTCGTCGATCGCTTGCTGCACCGCGGCCGACGCGCTGCCCAGGTCGCGTCCGGCCACCCCGCAATTCACGTCGATCACGCGCTGCACGTTGTAATGATTGACTACGGCGGGCTCAACGTCCTGGCTGACCGTGGCCACGTTGGAAAGCAGTTGATTGCCGCCCGCCGGGTTGTCGCCGGCCGCCACGGTCAGCGGCGTATTGCCCAGCGCCTGAACCGAGTCGTAGAGATGCTGCGGCACCTGCTCGAGCACGCTGTAGTTGACGCCGTTGCGCAGATCGAGCCAGTAGGTCGGCTGGATCAGCGCATTGGTCGCCAGACTGATCAGCAGGTCGGAGGCGATCGTGCGCTCGTCGAGCCCGACCTCGAGCGCCTTGACGCGGTCGACCTTGACGCGAATCGTCGGGTAGTCGAGAAGCTGTCCGATACGCACGTCGGTCAGCCCCGGAATGCGCATCATCGCGTCCTCAAGCTGGCGTCCGATGCGGTAGTTGGCCGCCATGCTCTGCCCCGAGATCTGCACGTCGATCGGCGCTGAGAGGCCGAAATTCAGCACCTGGCTCACGATGTCGGCGGCCTGAAAATAGACCTGCACGCCGGGAAACCGCTCGCGCACCATGCGCCTGATCGCGGCCTGGTAGCCGGCCACCGGATGATGCCCGGGCTTGAGCGAAATCAGCACGTCGGCGTCCTGCGGACCCACGCTGTCGGTCTGGTAAAAGGCCAGCACGTAGGCGAATGCCGGTAGCCCGATATTGTCGCTGATGCCGTCGAGCTCGCCCGGCGCGATCACGCCGGTGACCGCCCGCTCGAGCCGATCCACGATCCGCTCGGTCTCCTCGACCCGCGTGCCGGTCGGCGCGCGCACGTGCATCTTCATCATGCCGGCGTCGACCGTGGGGAAAAAATCCTGGCCGATCACCGGCGCCAGGAACAACGACGATCCGATCACGATCGCGACCACCGCCAGACCGAACGCGCGCCGCGCGATGAACTTGCCGAGCAGCCCGCGGTAGCCGTCCTTGAAGCGCTCGAAGCCGCGGTCGAAGCCGCCCACGAAGCGCGCCCACGCGCCGCTCTCCACCGCCTCGCGATGCTCCTCCGGCATCAGGTATCGCGCCATCGCCGGCACCAGCGTGCGCGACAGCAGGTACGACGTGAGCATCGAGTAGACCACCGCCAGCGCCAGCGGCGTGAACAGGTAGCGCGCCACGCCGTAGAGCAGCACCACTGGAAAGAACACGATGCAGATGGCCAGCGTGCCGATCAGCGCCGGCGTCGCGATCTCGGAGGAGCCGTCGAGAATCGCCACCAGCAGCGGCTTATGCATCGCGTGATGGCGATGGATATTTTCGATCGCCACCGTCGCGTCATCCACCAGCATCCCGACCGCCAGCGCCAGCCCGCCGAGCGTCATGATATTGATCGTCTGACCGGAGAGCTTGAGCCCGACGATCGCGGTCAGAATCGACAGCGGAATCGACAGGATTACGATCAGCATGCTGCGCGCCGATCCGAGAAAGATCAGCACCATCAGCGCGACCAGCCCGGCCGCGATCACCGCCTCGCGCACCACGCCCCATAGCGCGCCGCGCACGAACACCGACTGATCGAACGCCAGCCGCAGCTTCAGCCCCTTGGGCGCGGTCTCCAGGATCAGCGGCATGATGCCTTTGACCTGATCGATCACGCTCAGCGTCGAGGCCGCCGCGTGCTTGAAAATCGGGATGTAGGTGGCGCGCTTGCCGTCGACCCGCACGACGTTGCTCTGCACCTGATGGGTGTCGGTGACGGGCGCGACCTCGCCCAGCAAGATCGGCGTGCCGTTGACCAGCTTGATCGGCAGATGGTTGAAGCTGGCGACGTCGGTGGGACTGCCGTTGAGCTCGACGCGATACTCGCGATTGCCAATCTTCACCGAACCGGCCGGGATGATCGTGTTGGTGTTGGCCAGCGCCTGCGCCACGTCCGCGGCCGAGAGCCCGTTGGCGTAAAGCTGGCCCGGGTTCAGGTTGACCATCACCGATCGCGTCCGCCCCCCAAACGGCGACGGCGCCGACAGTCCCTCGATACTGAACAGGCGCACGCGGATGAAGTTGAGACCGTAGTCGAACAACTGCTGCTCGGAGAGCGTGTCGCTGTAAACATCGAGCTGCGCGACCGGCACGTTGGCCGCGTTGTAGTCGACCACGTTGGGCGCCACCATGCCGGGCGGAAAGATCGACAGTAGCGCTTGCGACATCGCCGCAATCTGCGCGATTCCCGCCGCCGTCGTCGTCCCCGGATGGAAGTACACCCGGATGATCCCGGCGCCGGCGATCGACTCCGACTCCATGTGCTCGATATCGTTGACCGTGGTCGACATCGCGCGCTCGCTGATAATCACCACCCGCCGCTCCATGTCGACCGCCGACAGGCCCGGGTAGCCCCACACCACGATCACCACCGGCATGTCGATCGCCGGAAAGATGTCCGCGTTCATCCGGGTGAACGAGAGCACGCCCAGCACCAGCATCAGAAGCGTCATGACTGCGACCGAGAGCGGGCGGCGCAGCGCGAAACTGACAATCCACATAAACAGGTCTTCGGCGAAGTTGGCGGACGCGTCGACGCGCCCGCGCGCCGCATTCGGGCCACGGCGGCGCGCCTAAAATAACACTTCCGCCGCAACCCGCAACGGCTCGCGCAACGACGATTGCGCTTTTGCTCCGCGCCCACCTTCGCTATGCTCTCCGGGCCGCCAGCGCATGGGAAGGCGCGCGCCGAACCGCCGCCGCCGCGAGATGCATTGCGGTCCGCCGCGCGCGCTCCGCGCCCTTGTGCGCGCCGCGCGGTGCATGTACAAATGAATGTTTCAGGCGGGGTCGTAGTTCAGCCCGGTTAGAACGCCGGCCTGTCACGTCGGAAGTCGTGGGTTCAAATCCCATCGGCCCCGCCAAATTATAAGCGCGCGCAGTGCGCCGCGCCGCAATTCGCGGCTGCGGGCCGCGTGCGACGGGTAACGGTAACGAAACTTGAAGCTGACTGAACAGACCAAAAGCGTTTCGCATGAAAACGCGCTGCGCGCCCGCCGCTGGATCGTCATCGACGCCGACGGCCGCGCCCTCGGACGCATCGCCTCCCGCGCCGCCCTTGTGCTCCGCGGCAAAAATCGCTCCGACTTCACGCCGCATCAGGACACCGGTGACTTCGTCGTCATCATCAATGCGGCCAAGGTCAAGTTGACCGGCGCCAAGCTCACCGACAAGGTCTACCATCGGCACACCGGCTTTCCGGGCGGCATCCGCTCGATCACCGCCGGCAAGCTCTTGCAGACCCGCCCCGAGCGGCTGATCGAGATGGCCGTCCATGGGATGCTGCCGAAGAACCGCCTCGGCCGCCGCCTGTTCACCAAGTTGAAGGTCTATCGTGGCGCCGACCATCCGCACACCGCGCAAAAGCCCGTGCCGGTCGCGGTCTGAAGATCGCGCGCGACGCCTAAGCCGGAGCGATGCGGGATACTGAAGTCGACGCGCAGGATTGACGCGGCAGAATTGAAGCGAAAATTGGCGCGCTCGCCACACCGGGCCGCCGCGGGGTAATATCGGAACCAAGATGGCAGAACGGAAAAACATGATTCGCACGACCGGCCGGCGCAAGACCGCGGTCGCCAGTGTGCGCTTGACCGCCGGCAGCGGCACCATCACGGTCAACGACCGCTCGCTCGAGCAATACTTTCCGCGCGACACCTCGCGCATGCGCATCCTCGAGCCCTTCGAGTTGACCGAGACCACCGGACAGTACGACGCGATCGTCACCGTGCGCGGCGGCGGATCGTCGGCCCAGGCCGACGCCGTGCGCCACGGTATCTCGCGCGCGCTGCTCACCGTGTCCGAAGCGCTGCGCCCGGCGCTGCGCAAAAACGGCATGCTGACGCGCGACCCGCGCGAGGTCGAACGCAAGAAGTACGGGCGCCACAAGGCGCGTAAGCGGCCGCAGTACTCCAAGCGCTAGAGCGCTTGCGCAAGATCGATTTCGCGGGCGCCCTCCGTGCGAAGCGGAGGGCGCTTTGCTTTGGATCTGGGCAGCGAAGCCGCGCAAACTCTTTCTCTGCTCGGCGCGCAGTTCCGCAAACTGGCGAGCATTTCGCATTCGTGATATTTCGATTACTCCGACCTTAAATTCGGGAGGCGCGTGAGAATCCCTGATGCCATCGCACAATCGGGTTAAAGTAGCGGTGCTGGGCGCGTCCGGCTACGCAGGTATCGAAGCCGTGCGCATTCTGGCCAGCCACCCGTTCGTCGAACTCGGCTTACTTACCTCCGAGCATTATGCCGGCCGCGAAGTCGCCGAGGTCTACCGCCATCTGGCCGGCGTCGATCTGCCCCCGTTCGAGGAGCTGCGCGCCGACCTGATCCTTGGCCGCGCCGAAATTGTCATCTCATGCCTGCCCGAACGCGTCGGCGCGCCGCTGATCGCTGAATTCATCCAGGCCGGCATCAAGGCTATCGACGTCTCCGCCGACTTCCGCCTCAAGGATCCCGCCGCCTATCGCCAGACTTACGGCGCCGACCATCCGGCGCCCGCGCTGCTCAAGGAGGCGGTCTACGGCCTCAGCGAATTCCATCACCGCGAACTGCGCGAGGCGCGCCTCGTAGCCAACCCCGGATGCTACCCGACCGGCTCGCTGCTCGGCATCCTGCCGCTCATCCGGCGCGATCTGATCGACCCGTCGTCGATCATCATTGACGCCAAGTCGGGCACCACCGGCGCGCGCCGCCAGGCCGCCGTCGATCAGCTCTTCGCCGAGGTCAACGAAAACTTCCGCGCCTACAAGGTGGGCAACCATCGCCACATGCCCGAGATGGAACAGGAGATCAGCAGTGCGCTCGGCCGCGAAATCGGCGTGATGTTCGTGCCCCATCTGCTGCCGATCACACGCGGCATCTTGAGCTCGATCTTCATGCGCCCGCGCGCCGGCACCACCGAGCACGACGTGCGCGCCGCCTTCGAGGCGAGCTTCGCCAAGTCGCGCTTCGTGCGCATCTTGAAGCCCGGCGAACTGCCCGAGCTGAAGAACGTCCGCGCGACCAATTTCTGCGAGCTGGCCTTCGTCCTCGATCGCCGCTCGCAGACGCTGTGCGTGCTCACCGCGATCGACAACCTCGGCAAGGGCGCCGCCGGCCAGGCGGTCCAGAATCTCAACCTGATGCTCGGTTTCGACGAAGCGGCCGGCCTGCTTGCCGCCGCGCCCGTGCCATAACGCCCGCCCGCCGCTTTTATTGAAAAACGCCGCGAGCGCTCGCCGCCCGCGGCGTTTTTTTTTCGATTTACGATAGGCCCGCGCCGGCGCACATACGTACACCGGCGCGCACGGATTACACCACGTCGAACAGCAGAACCTCGGACTCGGATGAGGCGGCGAACTCGAGCGCCGCCTCGCCCGTGACGCGCGCGCCGTCGCCGGCCGCCATCGCGACGCCGTTGACTGTGACCGCGCCGCGCACCACCTGGACGTAGGCGCGCCGCCCCGCCGCGAGCGCCATCTTCACCGGCCGCCGCGGTTCGATCACGCTGGCATAGACCCGCGCGTCCTGATGAATCGTCACGGATCCCTCGGCCCCGTCGGGCGACGCCACCAGCCGCATCCGCCCGCGCTTGTCCGCGTCCGCGAACCGCACCTGCTCGTAGCCCGGCGCGTAGCCGCGCTTATCCGGCTCGATCCAGATTTGCAGCAGATGCAGCGGCGCCGCGCGCGACGGATTGTATTCGCTATGCGTCACGCCGGTGCCCGCGCTCATGCGCTGCACGTCACCCGGCGTAATCGTCGATCCGTTGCCCATGCTGTCGCGATGCGCCACGGCGCCATCGACCACATAGGTGATGATCTCCATGTCGCGATGCGGATGCGTCGGAAAACCTGCGCCCGCCGCAACCCAGTCCTCGTTGATCACGCGCAGGCTCGCAAATCCCATCTGCTGCGCGTCGTAGTAGTCGGCAAAGGAAAACGAATGGCGGCTGGTGAGCCAGTCAATTTTGCTCAGGCCCCGTTCGTCGGCCTTGCGAATCGTAATCATGATCTTCTCCTTCAATAGAATAATATCGCCACGCCACGCGGCGCTACCTCGCGGTCCCGGCGCAATCCAAATGGCATACAAGCGCGGCGCGCCACATCCATCAGGCATTCGCGGTCGCCCGCTTTCAGCGATCCGGCGTTCCATTCACACCGCCGCCGATTCCATCCGCGCGCCCGAACATCAGGTTGGCGCGGAGATCCATCGCAGCGGTACACGGCGTGGGAATCGTGACGGCCTGATCGGCTGGATTCACTTCCGCGGACTGTGCGAGAAGCGCGGCCACTAATAGCCGGTCGAATACCGCGACGAGCAGAAACGATAGCAACAGGACCGGAAAGCGTTTCATACCTTCTCCGTATCAGGATTTAGATCGAATATAGCTCCGTCGCCCAGCATACGGGTTGCGGATGCCCCCCCCTCGCACCCGCGTGATTTGCGGTTGCGCCAGCTTGTGCGCAATAGTCAGATGCGGTCGGACAGCGCGAGGGCGCCCGCCGGCCGCGTGCGGCAAAGGCCGGTCCGTCGGCCCTGCGCCGCCAATCACTGACGGAGGGGACCAATGCCAGTTGAAGAATTGCTCATCGATGCCGACGGCCATATTCTCGAGCCGCCCGACCTGTGGGAGAAGTACCTCGAGCCCAAATACCGCGATCGCGCCATCCGCATCAAGGTCGGCGACGACGGCCGCGAATATCTCGAGATCGACAATCACCCGGCCAAACTGACCAGCTCGACCCTGCTCGCCTCACTCGGCGGAATGAAAAAGCTCCAGGAGTTGGGCGCCACGGTCGAGGACGTCAACGCCCAGCGCCGCGAACTGCTGAAATCGCGCGCCGGCGAAAAGCGCGGGGTGTTCGCCAGCCTCGAAGGCGTCGAAACGGTCGATAACTACGTCAGCGGCGCGGCCTTCGGCGCGATGGACATGAAGGAACGCCTCCAGCTCCTCGATACCGAGGGCATGGCCAAGTCGGTGCTCTATCCGACGATCGGCCTGCTGTGGGAGGCCGAAGTCTTCGACGCCGACCTGTCGGCCGCCTATTGCCGCGCCTACAACCGCTGGATCGCGGATTTTTGCCGCGATTCCGGCCGCCGCCTGGTGCCCATCGCGCACATCTCGCTGGGCGATCCGGCGGCCGCCGCGCGCGAACTCGAACGCGCCGCCAAGGACGGCTGCAAGGGCGCCTTCGTCTGCCCGTTCACCATCACCCGCAAACCCCACGGCCATCCCGATCACGACGTGGTCTTCGCCGCGGCCCAGGATCTCGGCATCCCGCTCGCGATTCATCCGACGCTTGAGCCGCCGCAATTCAGCGCGCTCCAGCGCTTCGAGGGCATGGATTGGGCCGACTGGTATTTCGATCTGTTCGCGGCGGTCGGCGTGCCGCAGGCCTTCGGCACGATGTTCCAGTACGGCGTGTTCGATCGCTTTCCGCGCCTGCGCACCGCGGTGCTCGAATCCGGCGCCGGATGGATCGGCTACTGGCTCGATCGCGGCGACGCGATTTACCGCCGCACCGCGCTCGGTGGCACCGTCCAGTTAAAGGAACGGCCGTCCTATTATTTCAAGCGCCAATGCTTCATCTCGGGCGATCCCGACGAGCGCTCGATCGCCGGGCTGACCAAAATTATCGGCGAGGACCGCTTCTTCTGGGCCTCCGACTATCCGCATCCCGACCATCCGGGCGACTACCTCGATGAGTTGCGCGGGATGGTCGAAGGCATGTCGTCGAGCGCGCGCCGCGGCGTGCTCGGCGAGAACGTCGCCCGCGCCTACAACCTGCTCTGAACCGCCGGCGCCTTTGACCGGCCGCGCAGGTGGCCGCCAGCGCTGGTGACTCGAAACGAAAAAAGGGACGGGAGTTCGCTCCCGTCCCTTTGCATTCCTGCAATCGATCGTCGCGCGCCGCCACGCTACCTGGTGGCGACCATCGCGGCCGATCGTGCGCAACGGCTATTTGGAAAGGTCACCGACCAGATGCATCGTCAACGCGTTGGTGCCATTGATCACCTGACCGCTCACCGTGCCCCACCCAGAACCGTCCTTCGGACTCGGCGCGGGGTCATTCGAGATACCCCATCCGCCCGAAATCAGATCCTTGTCATGCGTTCCGGTCTGATTCTTGGAAGAGATCCCGACCACATGCTTGCACGTCGTTCCGATCAGGTTGAGCGTCTCGGTGTTAGTGCTGCCCCCCGAGGAAGTCAGCGTCAGCACACCAAAATACAATGAGCAGCGCGGAGTCGGGCCGATTCCGCCGGGCGGCGGCTCGCTCGCCGGGTTGCTGCCGTTGTCGATCGTAAGAAAGAAATCCGAGACCGCCCCGGGGCCATTTTTCCCACCGCCGGTCGCCTTCGGCGAAGTGACCTGGACGCAAATACAGTTGCCGCTCGGACATTGATCGACCCACGTGTCGAAGAGGCACTGCCCGCTCGAATACTGAGTCCCGATTCCGGTGAGCACCGCGCTGACCGACTTGGTCGCCACGGTGCTCGTCGCCGCCCCCGCCGAGACCGCGCACGCCAGCATCGCCGCGCAAAAGAAAACTGAAGCCTTGATCATACCATCACTCCCATTGGTCAATCGATCGATTGACTCGATCGCCGCTAGCGACAATTAAACAGTTATATATCCTTTGGTCAATTTTTCTCGCATACTTTATGCGCAAATAACGCTAGACACGGCCTATTGAAATTCACGGCGGCTATCTGATTGGGCCGCGCCGCTCAATTATCGATTGCCCGACCGATTATGCCGTGCGCCGCATCAGCTCCAGGATGTCGTAGCCCGTGATCGCCTTGCTCTTGGCCGACCAGTCGCGCAACTCCGCCGCATCGACCGCGCCGGCCTGTGCCCCCTTGGCCAGGTCCATCAGCGCGATCTTGATCGTCGCCTCGTCGATCATCTCGCCGCTCTTCGGATCGGCCATCGAGCCGCCACCCTTCTCGTGGTAGAGCTTGACCACCCGGCGCGCGTCCTCGACCTGCGCATGGTTGGGCGTGTAGCACGCATTGCAGATCTCGGCCTGCTGCGGATGGATCACCCAGGTGCCGTCCATGCCGAGATTGGCCGCGCCCTCGTTCTTTTCGCGCAATCCGCGCTGCAACTCGGCGATCCGCTCGGGCATATCGTCCTTGCGCCACAGCCGCAGATAGACGTTGTCGACCGCGTGCAGCCCGGCCGCCTTGGCCGCGACCACCACCGCCTGCTTCGAGTAATGGAAGTTCTGGTTCTGATTCTCGACGATCTCGCGTATGCCGAGATTGGCCGCGTAGTCCGCGATGCCGAAGATCAGTCCTGCCATCCGGTCCGACGCCGTGGCGATCGCGTAGGCGTTGATGAGCGCGTGCGGCGTCTCGATCAGCGACTCGATCTGGATTTTGTACTTCCAGCCGCCGCGCTTCTCGAGATCGTCGAGCATCCGTGAGACCTCGCGAATTTCCTCGGGCCCGCGCGTCTTGGGCAGGATGATGCCGTGGAAGCGGTTGGGCG
>DATLRA010000150.1:0-2859 GCA_035534935.1 Binataceae bacterium (SeqCode)
ACAGCACGGTGACGATCGGTAGCTTGTAGCGCGCCGCGGTTTCCATATCGAAGCCGCCGATACCGAGGCCGCCGTCACCCTCGATCACGACCACCTGCTGTCCGGGCCGCGCGAGCTGCGCGCCGATTCCCATGCCGACGCCGTGTCCCACGGGCGCCAGCGGACCCGCGTCAACAACCTGGCCCATGAAGCGGCAGGTGAACGCGCGGCTCATCCATCCGGAGAGCGTGAAGCTGTCGATAATCGTGGTGGCGTTCTTGTCGAGCACCTTGATCAGGTCTTCGCACAAGCGCGCCGGATGGATTGGCCGGTTGCCGGTGACCTTGCCGTTCTGGTCTTTGATCTGCGCTTCGAAGCGGGCGCGGGTCGCACCCACGTCTTTGGTCCATTGCGAGGTCCGGTTCTTCGAGAAGTCGAGCTTGAGATCCTTGATCCGATCGATCATTTGGCGCAGCACGAGCTTGCAGTCGCCGACGATCGGCAGGTCGGCGTTGACCTGCCATCCGATCCGGGTCGGGGTCGGATCGACCTGAATGTACTTGGCCTTGTCGGTCCAGGTCGGCGGCTGGCCGAAATGCTCGCCGCTCCAGAAGCGGAAACCGATCGCGAGCACCACGTCGGCGTGCCCGGTGAAAGGCTTTTTCCACGCGCCGCGAATCGCCAGCGGATGCTCCTCGGAGACCGCGCCTTGACCGGCGCGCCGCGTGTAAACCGGAATCCCGGTCAGCTCGACGAACTCGCGCAACTCCGCGCCGGCCTGCGACCAGAACAGGCCGTCGCCGCCCGCGATGACCGGACGCTCGGCCGCGTGCAGCATCTCGATCGCGCGATCGATCTTGGCCGGGTCGCCCGCGCCGCGCACGTCATCCATCGTGAAGCCGCGCGCGCCCTTGCGTTGTCCGGCCTCGTCTTCATGGTGATAGAGGATATTTTGCGGAATCTCGAACAGCGCGACGCCCTGCGGCGGCGAGATCGCCTCGCGGAACGCGGAGCGCAGATCGAACTCGATCGAACTCCAGTCGGTGACCCGCTTGGTGAACTTCGAGAAGCTCTTGACAACTTCGGAGCCGTAAGCCTCCTGGAAAGATCCGAGATGGTCCTCGGTGTTCGGATGCTGGCCGGAGATGCAAACCACGGAGCTATTGGTCAGCCCGGCGACGCACAGCCCCGTGACCGCGTTGGTCAGGCCGCATCCGGCGGTGACCATGCAAACTCCGACCTCGCCCGAGCTGCGCGCGTAAGCGTCGGCGGCGTAGGCCGTCGCCTGTTCGTGGCGCATGTGGATGAGCTTGATGTCGTGGTTGCGCAGTTGGGCGAGGATCGGGAAGAGATGCCCGCCATTAATCGCAAAGCAGTAGCGTACCCGATTTTCCCGCATCACGCGGGCGATCAACTCGCCGCCGTCTAGCTTGGCCATCGAGAGTGTCCTCCTGGGTCTGGGTCGTGCGCGCGCGTTGCGGGCGCGAAGACCGGTATGGACAAATCCTTACACGATCGATACCGGCGCGAAAAGCGCCGGTGCGGGTCCGCCGCGGCTGCGCGATCGGCATTTGGCGGGACCAAGTGAGGCCGGTGCGCCGCGTGTCGCGCCGCGGCGGGCCGAGCTGCCGCATTTCATACCGATTGTGTGAGACGCCCGCATTGATCACCAAGTATCGGTCTGTCACACTGCGGGACTTAATCGAATTATCCGTGGCGAGCGCCACGACGTCGATAATCGAATAGCTACGGTCGATCGAACAGTTACGCATGAGATTTTTTGCAGTTACCGTCGTGCTGGCCACGGTCCTGACGCTGACTGGCTTGGGGCGCGTGCGCGCCAACGATTCCACCAATCCACCCGCGGCGTTTGGCTCGCCCAGCGCCAGTGCGACTCCGGGCGCAGGTGCGCCGGCCGCCGCCTCGGGACCGCCGTCGGCGCCGGCTGCCGCGCCGACGCCTGCGGGCGCCTTCAGCCTGCTTGATCCCACGAGCTGGCCGGTGATTCCGGTGCCCGAGGTCGCGACCGACCCTAACAGCGGAACCTTCGTCGGACTTCTGGCGGTATTCCTCCAAAACGACGGCAAAGGCAACATCAAGGACATCATCGCGCCCGACGTCAACTGGAACACGACGCTGGGGGCGGGCGGAAACTTTCGCTACCTCGCCTATCCATCGGCCGATACGCAATGGTTCGTGATCGGCGGCGCCTCGCAGCGTAAGTACGCGCACTTCGAGGGTGACTGGGCCACCGGCATCACGCGCCAGGGGCACTGGTCATTCGAAACTCACTTTTTGTTCGAGCACGACCCGACCGAGCGCTTCTTCGGCCTGGGCGACTCGTCGGCCTTCGGCGCGCAAACCAACTATATGACCGAGCAGGTTTACGGCGAGGGCCTGGTCGCCTACAACTTCACGAGCGATCTCGATCTCGCGCTTGATCTCCGCCCGCGAATAGTCCGGATCGCGCACGGAGCGTTCAATTATCCCTTCACCGGCAAAGTCTTCCCGACGCTGAAGGGACTCAACGGCGGCTCCGAATTCCGTACCCGGCTGTTCATGAACTATGACACCCGCGACTCGGTGAGCATTCCGCGTCATGGCGGCCTGATCACGCTGTTCGCGGGGGTCGCGGACCGCGCGTTCATGAGTTCGGCCTCCTACAACGAGTTTGGCGGCGAGATTCGGCACTACTTTCCGATTAGCAAGCGCATCACCATCGCGGCCCATCTCTACACGCGCTACATCCCGGGCGGCAGCGAGACTCCGTTTTGGGCGATGAGCTGGCTCGGCGGCGATGGCTCCGGGGAAGGCAGCCTGCTTTCAATTCCGGTCAGCAAACAGATCACCTGGCGTGGATACGGCGCCGGCAGGTACATC
>DATLRA010000151.1:0-30445 GCA_035534935.1 Binataceae bacterium (SeqCode)
CGATTTCGTCGAGCAGCAGGGTGCCACCATTGGCCATCTCGAAGCAGCCCTCGCGGCGCCGGTCGGCGCCGGTAAAGGCGCCGCGCTCATGGCCGAACATCTCGCTCTCCATCAGGGTCTCGGGCAGCGCGGCGCAATTAATCGCGATATAGGGTGCGCCGCGGCGCGGCGACAGCTCATGAATGGTGCGTGCCACCAGCTCCTTGCCGGTGCCGCTCTCGCCCAGGATCACCACCGACGCGGCGCTTGGCGCGACCTGTTCGATCAGCGCCATCATGCGGCGCATCGGCGCCGATTGCGCGATCATCCCGCCCAGTTCTCCGGCCCGCAGCAGACGCCGGCGCAGGCGCTGGTTCTCGTCGCTGATCGTCAGATGGGTTTTGAGGTTATTGAGCAGAACGCGCAAATGAGGCGGATCGACCGGCTTGCGCAGGTAGTCATAGGCGCCCAGCTTGATCGCCTGCACGGCGTCGGCGATTTCACCCTCGCCCGAGATCATCACGGTCGGAATCCGCACGCCCCGTTCGCGCATCTCGCCGAGCACCTCGAGGCCGTTTTTCTCCGGCAGGCGCAGGTCGAGCAGCAGAATATGCGGATCGTAGCTGGCGATGAGGTCGAGCGCGCGCTGGCCATCCTCGGCGATTTCGACCCGGTAGCCCCACGAGGCGATGAGTTCGCTCCACGCCTGTCCGGTGGCGACGTCGTCTTCGGCAACCAGGATGCGTTTTTCGGCTGGCATGATGAACATGGCCGCGTAAGGCGGGTGCCGCGGCGCCCTCGAACCTAGCATCGCCCGCACATACCAGTAAATGCGGCGGCCACGCTGCGCCACGCGCCGGGCGATGCCTCCGGCGACCGGGCCGAAGCTCCCAGCGAGCACTCCAAAGCGTGTAGGAATTACTGCAAAAAAATTGCGAAGCGGGCGGTTCGGCGCGGGCCAAAGGGTAAAAGATGAGCTTTTTGCTGGGTTTTGCCCGATGGCATCGCAATTGCGCCTGGTCCTCCGGTAAACGGGCCGCGAATTTTACCCTGTATCGATGAATTGCGACGCGGGCGCGGTCCTAATGAACCCGTTCAGCGGTGGCCGGGACCGCCGGGAGAGTAGTGGAGGAAAAGATGAATTTTCGCGACAACATCAGAACCCAGTCCGATGAATATCGTAACGTACTCGCCATTGCGCGGGAGCATCGTCCAAGCCTGGCCGGGCTGATCGCGGCCGGGGCGCTGGCGCTCGCCATGATGATCGTAAACCTGGTCGCCGTGGCCCACGGCGCAACCACGGTCGGCGATCCGATGACGATGGTGCAAACCACCGTGGGTCAGGTGCTCGATACGCTGCAGACGCGCGGAATGCCGCAGACTGAGCGCCAGCGCAGGGTGATCGCGATCGTGGCTAACCGCTTCGATTTCACCGGGATGGCGCGATCGTCGCTCGGCTACAACTGGAAGACCCTGGCGCCGGCCCAGCAGCAACAGTTCGTGCCGCTGTTCACCGCCTTCATGGAAGACGCCTACTTGAGCAAGATCAACGACTATTCGGGCCAGCAGGTGAAGTTTACCGGCCAGAGCACGACCGGCGACGGCACCGCCGAGGTCAAGTCAGTCGTGCAGCCGAGCGATCAATCGCAGCCGCCGATTCATATCAACTACCTGCTGCGGCAGGTCGCCGGACAATGGAAGGTCTACGACGTTGCGATCGACGAGATCAGCATCACCGCCAACTATCGCAATCAGTTCAATCGCGTGATCGCGAGCCGCGGCTTCGACGCCCTGATGAGCGCGATGCGCGAGAAGCAGCAGGCGTTGCACGATTCGATCGGCGCATAACCGATGGCGGTCGTGATCGCGCAGCGCCCGAGTCCGGCGCGATTGCGATTGCCGCGGTCTTCCGGCCGCGGCGGCTGAGCGCATCGGCGCGCCACCGCCGCGGCGTTTAATTCGCGTCGCCGGCAACCTTCGCGCCGCCCGTGCTGAGCGGCAGGAAATTCCCCGGATCTCTTTCGAGCGCCTCGCGCAGGCCCGGATGGCTGGCGAGAAAATCACGCAGTTCCGGATGCCGCGTGAGGAAGCTGTCGTCCTCGATCAGCCGCGGCTGGCGGCACAACTGGGCGATGACGTCGGGATGCTCCAGCGAGAATTCGTCGAACGCCCGCAAGTCGGCGATCGGCAGGTCGGTGTTCGGCACGCCGCCGGACGTAATCGTGACGATCGGTGCGGTGCTCTGCGCCATCGCGGGCGCCATGGTGACGAGAATTCCGGCGCCCGCACCGGCGATTGTCAGGGTCGTCGCGAGGGTCGCGGTGGCGATGATAGTCAGCGTCGTCGCGATGGTCGGTGTTCGAGTAATGCGCATCCGTCATTCTCCGCTTTGGCCGGATCGACAACCACGAGCTGCGCCGCCCGTGGCCTTCGCGGGCAGCGCAGCGCTGCGATGAATCATTCGAACGCCGCGCCGGCGGACCCCCGCGTGGTGAGAGATCTATCGCACCCGCTGGTTCAAGTGGGCGGCGGTCGCGGGCAGCGCAAGGCTATCGCATAACGCGGGCGGCGCAACCGCGGCAATAGCGCGGTTGGTGGCTGGTGATCCGTTATGGTAAATCCCGAGTGGATCCGCATCTGGCGCGGAGGGCTACGGAATTTGTCTCGATCGGGGGACCAAATGTATCGGCGGGTTTTTCCGGGCTGGCTCGAATTGATCCTGGTGCTCGTGCTGACGTTTGCGGTGGGCGCCTGCTCGCGGCCGCAAGCGCCGGCCGGCGCGCCGCAGCTGCTGTTTGTCACGCTGCCCGAGACTCGTACGCTGGCGGCCTTCGCCGCGACCGCGTCAGGCGATTCCCAGCCGCTCGCGACGATCGTTGAGGCCGCGCCCGACGTGCCGGTCGATGCCGGGGCCAGTCTGCGCGGCGAAGTCTTCGTCGCCAACGCCAACGCCAACGTGAAGGTCTACGCCGGCCAGCACTTCAAGTTCCAACTGGTACGCTCGATCGCCGGACCCCATACGCGATTGGCCAACGTGACCGCGATGGCGGTCGATCCGTCGGGTAACATCTATATGACCGACCGCGGCAGCGCGCCGGGCGACGCCCGCGTGGAATGGTTCGCGGCGGCGCTCAACGGCAATATTCTTCCCGGCCGGGTGATCAGCGGACCACATACCGGCCTGACCTCGCCCAGCGGCATCGCGATCGACGCCTCGGACGAGACCTTCGTCGCCGACCATGACAGCGGCAAAGTGCTGGTGTTTTCCGCAGAGGCCGACGGCGACGCCGCGCCGATCTTCACGATCGCCGGCCTCAAGGGTCCCCAGCGGGTGTTGGTCGATGCGGACCTCAATCTCTACGTGACGTGCCAGGGCGACAGCAGCGTTGCGGTCTTCGTCCCCGATGGGCCGCAGAGCTGGTCGCTCAACTACCGGCTCACCAGTCCCGCGATGCATGCGCCCGAGGGCGTCGCGGTGGACAACGCCGGGCATATCGCGGTAGCGGTCCATGGCGCGGTACTATTTTTCGCCGCCGCCGCGCGGAGCGCCGCCACCCCGGTGCTGGATCTGCAGGGTCCATGGCCGATGAATCCGACCAGCATCATGATTCGCTGAAGGCAACGCCGCGATTTATTGGCGAGCAGGTGGGATTCAATCCACACGGGGCTCGTCAATGAGTGTTGGGTCATGATAATGGTCGAATTAGCGCGCGATTTCAGGTTAGCCTGTCCGTCCCAGGCTAGCCGGCCTGCAATTTGTAGATATCGATTAATTTTGTAGCGATTGATTAATTCGGGCGGTTCGCACTGGCGACCACGTGAGAGCCTCACAGTCAAACACGATTCGCAAAGCGACGACGATTACGCTGGTCGCGACGGTGCTGGCGGGCTTGCTGATCGGCGATGGCGCGTTTACCCAGCTCTATTTCTTTTCCAACTGGATTCGGCTCAAGAACGCGGCGGATGCGGGTGCGACCGCCGGGGCGGAATATCTGCCCGCCAATCCGGCCCAGGCGATAGCCACCGCGCGCGCCTACGCGCAGCTCAACGGTGTGCGCCCGGACGAGATCGTCTCGCTGGTGGTGTCGTCCGACGCCGACGCGATCACGCTCGAGCTCAGGCGCGGCGTGCCGCTTTACCTGACCGGCCTGGCCTTCGGACTGCTCAAGCGCTCGATCAAAGTTGACGGTAGCGCGCGCGCTGCCCAGCCCACCCCGCGCGGACGCGGTCTTCAGGTCTGATCGCCGGTCGCGCCGGTCGCCGGGAGCCGCCGCGCGCCACGCTGCTGTTCGAGCAGCGGAGCGACCAGTGTCAATTCCGATCTGATTATTCCAATGAGCGTGCCGGCGGCGGCGAAATCGCCGGCGCGGGCGCGTGCCTCCAAATCGCTCGCGAGCTGCCCCAGCCGCACCAGGCCCATCCCGCCCGCCGCGCTTTTGAGGCTGTGGCAAACGCGCGCGAGAGTCTCGCCGTCGGCGGCGACGCGCGCCTGGGCCATGCGGGCGATTCGTCCCGCGAGGTCGCGATTGAACAGATCGACCAACTCGCCGACGACATCGTTGTCCTCTTCGGGCGAGAGCGCGCGCAATTCCTCGATCACCGATTGGTCGAGGCTCGGCAGCAGCTCATACGCCGCCAGGTCGACGTTGGACCCGGCGCCCTCCGACGGCGGCTCGACCAGCAGCCATCGATCGAGCGTGAGCGCCAGCAGTTCGAGCGTGACTGGCTTGGTGACGCAATCGTCCATCCCGGCGGCGAAGCATTGGTCGCGCACATCGTCGACCTGATAGGCGGTCATCGCGATAACGACAAGATGCGTGACGTTCCGCTCGCGGCGGCGAATTTCGACCGTCGCCGCGAATCCATCGAGCTCCGACATCTCGCAGTCCATCAGCACGGCGGCGTAGTTTGTGCGACCGATCGCTTCGAGTCCCGCGGCGGCGTCGCTGACCGCGTCGCATGGATAGCCGATCTTGCGGACTTGCAGCAGCGCGAGTTTCTGGTTGACCGGATTATCCTCAATTACCAGGATCTGCGATCGGACTCGCCGGGCCATCGCCGCCGCGCCGGTCGCGATAACGACCGGGCGTGCGATGCCGTCGGCGGCGGCGGCCACGTCCGGCGGTACGGCCGCCAGATCGGCGGCGGGGCCGAGTAGTGCGCACAGCCGCTCGAACAATTGCGCCGGCTTGATCGGTTTGACGATCGCGGCGAAGGCCTCGGCCGCCGGCTCCGAGTCGCGCGCGCCGACCGTGGTCATGATGATCACTCGTGCCGCCTTGAGCTGCGCGTCGGCCGCGAGCGTCCGCGCCAGCGTCATCCCGTCCATCTCCGGCATCAGCAGGTCCGCCAGCACGACCTCGCACGGTTGGCCGGCGGCCTTCCGTTCGGCCATCAGGACGAGCGCCGCGGCGCCGCCCGCCACGTATTCGGCCTCCATCCCCCAGGCGCATAGATGGGTGCAGATGACGCGGCCGCTGGTGGCGTTGTCGTCGACCACCAGGGCGCGCCGGCCGCGCAGGGCGCGGGCCGCGGCGAGCAGGCGCTGTTCGTTGCGCGGATGTTGCTCGAGGGCGAGCGCAAAGGTGAACGCCGCGCCGGCGCCGGGGTTGCTCACGACGCCGAGCTGGCCGCCCATCCCCTCGACCATCAGGGCCGAAATCGCGAGACCAAGGCCGCTGCCGCCGTAGCGGCGGCTGAGCGAGCCGTCGGCTTGCGAGAACGGCGCAAAGAGTTTCGGCTGAAGGTCGAGAGCGATGCCGTCGCCGGTGTCGCGCACGGCGAAATTGAGGCGTCCGGCGGGCGCGTCGGCGGTGACCTCGGCCACGGTGACCTCGACCACCACTTCGCCGGCCTCGGTGAACTTGATCGCGTTGTCGATCAGATGGCCCAGGACGTTGCGCAGATGTTCCGGATCACCGCGCGTCAAGGTCGCCACCGCGGGCGCCACCGCAGGGGCCAGCGCGAGCACCAGCTCGAGCTGGCGGGCGGCGGCCGCCGCGGCGTAACCGTCGGCGACGGCGGCGACCGTCGCGGCCAAATCGAAGTCGAGGTGTTCGACGGCCATCTTGCCCGCCGCGAGGCGCGAGTAAATCAGGATGTCGTCGATGATCGACGCGAGCATCTCGCTGCTCGACGCGATTGTTCGGACGAGGTCACGCTGTTCGTCGTTGAGTGGGGTCTCGCTCAGCAACTCGGCCGGTCCAACGATCCCGCTGAGCGGCGTGCGCAGCTCATGGCTCATCGTGGCCAGAAACGCGGACCGCGTCTGCTGATCTTGTGCGGCCAGCGCGCCGGCCCGCTCGAGCGCCGCCTGCCGCAGCTGGCGCGTGGCAATATCGCGGCAAATCGATGAGTAACCCAGGCGTTGTCCGTCGGGGGCCTTGATCGGCGAAATGGTCAGCGCCACCTCGAGTCGCCGGCCGTCCTTGTGCAAGCGCACGGATTCGAAATGATGGACGCCGGTGCCCGCGGCCAGCAGGCGCGCAACTTCCTCGAGTTCGGCGCGCCGATCCTCGGGCACCAGGGCCAGCGCCGGCGTGCCAATCATCTCGTTCGCGGTGAAGCCGAACAGCGCCATCGCGCCGCGGTTCCA
The DNA here is from genome assembly GCA_035534935.1 of Binataceae bacterium (SeqCode). Classification (GTDB taxonomy): domain Bacteria; phylum Desulfobacterota; class Binatia; order Binatales; family Binataceae; genus JADMIL01. Next base: position 6,575 of record DATLRA010000151.1, read on the forward strand.
GCTCGACACGTCGCCGGCAACGTTGACGCTCATGATCGCGTCCTCGGTGGATTCGATGACCGCGGCGAGCAGCGCCTGCGCGCGATCGGCGCCGACTTGCGCCGTGATATCGCGCACCACGGTCATCGCGGCGCGCACCGTGCCGCCCGCTTCGCGGAGCGGGCGCGCCTGCACCTGGATCCACCGGGTCTCCGCGGTGCCACGGGTGCGCAGATTGATGGTCAGGATGCTCGAATGGCCGCGCAACGCACGCATCAGCGGCCATTCGGAGGGCGTAATCGGCTTGCCGCCGCCTTCGGGCAGAAATTCAAAGGCTCTGGTCAGATGGTCGAGCGGCTGGCCCTTGAGATTGGCGGCGCCGAACATGCGCTCCGCCGCCGGATTAAACTGCATCGCGCGGAAATGCGTATCGCAGACGATTACGCCCTCGGTCATGCCGTCGAGCACCGACTGCAGGAGCTGGCTCTGGGCGAAGGATTCCTTTTGCGATCGCCCGAGCTCCTGCGCCCGTGTCTCGGCGACGGCGCTGCGTTCGTTGACGCGCCCCTCGAGGGTCTCGTTCAACATCGCGAGCGCCGCGCGGTTTTGCGCCTCGTCGGCCAGGCTTGCGCGCAGGATGCGCATCGCACGATCGATAAAGCTGCCGGCAAAGGCGATCGCGCCCAGGGCGGCCGCACTGCCGAGCAGAATCACGATTATAATCAGATGCGAGAACCACCTTCCGCGATCCTCGCGCTGCGCGATCAGCAGTTCCTCCGCGCCGCGGACCTGATTGAGGCGGTCGCGAATATCGGTCATCAGATCGCGTCCGGTGCCGACGCGAATAATCTGCGCGGCGGCCTCGGCGCCCTGCCCGTGGGTCGCGGCGAGCTTGTCGATCAGGGCCAGCTTGGCGCTCAGAATCGGTTCGATTTGGTCGAGCCGGCGGGCCTGCTCAGCGCGATCGGCGGTGAGCTGCCGTACCGCCCCGAAGTCGCGCAGGGCTTGGGCCTTGAGATCAGGGATAACGGCCAGGTAGCGCTCCTCGCCGGTCAATGCGTAGCCCACCGTGGCCGCGTCGGCCGCGGTCAATTCCAAGGTCAGATCCTGCAGGTTCTCGACTACCTGATGACTGATTGCGAGATCCTCGCTGGTCGCCGTGTAGCGGCTCACCGCGACGTACGTGACGATCCCCGCCAGCGCCATCGCGACCACCGCGAAGGCGAAGCCCGACCAGATCCGCTTGAGCAGTGGCGCTTCCTCGACCTGCAGATCGACGGTGCCCGGCGCTCCGCCGCCATGCTGGTCGGGCTCAGACTCGCGCAGCTCAGCTTCGCGCTGATCGGACTGCTGGTGTTCGAAGTTGCTCGAGGTCGAGGTTGCCATGTCTATCCCGCCCGCGCGTGAAATCAGATCCGGCGCTTGATCGGATCGATCGAGAGGATTATTCGCGACACTCGGGTGATCAAATATCGAGCAACATCCATGCCGCGAACGGCGCGGAGTTCTTTGGCCTTAGTGTTTCATTTTGAGACAGAGGCGCCCGGCCGCACCCAAAAACAACGGAGCGACGCATTGCGCGCCGCCCCGTTGTGAAAATTAACGCCCTTATCCGGGCCGTCGACCGCTTACTTCATCGTGCGCGTGCGCACGTTGGCCTCGCGTCCGGTACATTTCTGGAACCAGGCGTTGAGCGCCGGCGTGGCCGAGAAATCGAACTTGATATACAGCCCGAAGCTCAGCACCGCGGCCACGTTGAGGTCGGCGATCGTGAAGCTGGATCCGAGCAGGTATTCGCGCCCCTTGAGCGCCGCGTCGATCACCCCAAGCGGCGCCTTGAGCGCTTCGGTGGCGGTCTTGATCGACTGATCGCTGCGCTGGTCGGCCGGCAAAAAGAGCTTGTGCATGAGCAGCGTCATCAGATGCGGCTCGAGCTCGGTTATGCCGAAGAAGCTCCACTTGTAGATCTGGCCGTGATCCTCAACCGATGCAGGCCACAAAGTACCTTTCGCATACTTTTCGGCGAGATACAGATTGATCGCCAGCGACTCGAAGATGATCGTGCCGTTGTCGTCGAGCACCGGCACATGGCCGATCGGATTGATGCGCAGATGATCGGCGCTCTTGGCCTGCGTGGTCGGGGTGGGCTCATGCTCGTACTTGACGCCAACCTCTTCGAGCGCCCACAGACAGCGAGCCGAACGTGACTTCGACGTACCGTAAAATTTCAACATTGAGACCGCCTCCAAATTCGCAGAGTATATTCCCCCTTATCTAGCGCGGCTGCACTGTCATGCACAACCGCCCCGCGATCACGAATGTGCTACGGGTTCGTTACGGCGCCGGACGCTGGCTCGCTGATGCTCGCGGTCGGGGCGTGCGGCGATCGGAAGGCTATGACGATTGCATGTGGCTAGATGAAAAAGGCGGCGATCACGAAATTCGATCGCCGCCTGACCAGCCGCTGCAATAAGCGACGCGCGAGGCGTCCACTCGCGCAGCTCGAATCATTGAAACCCGCCGGATGTAGCGGGCTCACCGCGGCAGTTTCTTTACGCGAAGCCCAGCCACAGCGCGGACTCGACGCCCGGCGCACCATCGCCATCCGATCGCATTCAGACTAGCTGCGAAGGAGCGGCACGCCGACTTTGCCTCAGCCGGTCAGCGCGCGAGCCTCTGGACGGCCACTCCCGGGGCGCCTGCCACCACCTCGCAATGCTCTAAAATCGAAGCGCTTAGGAGCCGTGGCCCTTATCGCCCTTGGTGCCCGGCGAGCCGTCGCCGCGAGTGCCCGGCTTTTTGGTCAAGTCGGCCACTTTACCGTAATCGACAATCCGGGGCTCGTTGTAGGCCTTTTTGGCCGTTTTCAATGCATTAGTCATGCGTTTTTCCTTACCTCCGAGTTTAGAGCGTCACTACCAGTGCATTGATCGTTCCGTCGCTCTAATTGTCGCAACCGGCGTGAACCGTACCACGACCTGCAGGATTGGTCCACTATCTTGTCCCAGGGTGATGCTAGCAACTTATACGCGGCTTTCGAGAGCGGGTCAAAGACGGCTTAAACCAACGGCTACGTGATTGTTGGTGTTTTCATTGCTGCCGCCCAAAATCAGTCGCGTGGTGCGACCGAAACGTGGCGATTGCCGCACTCGTAATAGCGCCAGCGCTTCGCCGCCCACACTCCCGCGTAATCGATATTGACTCGCGGTGAGCGCCCAATCCGGCCGACCGGCCGATCGGTTTGCGCAAGATAGAGCGCGCCGGCGCACAGGTCGCGGCCGTAGTCGTCACCCGTGATCGCGAGCGCCTCGGCCAGCTTGCCCGGTCCATTGGTCAACTCGCGCGCGGTGGACGGCCGGCGCCGGCGTGCAGCCATCAGCTCGACACCCCAAACCGGTTCCAGTGCGCGAATCAGCACGGCGTGCGGATGGCCCGCGGCGGCCACCACCAGATTCATGGCCCAACAGGTACCATAGAGCCGGTAGACGTAAGCGTGGCCCGGCGGACCGAACATCGCGGCGGTGCGGCGGGTCAGGCCGCGCGCGCTATGGGCGGCCAGGTCGCGCGGACCGCGATAGGCCTCGGTCTCGACGATGCGCCCGGCGGTGACGCCGTCGGCCGTGCGATGGACCAGCAGCAGGCCGATCGCCGCGCGGGCGACGGCGAGCACCGACTGAGTGTAGAATTCGCGGGGCATGATCGACCCGCCGGCGGGCTCCGCGGCGCGATGGACTCGGGTGACGGATTCGTTCAATTGTGCACCGATAAACCGCGCTTCGGGCGACCGCCGTGGGCGCGGCGGCGGACGGCCGGACGTTAAACTAGCCGCATTTGCAGGCGGAGGAAAACATTGGATCCGAAAGGCAAGGTGGCGCTGATTACCGGCGGGGCGCGGATCGGCCAGGTGGTGGCGCAGGCGCTGGCGGCGCGCGGATGCGCCCTGGCGCTGACCTGGCGCGAATCGCGCGCGGCGGCCGAGGCGAGCGTGGCGGCGGCACATGCGGCCGGGGTGGCGGCGATCGCGCTTCAGGCTGACGGGCTCGACGAGGCCCAGATTCGCGCGGCGGTGAGCGCGACCGCGCAGACGCTCGGCCGGCTCGATATCCTGATCAACCTGGCGTCGACCTATATCCGCACGCCCGCGGCCGGCGCGCACGAATGGTCGGCGGCGCTCGACGCCAACGCCCGCAGCGCCTTTCTCTACGCGATCTGCGCGGCGCCCATCATGCAGGCGGCCGGCGGCGGCCGCATCGTGAATATCAGCGATTGGCTCGTGGCCAGCGGCCGTCCGCGCTACACCGGCTATACGCCGTACTACGCCTCGAAGGCGGCGGTCGCGGCGCTGACCGAGAGCCTGGCGCTGGAGTTTGCACCGGCTATCCTGGTCAACGCGATCGCGCCGGGACCGATCATGGCGCCACCCGGTCTGCCCGACGATGAACTGGCTGAGGTGATGCGCGCGACCCCGCTCAAGCGCTGGGGCGGGGCCGCGGAGATCGCCCGTACGGTGCTCTTTCTGATCGAGACCGAGTTCGTCACCGGCGAGTCGATTCGCGTCGATGGCGGACGCCATCTTCGGTAGGTAGTTGTCGCACGGACCCCATCTCAGATAAACCGTCGGGCGGAACCGATCCACGATGACTACCAATCAGGAACTCGCCCTGACCATCTTTGGCGCCGTGACGGCGGTTGGCGTGCTCTCGTCGCTGGCGGTCTACCTGATGATCGCGATGGCCTGGCAGGAGTATCGCGCGCGGCGCGATCGGCCTGAAGCGGGCGATGCGGAACGGCCCACCGGGGCGCAACTTATGCGCCGCGCGATTGCGCGCAAATGCCCACGCTGCGGGCGCGGCGCGATCCTGAAATCATGGGTCGCGATGAACCCCGCGTGTCCGGCCTGCGGCGTGGCCTTGTGGAAGAACGACGGCGAATGGATGGGGCCGGCGGTGATCGGCTTCGTCGCCGCAATCGGCGCCGCGCTCTATGCGTGGGCGATTCTCGTCTACTTCGATTTCTCGGAGACCACGCAGGTCGTCGTGCCGTGCGCCGCCGCGCTGCTCGCCGCAATCGGCGTGATGCCGTGGTCGCACAGCCTGTGGACGATGTTCCTGTTCATCACCGACGAAGGCGCGGTGGCGAGCGCGCCGGGCAAGCCGTGATTCCGGGCCGGGCGCGCGACGATCACCAGGTGTCGATAGACGGGCGCTTCTTGCCGGTCCGCGGGGCCGGCGCGGGCGACGAACGCAACGCGGTGAGGATCCATTTGCGCGACTCGGCCGGGTCGATCACGTCGTCGATCTCGAAGGCCGAGGAGATGTTGACCGCCTTGCCATGCTCGTACATGCGCGCGACCATTTCGTCGAACAGTTTCTTGCGCGCCGCCGGATCGTCGATCGCCGCGAGGTCGTTGCGATAGCCGAGCTTGACCGCGCCCTCGAGGCCCATGCCGCCAAACTCGCCGGTCGGCCACGCGACCGTAAACAGGGGCGACTTGAAGCTCCCGCCGGCCATCGCTTGAGCGCCGAGCCCGTAGCCCTTGCGCAGGACGATCGTGCAAAACGGCACGGTGACGTTGGCGCCGGTCACGAACATGCGCGCGGCGTGGCGCACCAGCGCGGTCTTTTCGGCCTCCGGCCCGACCATGATCCCCGGCGTGTCGCACAGGAAGAGCAGTGGAATATCGTGCGCGTCGCACAGTTGCATGAAGCGCGCCGCCTTGTCGGCGCCGTCGCTGTCGATCGCGCCGGCCAGATGGACGGGATTGTTGGCGATCACGCCGACCGGCCGGCCTTCGAGCCGGATCAACGCGGTCAGCATTCCGAGGGCAAAATGGCGGCGCAGCTCGAGCACCGACGCGCGATCGGCGAGCGTCTCGAGCACCGCGCGGACGTCGTAGATGCGCAGGCGGTTTTCCGGAATCAGGCCGCGCAGCAGGCGCTGATCGGCACAATCCCACGCCGGGATCGTGCCCTGAAAGTAAGATAGATACTGCTTGGCGACGCCGACCGCCTCGGCCTCGTCGGCAACTGCGATATCGACCACGCCGTTGGGCACCTGCACGTCCATCGGACCGACCTCTTCGGGCCGGTAGATGCCCAGGTTGCCGCCTTCGATCATGGCCGGCCCGCCCATCCCGATATTCGAGCCGCGCGTCGCAATCACCACGTCGCAACATCCGAGCAGCGCGGCGTTGCCCGCAAAGCATCGGCCCGAAGTGATCCCGACCAGTGGCACCAGGCCGCTCAGGCGCCCGAACAGGTTGAACGCGGGACAGTCGAGTCCGGTCGGGCTCACGCCGTCGGTATCGCCGGGCCGGCCGCCGCCGCCCTCGGCAAAAATCACGATCGGCAGGCGCGACCTGGCGGCCATCTCGAACATGCGATCTTTCTTGCGATGGTTCTGTGTGCCCTGGGTGCCGGCCAGCACGGTGTAGTCGTAGGACATCGCGATGCATTGCGCGCGGGCTTCGTCGAACAGATCGCCGTTGACGCGGCCGACCCCGACCACCATCCCGTCGGCCGGTGTGCGCTCGATCAACTCGGCGATCGGACGGCGCCGGCGCTGCGCGGCGATCACCAGCGGACCGTATTCGACGAAGCTGCCGGGATCGCACAGGTCGGCGATATTCTCGCGCGCGGTGCGCTGGCCGGTCTTGCGCCGGCGGGCCACGGCGTCGGGCCGCGCGGCGTCGAAGCCGATCGCATGGCGGTCGTAGACTTCGGCGAGGTCGGGCCGGATGTAATCGAGTTCGACCGCCTGCTCGACGCCGGCCGCGGCGCCCTGCACCTCGGCCTCCTCGATAAAGGCCCGCGGCGCGCCCTCGAACACCGCGTCGCCGGCGGCGGCGGCGATCTGGCGCACGATACCGCCGATCGCGGCCTTGATGACGTGCTCCATCTTCATCGCTTCCATGACGAAAAGCTGGCGCCCGCGATAGACCTGGTCGCCTTCATTGACGTCGACCGAGACGATCGTCCCCTGCATCGGCGCGGCGACGGCGACCGTGCCGTCGGGGCCGGCGAGGTCGGCGAGGTCGTGCGCCGGCGCGATTGCGGCGGCGGGCGGTGAGTCGATCGCGGATGCGTCGCCACCGCCCTTGCCATGATGCAGCACGGCGAGCGGATCGCTCGCGTCGATGCGGGCGCCCGCGCGCTGCGGCGCACCGGGCTTGCCGGCGGCGCTCGCGCCCGTGGCCGGCGGATCGAAAAAGAGCCGCTGATGATCCGCGGTCGACGGCCCCGCCAGCTCGGCGGCATGCTCTTCGATAAAGCGCGTGTAGACCCGGTTGGCGGCGAACTCCGGATGGCGCAGCAGGTTCTGCAGGAAGCCGAGATTGGTCGGCACGCCCTCGATCCGGAACTCGCACAGCGCGCGATAGGCCTTGCGCACCAGCGCGGGGAAGTCGGCGGCGGGGGAATACGCGATCAGCTTGGCCAGCAGCGAATCGAAACGCGGGCTGGTGGTGTAGCCGGCGTAGCCGAACGTATCGACGCGCAGCCCCGGGCCCGACGGCACCTCGAAGGCGCTGAGCGTGCCGCCCGAGGGCTTGGCCGCGCCGTCGGCGCCCATCGATTCGAGATTGACGCGGAGCTGCATCGCGAAGCCGCGCGGCTTGGCGATATCGGCCTGCAGCAGGCCCAGATCGGCCAGCGTGCGTCCGCCGGCCAGCTCAATCTGGGTCTTGACCAGATCCACCCCGGTGACCTCTTCGGTGACGGTATGCTCGACCTGCAGGCGCGGGTTGGCCTCGATAAAGGCAAAGGTCGCGTCGCCGCGTCGGTCGTCGGCGTCGACCAGGAATTCAAAGGTGCCGAGATTGTCGTAGCCGACCTCTTCGGCCAGGCGCACGGTGGCCGCCGTCAGCCGATCGCGCAGCCCCGGATGGAGTCCCGGACTCGGCGCGACCTCGACCAGCTTCTGGTTGCGCCGCTGAATCGTGCATTCGCGCTCCCACAGATGGCTGACGCTGCCCGAGCCGTCGCCGAGCATCTGGACTTCGAGATGGCGGGCGCGGGCGATCAGTTGCTCGACGTAGACCTCGGCGTTGCCAAAGGCCGCGCGCGCCTCGGAACGGCATCGCGTGTACGCCTCTTCAAGCTCGTCGGCGCGGGTGACCGGGCGCATCCCGCGGCCCCCGCCGCCGACCACCGCTTTGATCATCATCGCGCCGCCGTCGCCGATCGACTTGAAAAACGCCCGCGCCTGCTCGAGCGTGGTCGCCCCCGGCGTGCCGGGCAGCACGGGCACGCCGGCGCGTTCGGCCAGGGCGCGTGCCTGCACCTTGTCGCCGAACAGTTCGAGCACTTCCGGACGCGGGCCGATAAAGGTCAGGCCGGCCTGCGCGCAGCGCCGCGCGAAGTCGGCGTTCTCGCTCAGAAAGCCGTACCCCGGATGGATCGCGTCGCATCCCGCGGCCCGCGCGGCGGCGATAATCTGGTCGCCGTCGAGATAGGCGGCGGCGCCCGCGCCACGCAAGGCCACGGCGGCGTCGGCCTTGCGCGTGTGCAGCGAGTTGGCATCGTCGGCGGAAAATACGGCGACCGTGCGGAGGCCCATCTCGGCGGCGGCGCGCATCACGCGAATCGCGATCTCGCCGCGGTTGGCAACCAGGAGCTTCGTCGGCATCGTCGGGGTCATCGGGGTCGTCGAATTCATCGGGGTCGTGGGCGTCATGGAAGGTGCTGGCACTCCGCGCTAGCCGCAAGGCGGCTGAGCAAAAAATCTCGAATCGAGAACATCGAATGTTTCTTTTGCCCGATTCGCCGATTAAAGCAAGGCGGATGGCCGGTGCGGGCGAGCGGCCGAGCAGCGCGGCGCCCGGTTGCGTGCGCGCCGAAATTACCGTGCGGCCGGATCTGTGTACGATACCCGCGATCGTCCACGGCGGTGCGCTGATGGCGCTGGCCGATACGTTCGGCGCCCGGCTAAGCGCGCGACGAGGGTTGCCCGCGCGATGGCGCGTGACCCTCGCCGCGGCCGCCGTCAGCGCGTCGGCTTGCGCGCGCGCACGAAGGCGCTCATGAATTTTTGATCGATGATCGGCCCGACCGTCGCCGCGTCGAGGCCGGCGCTGGTGAGATAGCCGCTCGCCTGCGCGGCGGTGTAGATGCGGGTCGGCTCGATTTCGATCTCGGCGAAGCCGGCCTGCGCGAGCTTGCTCCGATACTCGGTTTCTTCGAGCGCTCCGGCGATGCATCCGATCCACATCTCGACGCTGCGGCGAATCTGCTCGGGCACCGCGCCGCGCACGACCACGTCCGAAACCGCGAAGCGGCCGCCCGGTCGCAGCACGCGAAAGGCCTCGGCCATCACGCGGTCTTTGTCGGCCGAGAGGTTGATGACGCAGTTCGAGATGATCACGTCGACGGTGTTGTCGGGCAGCGGAATCCGTTCGATCTCGCCCTTCAAAAACTCGACATTGGTGACGCCGGCCTTGGCCTGATTGTCACGCGCCAGCGCCAGCATCTCGTCGGTCATGTCGAGGCCATAGGCTTTGCCCGTGGGCCCGACGCGCCGTGCCGACAACAGCACGTCGATACCGCCGCCGGAGCCGAGGTCGAGCACCACTTCGCCGGCGCGCAATTCGGCCAACGCCGTCGGATTGCCGCAGCCTAGCGAGGCCGCGACCGCGGCCACCGGCAGTTCGGTGGTCTCGCCGTGGCTGTAAAGGTTCGAGGTGATCGGATCGTTGCTCGCGGGCGCCGGTCCGCAGCACCCGATCGACCCTGCACCGCAACTCGCCGTGGCGCCCGCCGCGGCCCGAATCGCGGCCTTGCCGTAATTCTCGCGCACCTGCTCCCTGATTGTTTCGCCCTGCTTGTCGCTTGGCTCGTTCATCGCGGACTCCCTGGACCCGGAGATCTGGCGCGCCGCTGAATGGTGCGCCGTGACGGAGTTGATCGAAAGCGCGGCCACGCGAACTCGATTGCATCCGATGGCCGCGCACCCTTGACACCGTTCGATATTTCTATATATCTAAAACAATGGAGATGGCAAGTGCAATAGTTTCGCTGGGCGCACTCGCTCAGGAAAGCCGCCTCGAGGTCTTCCGGATGCTGGTGCAGGCGGGGCCCGCGGGTCTGGCGGCCGGCGAAATCGGCGCGCGGCTGGGATTGCCGTCGCCCACGCTGTCGTTTCATCTCAACCAATTGCGCCACGCCGGACTGATCGCGGCGCGCCGCCAGAGCCGATCGATCATCTACGCGGCCAACTACCCGGCGATGAACGCGTTGCTGTCCTACCTGACCGAGAACTGCTGCGGTGGCGAGGCCGCGGCGTGCCTGCCGGCGTGCCCGCCGGCCACCGCGCCAGCGGGCAAAATCCCGGCGCCCCGACCGCGCACGCGGCGCATCGCGCGACGGACGTCCGCCGCCGCGGCGCCCGCCAGGAAATTGCCGGCGCCGGGTGGCCGCGCGTCGCGCCGTGGATAATCCAGCGTCCTGTCGTTTAATACAGTGCCGCGTCGTTAATTATTCGGATAATTGCGAGCCATGACGAACAAGATCTTCAACGTCTTATTTCTCTGCACCGGCAACTCCGCGCGCAGCATCATGGCGGAATGCGCGGCCAATCGCTGGGGCAAGAGCCGTTTGCGGGCCTTCAGCGCGGGCAGCCATCCGAAGGGCGAGGTTCATCCGCTCACGCTCGAGTTGCTGCGCAGTCTCAACTATGCGACCGCCGATCTGCGCAGCAAAAGCTGGGACGAATTCGCCGCGCCGGGCGCACCAGCGCTGGATTTCGTCTTCACGGTTTGCGACCAGGCGGCCGGCGAGGAGTGCCCGCTATGGCCCGGCCAGCCGATCACGGCGCATTGGGGCGCGGCCGACCCGGCGGCCCTCGCCGGCACCGAGGAGCACCGTCGGCAGGGCTTCCTGCGCGTCTATACCGAACTCGAAAATCGCATCAAGCTATTCGCCAGCCTGCCGTTCGATGCACTCGGCGCAATGGCGCTGCGGGCGCACGCGAATGAGATTGGCAAAATCAGGCTGCCGGACGATCCGCAAGGCTGAGCGCCGCGCGGCGCGCTCCGGCATGAACTCACGGGAATCCGTTTGCGGGAATTTATCCGATGGAAACTGCGATTAGAGGCCAGCATTTGTCGAATAGCCAGTCTTCGGTGATGCGCCGGCTTTCGTTTCTCGATCGTTACCTCACTCTGTGGATATTTATTGCGATGGCCGCCGGGGTGGTGATTGGCTATTGCGTACCGGGTATCAGGACGGCGGTCGACGCACTGAGTATCGGCGCGACTTCAGTGCCGATCGCGGCGGGACTGATCCTGATGATGTATCCGCCGCTGGCCAAGGTCCGCTACGACGAACTTGGCGACGTCTTCCGCGACTGGAAAATCCTGGGTCTCTCGCTGGTCCAGAACTGGGTAATCGGCCCGACCCTGATGTTCGCGCTGGCGGTGATTTTCCTGCGCGGTCATCCGGCCTACATGGTCGGGCTGATCCTGATTGGGCTGGCGCGCTGTATCGCGATGGTCATCGTCTGGAACGATCTCGCGCACGGCGATGCGGACTACTGTGCGGGGCTGGTGGCCTTCAATTCGATCTTCCAGGTGCTCTTCTATTCGGTTTTCGCCTGGGTTTTCGTCACCGTGCTGCCGCGATGGCTGGGGCTGGGCGGCGCGGTGGTCAACGTGACGATCGGGGAAATCGCGGCGAGCGTCGGAATCTATCTTGGCGTGCCGTTCGCGGCTGGCTTTATCACCTGGATTACGCTCACGCGCCGCCGCGGCAAGGCCTGGTATTACGAACGATTCATCCCGCGGATCGCGCCGATTACGCTGGCCGCGCTGCTTTTTACGATCGTCGTGATGTTTTCGATCAAGGGGCGCGCGATAGTCGAATTGCCTTTCGACGTAGTGCGCATCGCGATTCCGCTGATGCTCTATTTCACGATTATGTTCGCGCTGTCATTTGCGATGAGCGGGTGGAGCGGCGCCTCGTATGCGCAAAGCTGCACGCTATCGTTTACCGCCGCGTCGAATAACTTCGAGCTGGCGATCGCGGTCGCCGTGGCGACCTTCGGGATTACCAGTGGCGAGGCCTTCGCCGCGGTCATCGGTCCGCTGATTGAGGTGCCGGTGATGATCGGACTGGTCGGCGTCGCGGCCAGGATCAAGCTGCGCTGGTGGCCCGAGCTGGGCGGCGCCGGCGATGCCGGTCCGGCGTCCGTCAAGGCACACCACTGAGTAATCGCGGGTGATTACTCACTCCACGCGCGATTTTATTCCGCCGCACGGCCGGCCGCGCGCATGGTCAAGCGCACGCGGGATCGTGATGGCGGGGGGAATATGCTCCCCCCGCCGCATCGGCAAGCTGGCCCGATCTACTTCTTCGCGAAGGCGAAGTGTTCGCTCATCCGCTCGCGCACATCATTGAGGTGATTGCAGTACTGGAAGAAGCCGCCGTTGTAGTTGCCGTCCTGGCGGCGCTGAAACTCGCCCTCGAAGTTGTAGTAGCCGGGCGTGCATTCCTGATTGCGGCTGGTCTTGCCGCGATGCTCGATGATTTCCTGCACCCACCATTCCTCGGCCTTCGGCGTCGCATCGATGGAGTGATAGCCGTGGCGGCGGGCGTAGTCGATGCATCCGGCGATATGGTCGCCCTGGGCCTGCAGCATGTCGGTCAGGTTGAACTGGAACGACGCCTGGTAGCCGCCCATGATGAACAGATTGGGGTAGCCCTGCGAATGGATTCCGAGCAGGGTGCGGATGCCGTCGCGGTACTTGTCGTTGAGCTCGAGGCCCTGCTCGCCCTTGATCTGATTGTAGATGCCGGTCTTTTGCACCTCGAAGCCGGTGGCGTAGATCAGGACGTCGAGCGCGTACTGTCGGCCCTCGAACATCGGTCCCCGTTCGTTGATCTCGGTGATGCCCTTGCCGTGCGTATCGACCAGGTGGACGTTGGGGCGGTTGAAGGTCGGCAGATAGTCATTGTGGAAGCACGGACGCTTGCACATCAGCATGTACCACGGTTTGAGTGCCGCGGCGGTGGCGGGATCCTTGACGGTCGCGTCGATGCGCTGATGGATGCGCATCATGGCCTCGATGTTGGCATTCTCCTGGCGGCGGATTTTCTCCTCGTGCGACAGGCCGGCCTGCTTGATCTTCTGCGCGTCGGTCATCCGCGGTTCCATCCGGGCGAGGGCGCGCCGCCGCGACTGCCATCCGGGGCTTAGTTTTCGCGCCCAGTTGGGATCGGTCGGCCAATCGTCACGAATATCGATTGACGAGGGTGTGCGCTGGAAGACGTAGAGTTCCCTGGCCGCCGCGCCCAGACCGGGAATCGCCTGCACCGCGGTCGCCCCGGTGCCGATGATCCCGACGACTTTATCTTCGAGTCCCGAGAGGTCGGACTTGGTGTAGGCGTAGTCCCATCGCGAGGTATGAAACGAATGGCCCTTGAAGGTCTCGAGGCCCGCGATCCTGGCCAGCTTGGGCTTGGAGAGCGTGCCGTTGGCGCAAATCACGAAGCGCGCCTTCATCCGATCGCCGCGGTCCGTGGTGATATGCCACATCCGCTCGGCTTCGTTCCATACGGTGGAGGTGACGGTCGTATTGAATGTCGCAAGTTCGTACAGATTGTACTTGCGCGCGATCGCCTGGCAGTGGGCGAAGATCTCCGGGCCGCGCGAGTAATGATTCTTGGGCACGTAGTCGAGCTCGTCGAGCAGCGGCAGGTAGTCGTACGCGACTACGTCGCAGGCGACTCCCGGGTAGCGATTCCAGTACCAGGTGCCGCCGACATCGGCGCCGCGCTCGACGATCCGGATGCTCTCGACGCCGTGTTCGCGCAGGCGCGCGGAGGTCAGCAGCGCCGAGAAACCGCCGCCGATAAAGAGGCATTCGACGGTATCGTTGATCGGCTCGCGATCCGGGGCCGCGCCGGCGTACGGGTCGACTTCGTAGCGCGCCAGGTCGCCGGTCAGGTCCGAGTTGTATTGCGAGGTGCCTTCGGGCCGGTATTTCAGCCTGAGATCGCGCTCCTCGGCGAACTTGCGCTTGACGCTATCGTAGAAATCCTGAGGCCGCGTGGGTTTCGCGGCGAGCCCAATGGGCTTTTCCTGCGACTCCTTCATCTCTTTGCTCTCCGTTTACGATGGTCATTGCGATGCTCTGAATCCAGCAGTGGTCAATGCCGGCAAACCGCTCAGCCTGCCAGCTTGCCACGAGACCGGGAATTTTTCCAGCCATTTCGGCCCCTGAGGCAGCGGCCGGCGCAGTTGCTTGCCCACGTTATGGCGATGGTCTAGCCTGACGGTCGTGGAACCCTCCCTCCTTGCCGCCGCGCAGTGGCGCGCGCCGAACGGCCCCTGATTATCCGCAAAGCAACCGAAGTGACGGTCGAAGAAGGGCGGTCCGCATGAGCCATCCGCCCGGAGAATTCGCGTTAATCGCCCGGCTGACCGCGCGCCTGAGCCAGAGCCGCCGCGTCGTGATCGGTCCGGGCGACGATTGCGCGATCGTCGCGGCGGCCCGCGCGCCGCAACTTGTGACGATCGATTCGATGGTCGAGGGCGTGCATTTCGAGGTCGCCTGGGCGTCGCCCGAGGCGATCGGCGCGCGTGCGCTGACCGTCAACCTGAGCGATATCGCGGCGATGGGCGGGGTGCCGACCGTATGCGTGGTCAACCTGGCGATAAGGCCGGGGTTGAGCGCGCGCTTTTTCGATCGGCTGTACGCGGGACTGGGCGCGGCGGCGCGCGCGGCCGGCGTCGATCTCGTGGGCGGTAACGTGACCCGCGGCACGGCGCTCGCGATCACGATCGCGCAGATGGGCGAAGTGCGGGGCGCGGCGATGCGGCGTGACGCGGCGCGGCCGGGCGATGAAATCTTCGTCACCGGCACGCTCGGCGACGCCGCGATGGGCTGGCGCGTGCTCGCCGGCAAACTGGGGGCGCGCGGCGCGGCGCGCCAATTCGTGATCGATCGCTGGCGCAATCCGATCGCCCGGCTCGCGGCGGGTCAGCGCCTGGCGCGGATGCGTCCCGTGCCGGCGGCGATCGATATCAGCGACGGGCTCTGGCAGGACCTGGGGCACGTGCTCGAGCGCAGCGCGGTCGGCGCGCGGATCGAGGCGCCGGCGATTCCATTGTCGGCGGCCTATCGTCAGATCGCGGGCGACGACGCGACGCTGGCGCTCAGCGGCGGCGAGGATTACGAACTGCTTTTTTGCCTGCGCCCGGGCGCCTCGGCACGCGCGCTCAGCCGGCGGCTGGGCGTGGCGGTCGCACGGATTGGCGTAATCGCGCGCGGCGCGGGCGCGCATCTGATTGGTGGCGCGGCGCCGCGCCACGGCGGATGGGACCAGCTCCGCGGGCCCGGCTGAAGCACGATGCTACTGATTCCAATCGCGGTCGCCTTTCTGCTGCTGATGAGCGCGTTGCTGGCCGCTTCGGAAACCGCGCTGTTCGCGCTGGTCCGCATGGAGCATACGCGCGAGGGGCTGGGCGGCGCGGTGCGCAATGCGCTGGACCGCCTGATGGAGCATCCGCTCGAATCGCTGATCGTGATAATCGGATTCAACGAGGCGGCCAACGTTTTTGCCGAATGCCTGGCGACGACTTTCCTGCTGATGTGGCTCGGGCCGGTGGGCGCGTATGTCGCGGTGCCGCTGATGCTGGTGGTGGTGCTGATCTTCTGTGACATCACACCCAAGACCTTCGCGCTGGGCTTTCCGGGTTTCGTCGCGATGGTCACGGCGCAGCCGCTGGCGGCGCTTGTGCGACTAGCGCATCCGCTGGCCCGCAGGTTTGCGCCGGCGACGCCGCCGCCCCATCCCGAGCCGGTCTCGGAGGCGGAGTTCAAGGCGCTGCTCAAGGTGAGCGAGTTCCAGGGCGAGGTGGAGCCGCAGGAGCGCGAGATGATCCATCGGGTGTTCGATTTCGGCAGCCGGCGGGTGGCCGAGGTGATGACGCCACGGGACAAGATGTTCGCGCTGGATATCGCGACGCCGCCCGAGCGGCTGGTGGCGGAATTCGTCGCCGGCCATTTCTCGCGCGTGCCGATTTTCCGCGAGAGCGGCGATAATATCGTCGGCGTGCTGCACGTCAAGGATCTGGTCAGGGGCCGGCTCGAGCCGGTGCCGCCGCGCCTCGAGCGGCTGATCCGCCGCGCCGACTACGTGCCGCCGGGCAAGCCGCTGGCCGAGATGTTCGACGAGATGCGGCGCGGGCGCTTTCAGCTCGCGATCGTGGTCAACGAATATGGCCGGGTGCTCGGCCTGATCACGCTCGAGGACCTGCTCGAGGAACTGTTCGGCGAGATTCGCGACGAATTCGATTACGAAGGGCCCGAGGTCACGCCGGCCGGCGATGGCGAATGGCTGGTGGTCGGCGCGATCGAGATCGATCGGCTGCGCGAGGCGATCGGCGGCGTCGGCGATCTGGGCGCGGCGGGCTCGCGCACGCTCGGCAGCTTGGTGCTGCGGCGGCTCGGACGGGTGCCGCGCAGCGGCGAAAAATTCCGCCTGGGAGATTTTGCCGCGACGATCGAGCGGGTGCGCGGCGCGACGGTCGAGATGGTGAGGCTCAGGCGATGGCAATAGCCTGGCTGATCGGCCTGCTGGCGGCCTGCGTGCTGTGCCAGGCATTCTTTGCCGCGAGCGAGATCGCGCTGGTTGCGGCCGACGAGCTCAAGGTCCGCGCCGAGCGCGAGCGCGGCAGCAAGGCGGCGCATGCGCTGAGCCGCATCCTCGAACGGCGCGATCGGATCGTCGCGCTGCTGCTGACCGGCAACAACCTGGCGACAGTAGTTGCCGCCGCCGCGCTGACCAGCTTTCTGCATGCGATCAATCCGCGCAGCGCCATTCTGGCGCCGTTCATCCTGGCGCCGATCACGCTGATTCTGGGCGAGTCGATGCCCAAGATGCTTGCCCTGCGTGCGCCGCTGTGGGTCGCGCGGATGACGGCGCGTCCGCTGACCATCATGGCGGTGATCCTGGCGCCGCTGCTCGCGGCCGAGACCGCGATCAGCCGCGGGCTGCGGAAAATCGCCGGCGTCTCGCCCGACGCCGAGAGCGTCTTTCTAAGCCGCGAGGATCTCGCGAGGCTGGTACTGCGGCCGCATGCCCCCGGCGCCCCCGGCGCTCCCGCGGCGCCCGGCGCCGACGCGATTCTGCCCGCCGAGCAGCAGATGATCAGCCGCATCTTCCGCTTCACCCGCGCGGGCGCACGCAAGTCGATGATGCCGCTGCTGCAGGTCGAAGCGGTGCCCGAGGAGACGACGCTGGCCGGGGTGATCGAGCTGGTCCGGCGCGAAGGCTTCACCCGCATTCCAGTGTTCCACGAGCGCATCTTCAATATCGTCGGCGTGGTTCACGCCTTCGACCTGCTCGAAGCGCCCGACCTGTCGCGCCAGGTCGCCGAGGTGATGCGACCGGTGAGCTATTTTTCCGAGGCGACGCCGCTCGACGAAATCCTCTTCGCGCTTCAGCGCACGCGCGAGACGCTCGCCGTGGTAGTCGACGAATACGGTGGCGCGTCGGGAATTATCACGATGGAAGACCTGCTCGAAGAGGTGGTCGGCGATATCGAGGACGAGCATGACGTGCGCGAGGAGCTGGCGCGGGTGGTCGGCCCGCGATCGCTCGCGGTGTCGGCGCTGGCCGGCGTCGTCGATCTCAACGAGCGCTTTGGACTGAACCTGCCGGAGGCCGCCGAGTATGCTAGTATCGGCGGCTTCGTGGTCGAGCGCCTCGGCCATATTCCGAAGCCCGGCGAGCAGCTCAAGGCCGGTGACATGACGATCTCGGTCGCGCGCAGCGACGCGCGCGCGGTGCGCGAAGTCGTGATTCACCTCGATCGCCCGCTGCGTGCCGCCGACCCGCGCCGCCGATGACGGAGAAGAAAATCAGCGAAATCCTTGCGGCGGTCGCCGCCGGTGGCCTCGCGGTGCCGGCCGCGCTCGAGCGCCTGCGCCATCTGGGCTTCGAGGATCTGGGCTTCGCCCGCCTCGACCATCATCGCACGCTGCGCCGCGGGGTGCCCGAGGTGGTCTTCGGCACCGGCAAGAGCGCCGAGCAGATTGCGGCGATCGGCAAGCGGATCGTGGCCTCGGGCGTCAACCTGATCGTCACGCGCCTGGACGCGGCCAAGGCGCGCGCGGTCAAGCGCCGGCTGCGCGCGCTGGACTATCGCGCCGACGCGCAGATCGGGATGGTGGTACGTGAGCCGCCCGTGCCGTCGGGCCACGGCACGATCATGATCGTGAGCGCGGGCACTTCGGATATCCCGGTCGCCGAGGAGGCCGCGCTGTGCGCCGAGCTGTTCGGCAATCGCGTCGAGCGGCTCTACGACGTGGGCGTCGCCGGGCTCCATCGCCTGACCGCGAGCCTCGCGGCGCTGGATCGCGCGAGCGTGCTGATCGTGGTCGCCGGGATGGAAGGGGCGCTGCCCTCGGTGGTTGCCGGGCTGGTCGCCGTGCCGGTGATCGCGGTGCCGACCAGCGTCGGCTACGGGACGTCGTTCGGCGGGATCGCGGCGCTGCTCGGGATGCTCAACAGTTGCGCGGGCGGCGTGACCGTGGTGAACATCGACAACGGGTTCGGCGCGGCGATGGCCGCGACAATGATCAATCGGGTCGGGATAGGGCCGGGACGGCATTGATGGCTGAGCATAAGCAACTGACCAGCGGACGTGCGCGCCGCGCAATCAAGATTGGCGGACTCGCCTCGCAGGTCGGTTCGAGTTATCTGTGGAACGCGCTGCGCCGGCCGTTTTTGGAATCGGGGCGCTACGAACAGGAGCTGCTCGACACCCATCTCAAGAACGCGCGGCGCATCGTCGAAGGCTCCAAGCAGTTGCGCGGCGCCTTCATGAAGCTCATCCAGATGCTCTCGACGCGCGCCGATCTGCTGCCCGGCGAGGCGCTCGATATTCTCAAGGCGACGCAATCGAGCGTGCCGCCGATGGACTACGCGACGATCGCCAAACAGATCCGCCGCGAGTTCGCCAAGGCGCCCGAGCAACTGTTCGCCAGCTTCGAGCGCGAGGCGTTTGCCGCCGCGTCGCTCGGCCAGGTGCATCGCGCGCGCCTCAAGAACGGTGACGAGGTCGCGGTCAAGATCCAGTATCCGGGGGTCGACGCGACGGTCGAGCAGGATCTGCGCAATCTCAAGCTGCTGTTGCGCACGCTGCAGGCGGTCGCCGGCGATATCATGCGCCAGCAAATCGACACCAAGACGATTTACGCCGAGCTCGAAGAGCGCTTGCGCGAGGAGCTGGATTACGTCACCGAGGCGCGCAATCTCGCCGAGTTCAACCGCCTGCTCGCCGACGACGACGAGATCGTGCTGCCGCGGGTGGTCAAGGAGTTGAGTTCGCGCCGCGTGCTCACGATGTCGTACGTCGACGGCTATCAACTCGCCGACGTCTTCGGCACCCATGCCGACGCCAAGCTGCGTGCCTGGGTCGCGCGTAAATACTATTGCCTGGTGTGGCGGCAAATCCTCGAGTTCGGCGTGCTGCATACCGATCCGCAGCCGGGCAACTATCTGGTCAGCTATCATCCGCGTCTCGGTATCCTCGACTTCGGTTCGGTGCGCCATTTCTCCGAGCCGGTGCGCAAGGCCAGCCTGCAGCTCGCCCAGGCGATCATCAAGGGTGACGACGCCGATCTGGCGGCAGCGCTGATCAAGCTCGGCTACCTCGAGCGCGGGCAGGACGCGGCGCCGATGGTCAAGATCATCTACATGCTGTTCGAGCCGGTGATCACCGACCGCCTGTACCATCCCGACGAATACGATGCGATCGCCAAGGCGACCGCGGTGGGCGAGATGGCGTTCGAGCATAAGCTCTACAAATCGCCGCGCCACAGCATTTTCCTGCTGCGCGCGCTGATCGGACTCGACGGGACCATGAAGGGGCTCGGCATCAAGATGAACTACGCGGCGCTGTTCCGCGAATGCGTCCGGCATGCGGGGCGCCGGCGCACGGCGAAGTAGCGCCGCCCGGACCCGCGCACGCGCCCCGATGCGATCCGCACGCGCCCTCGCCAAGCCCGCCGCTCCGGCCGCGCCCGCCATTCAGCTCATCGATGATGCGCGCCTCCAGGCGCATCGCGACGTGACCTTCCGGCGGCTTGCCACGCGCCGCGTCAACGGCGAGCGCGGCGCGCTGGGCTTCATCGCGGAGGTCGGCTTCTGCACCGCGTTTACGCCGGGCCTCGGCGTGCCCTGCCTGCGCGAAGCGATCGAGGGGCGCCGCGAGCCCGCGCTGCCCGAGCATATTCAGCACGACCGCGCGATCATGATGACCTGGAATCTCAAGGACGCGCTGCCGGCGCGCAAGGCGGTCTATTACGGCAAGGTGATCGGCGGCCGCCCGGGCTTTATTGCGCTGGACTTCGTGCCGGCCTTCCTGCGCCTGCGCGTCACGCCGGGCGGCTATCGCCGGCTCTACGAGCGCGGGATGCTCTCGCATTGCGGCAAGCTCGTGATGGACGCTTTGACGCGGCGCAGTCCGGCGGAGACCCGGGCGCTCAAACTCTCGAGCGGCTTCGCGCAGCCCAAAATGCGCGCGGAGTTCGATCGCGCGATGAAGGAAGTGCAGGAGAAATTTCTCGCGCTCAAGGTCGAGGAGCGCTACGACCCGTTCACCTACGTATGGGACACGGTCGAGCATCGCTGGGCCGAGGCGCTTCGTGCGGCGCGATCGCTCACGCCGGCGGCCGCGGCGTTCCAGATCGTGCGGCGCTACTTCGAGGTCGCCGGCTTCGCCAACGAGCGGGCCATCGCGCGCCTGCTGGCGATCAATCCCGCGCTGGTCGATCGCGCGGCGGCACGGCTCGCCCGCGAGCGGCTAATCGTGCGCGCGCGGCGCGTGGCCGGAATTCGCGAGACGGTGGCTATCCTCGCGCGCCTCATCTAGGGTGGCTCTGCACAAGGACTACTCGGTCATTCTGAGCGCAGCGAAAAATCCCGGGATTCTTCACGTCGCAGACTCCGTTCAGAATGACAAGCTGACTTGTGCCGAGTTTTCCTAGCGAATTTATCCCGCAGCGTCACCATTGCTCGTAATGCACCGCGCGGCGCTCGTAGCCGGCGCCGCGCAGCAGGTCGCGAAGCTCGAGCACGCGCGGACCCACTCCACAGATATAGAAATGGCGGCTGCGATCGGCGTCGCCCGCGACCCAGCGGCGGCGCGCTTCGTCGATCAGCCGGACGTACGCCGCGTCGGCGTCCGGGCCGCCGACGCTCGGCGCAAAGTGAAAATGTGCATGGGCCGCGGCGAGTTGCTCGAACTCCGCGCGATAGAGGATATGCGCCGCGCGATCGGCGGCGTAGAGCAGCGATATCGGATTGCGGTGCGCGCCGGCCAGCACGCGCCGGATCATCGGACGAATCGGCGCGATCGCCGTGCCCTCGGCGAGGAAAATCGTTTCGGCGGCCGGTGCGCGATCCAGCGCGAAGGCGCCGAACGGTCCCGTGAATTCGATCTCGTCGCCCAGCGCTCGAGCGAACAGCCACGCCGCGCCCGCGCCTCCCGGCACGCGGTTGAAGCAGATCTCGAACGGCGCGCCGTCCTCGGGACTCGAGGCGATCGTATAGGGCCGCACGCGGGTCTCGCCGCCGATCGCGATCGAGATGAACATGCCGGGCAGATAGCGCGTCATCGCCGCGGCGGTCGGCGCCAGGAACAGCGATCGGGTGTCGTCGGCATGATCGAAGATCCGCACGACCCGCGCACGGATTGTCGGGCGCGAACGCGCGGCGGCGGCCGGCCGCGACCGTGGCGACGCGTCACTCATCGCGCAGCCGCATCCGGATTGCCCGTGCGTGCGTCATTCGCCGCGCTCCTCGCTGATCTGGTTGATCGTGAAGCGCGGCACCACGACGACGATCTCGGCCGCCGGGTCGGTGATTACCGCCTGGCAGGCCAGCCGCGAAGTCGGCGTGAGGCCGGGCGCGCGATCGAGCAGATCCTCTTCCTGTTCCGAGGCTTCGCCCAGGCGCTTGAAGCCCTCTTTGACCACCACGTGGCAGGTCGTGCAGGCGCAGTTACCGCCGCATGCGTGCTCAAGATGCACGTGATGGCCGAGCAGCACGTCGAGGATCGAGCCGGACGTGCCGTCATGATGGAAAGGGGCGTCGGCCGGATCGAATTCGATCGTCCGTTCGGGGTCGCCATTTTCAAAGATAACGCGAATTTTGGCCATCGATTACCGTTGCGGCGGCGTTTTTCAATCAGCGCGGCGCGCGCGCGCCGTATACCGACCGCGTGCGCCGCCGACCTTCCAGATTATGCGGCCAGCCCGCCCCGCGAAACCCCGGCTTGGTACCTATCCCCTCCAAGGCAGTACGGGCGATTTTGGTTCCAGCCGTGCGTTCTTGACGCCAATTCGGGGGCTGGCCTACGCTCGCGCATGCAATCGCAAGCGAGCGAATATCGAAACGAAATCTGGCGCCGGACCAAAGAGAAAACTCAGCTTCTGCAACCTTGGCGCATCTATTCGGGCGTCGGGTCCGCGATCGTATCGCCGTTCATTCAGTGGAAGGTTGGGCGCTTGACCGTCCTATCAGCCGCGCTCTGGTTGAGCGCCGTTGGATTGGCGGTTTACGCGGTACTGACCGCCGGAGAGTACACCTATAAGGCGCTGTTCGTGATTCCCGGCGAGATATGGCAGGAAAACAAGTCACTCATCGCGGAACTTCGGCAAGAGTTGCGCGAAATGCGGGAGACCGAATGGCCCGTTGCCTTCAAAGCGCAGACGCGCGAAGCCATCGTAGGGATGCTTGCCGGTACTTTCGCGAGTTTCACGATCTACCATAACCCTCTCTCGAATTGCGCAGACTTCGCGGTCGCTCTTAGCGATGTCCTGAAAGAGGGCGGCTGGAGATCCCAACAAATGGCCCCCGTTCAGTCTGGACCGAGGATTCCGGCTGGGGTTAGGATTGAGGGCGGTGAGAAGCAAGTGACGGCCTTAGCGCGGACCTTAAAAGAAGCGCTGAACATTGATGCGCGAGTCACGGTCGCTGAAGTAAACGGCGGAATGCAAATTCTCATCGGTGAACGACGCGGCCCATTCTGAAAGCGACGGAGCGGAAATGACAAAACCGACCCCTCCCAAAGCTGCGCGCGCTCGTTCTGGCGGCCAGCTAACCACGCCAAAGCAGGGCAAGCCGATCGAGATTCCGGTTCCGACGAAGCGCCAGTTTACCGACGATCTCGGCAAACTCATGCGGCGCAAACCGCCGCAGTCCCAATCCTGAGCGTCATCGGAACAGCAACTCGAATACCTTGCCGTCGTGCTGCTTGAGCCGATCCGCGAATTCATTGACGTAGAACATATCGGGCGAGAAGCGCTGCGCGCGGACTCGAATCGAAAACCTGGGGTTGCTCTTGTCCAGATCGAACAGCACCAGCCCGACGCCGAATAGCATGCACAGTGATTCCAGCCGGCTCTGGTCTCCCTCGCCCAATGTGGTTGGCATCGCGACATAGGCCTTGGTCGAAAACAGCCGGTAGGCGACGGCCTGCCCGAACGCGACCACTGGCGCCTGCGGATCGATCTTGATTTCAGCGGAAACGATTTCGAGTGGGAACTTGATCAGGTTTCCGGCTGAAGGCTTGTAGACGCCGATCACGTCCGGCGTGCCCCATTTGGTTTTCATCCCGGCACCGCCAAGCGGAGCGACTTCGATGACTTCATCGAGATCGTTCTTCAGCCAGTCCGCGAACGGCTCGTAAAACTCGGATTCCTTGACCTTTCCGCCAGATGGCGCGATCCCTTCGGTATTGCCGAGGTCAACCGAATCGTCGTTGCCAGCATTCGCCGGCCTGAATAAACCACGGTTCGGCTTAGTGATTTCGGATGGATAGAGGACTTGCAGGTTGTAGGTATAGCCGCCGATTGTGTTGTCGGTGGTGGTATCCGGCATCTCT
>DATLRA010000152.1:0-24096 GCA_035534935.1 Binataceae bacterium (SeqCode)
ATCAGACCGATATCGCGGTGACGCCTTTCGTCGGGGTGATCGAAGGATCGCCCACGCTCACGCCCGACCCGCATGAGGTCGCCGATATCTTCACCGTGCCGCTCGCGGCGCTGAGCGACCCGCGCTATCGCGGCAAGCATCGCTGGAAGCGCGACGGCGTGGCGAGCGATTTTCCCGCGATCCTGTATGCCGGCCAGGTGATCTGGGGACTGACCTACTCGATCACGCTGACCTTCCTCGATCTGCTCGAAGCCGCGCGGCACTGAACGCTGACGAGTGGCGCGCGCGCCGGACGCATCGGCTTATTTAGCCGCGGCGCCGCGAATCGCGTTCTCAGGCGCGGCGCGCGAGCTCGAAATACGACACGTCGATTAGCCGGTCCGGAGCAATCGCGAGGGCGGCGAGCAGTTCCGCGACCTCCGCGCGGTAAGACTCGGCGCTCTCGCCGGCGCCGAGCACCGCCTCGATTTCGCCGAAGTCGCCGAGACCGTCGACCCGATCGAGATGCAGCCGAACGTTGCGGCGCATCAGCAGGATGCGCGATTTGCGCACCTCGGCCAGCACACCGAGCGCGGCGCCGAGCATCGCGCGGATGGCCGCCGGATCGGGAATCGGCACAATCGCGTAGTCGCTGAGTTCGAGCGAACCGGCATGGGCGCGGCGGTAATGAATCAGGGCGGCGCCGGACGGCTCCTCGCGCAGCTTGAGCTTGCCCGCGGCGACGGTAAAGAAAGTATCGCGCTGGGTAAGCGTCGCGCGCGGCGCAAAGCCGATCGCGAGCGCGGCGCGATGCGCGCCTGCGCGATCGTCGAGCCGGAATTTTGCCTCCAGGTTGCGCATCGCGCGGCCCCTTGCGAGATTGGTTTCCCTGGGTACGGCGCGCCTGGCGCGCGGCTGCGGCGGGCGTGTGCGAAACGCCCTCCGCGACCTGGCCATGAGCCGGGGGCGCGGCTTGACAGCAGCGGAAACCGGCACGTAGGCTCGCACGATTTGGCGCGGTTGGAAAACGCATAGAGAGAGCATGGCAAGCGCAAAGGATATCCGGACCGGCGACGCGCGGAGCGGCGACGCACGGCTCGCGGAGCTGGGCTTTGAGGCCGGCGCCGCATCGACCGACGCGATTGCGACGCTGCGCGCGCTGCGCGGCACGCCGGGCGTGAGCGATGGAGCGATCGCGCGGGCGCTGGGCGCGATCGTCGATGCGGCCGCGGCCGCGATGCTCATCGCGATGGAACCCGGGGCAACCGGGGCCGCGCGCCGCGAAATCCGCCGCGCGCTGTTCAAGCTTCATCAACACGGTATCGCGGCGCCGGTCGCAGCCACGGCGCCCACCGTGGCCATCGAAGCGGAAGCGGGCCTGAGCGCCCTGCTCTCCCCCGCCGACGGCGACGGCGCCCGCGTGGTCTGGATCATGAAGGCGCGGCCGGGCAGCGGATTACGCCGCCTGTGGGGACTGGTCTCGGAACGCGAGGGATTGTTCGGCGTGGCGCAGAGCGCGCTCAAGCGCAAGGAGTTGCGCGCCGAGCGGGCCGAGCTCGAGCGGCGGGCGGGCGTGCCGATGGTCGATGCGGACTGGCGCGTGGCGGACTTTATCCTGTGCGACGCGTACCGGCGCACGCCCGCAGCCCAGCGCGGCGACGTCGGCAATTTCTTCGCGCTGCGGGCGGAGCTGATCGCGGCGTCGCCGCCGGCCCAACTGGCGCATCCGGTGTACGCCGAGTTCGCCGCCGCAATCGCGCACGAGCCGGCGGCCGAACTGATGCGCGAGCCGGAAGTCGCGGCATGGACGATCGATCCAAATGCAGTGAAATCCTACGCCGAGGAGATCGCGGGCCTGCGCAACAGCGTGCTCGTGCTGAGCCGCCCGCAGCAGGAGGAGCGTGTCGGCGCGGTGGTCGAGCGCGCGATTGGCGACCTATTGACCGGCGCGGTCGGCACGCGCCTGCGGCGCCATCTCGAGGACACCGGCTACTACTTCGCGCGCACCGGGCGCGGCGCGCAGGCGGGATGGGCGGTGGCGGCGGCGGCGCGGATTCGCGACGGCGCGGAGATCAAGCGCAGCGGCTTTTTCCAGACCCTGATGCGCGCGCAACTGGGCGCGATTATCGCCGAAGACGAGCAGCATCAGCGTGACGAGCCGCGCCTGATCATGACGCCGGCCGAGGCGATGCGCGCGCGCGAGGCGGCGCGTTCGCGCGGCCGCGGGCGCTGAGCCTCACGCGGCAAGGACGTTCCCCCGATGATTGAACAGAAGCCGCTGCGCGGGATCCGCGTGATCGATTTGAGCCGCGTGCTGGCGGGCCCGTTTTGCGCGATGAACCTGGCCGACCTGGGCGCCGAGGTGATCAAGGTCGAGATGCCCGGGCGCGGCGACGACTCGCGCGGCTATGCGCCGCGCATCCCGAACTCCGACGACTCCGGCTACTACTACAGCGTCAATCGCGGCAAGCAGAGCGTGACGATCGATCTGCACAAAGCGGCGGGCGCCGAACTGATGCTCGAGCTCGCGCGGCATTGCGACGTGGTGGTGGAGAATTTTTCGCCTGGCACGATGGAGCGCTTCGGCCTCGGCTGGGAGCGGCTGCGCGCGGCGAATCCGCGCGTCATCCTGTGCTCGATATCGGGCTTCGGGCAGACCGGGCCGATGGCCGCGGCGCCGGCCTACGATATCGTGGCGCAGGCGCTCGGCGGCACCATGAGCATCACCGGACAGCCGGGCGGCGAGCCGACGCGATGCGGCGTGTCGATCGGCGATCTGGCGGCGGCGCTGTACGGTGTGATCGCGATCCTGGCGGCGCTGCGCGAGCGCGATCTGAGCGGCGCGGGCCGGCATCTGGATATCGCCATGCTGGATTGCCAGGTGGCGTGGCTGGAAGACGCGCTGGCACGCTACTCGGCGACCGGTGTGGTGCCGCAGCCGATCGGATCGCGCCATCCGTCGATCACCCCGTTTCAACATTTCCGCGCGGCCGACGGCTACTTCGTCGCGGGCTGCGGCAACGAGTCGATTTGGGGCCGCTTCTGCGACGCGATCGGGCGGGGCGAACTCAAGGACGACGCGCGCTTTGCCACCAACCAGATCCGCACGGCCAACCATGCGGCGCTCGACGCGATCCTGCAGGCACATTTCGGGGCGCATTCGCGCGACCACTGGCTGGCCAGGCTCGAGGCGGCGAACGTGCCTTGCGCGCCGATCGCGACGGTCGCCGAGGTTGCCCGCAACCCGCATCTGGAGCAGCGCGAGATGATCCTGCACGCGGGGCATCCGGCCTTCGACGGGCTGATCGTGCCGGGCTCGCCGCTCAAGACGGCGGGTGTGAGCGCGCGGCCCGATACGCATGCGCCGGCGCTCGGCGAACATACGGAGGCGGTGCTCGCGCGGATCCTCGGCTACGACGCTGCGCGGATCGCGGAGTTGCGCGCGCAACAAATTATCTGAACCTGTAACGCGGGCGGCCGGCGGACTATGATCGATCAGGCGGGCGCGGGCGCCGAATGGGCGGCGCGAATCGCCAGGATCGAGGTGCGGACATGCGCGAAGTGGTAATCGTCGATGGAGTGCGGACGCCGATCGGGCGAGCTGGACGCGAACATGCCTATTACAAGGACGTGCGCGGCGACGAACTGGGCGTCGCCTGCGTGCGCCGGCTGCTCGAGCGCAACCCGGCGATCGATCCGGCCGGGATCGAGGACGTCATCTGGGGCTGCGCGAACCAGTCGGGCGAGCAGAGCCTCAACCTCGGGCGCATGATTGCGCTGCTCGCCGGATTGCCGGTCGAGGTCGCGGGCACCACGCTCGATCGGCAATGCGGATCGAGCCTGCAGGCGGTGAATTTCGCGGCGCAGGCGATCATGTGCGGCGCGGGCGAAATCATGATCGCGGGCGGCGTCGAGAACATGTCGCACGTCGCGATGGGCGCGGGCGTCAACCCCAATCCGCGGCTGCTCGAGCTCTATCCGCCCGAGATGTACGTCATGGGCATGACCGCCGAGCGGCTGGCCGCGATGCATGGGATCACGCGCGTCCAGGCCGACGCGTTTGCGCTGCGCTCGAACCTGCGGGCGGTGGCCGCGCGCGATCGGTTTAAGGACGAGATCGTGCCGATCAAGCTTCCGGACGGCGCCACGGCCGAGGTCGATCAGGGTCCGCGCGCCGAGACCACGCTCGAAAAGCTCGCGGGACTGAAACCGTCGTTCACGCCGGAGGGCCAGGTGACGGCGGGCAATTCGTCGCAAATCAGCGACGGCGCGGCGGCGGTAATCGTGATGAGCGGCGAGCGGGCACGGGCGCTGGGACTCAAGCCGCGCCTGCGGGTTCGCGCCACCGCGGTGGCGGGCGTGCGTCCCGAGATCATGGGCTGGGGTCCCGTGCCGGCCACGCACAAGGCGCTCAAGCGGGCGGGACTGGCGGCCGGCGAAATCGATCTCTGGGAGATCAACGAGGCCTTTGCCGCGCAGGTGCTGGCGTGCAACACCGAGCTCAAAATCGACGAGGAAATACTCAACGTCAACGGCGGCGCGATCGCGATCGGCCATCCGCTGGGATGCTCTGGTGCGCGGCTGGTGGTCACGCTGATGCATGAGATGGCGCGGCGCGGGACGGCGCTGGGCGTGGCGACGATGTGCATCGGCATTGGCCAGGGTATCGCGACGGTCTTCGAGCAGGTCTAGCGCCGCGCGGCGCGTCGAACCAAAGACCCTCGCGGGCGGTGGATTTGCCTGCGCCCGGGACGCTAAAATAGACGGGATGGATGCGAACGAGTTACGACAGATAATTGAGCGCGGCCTGCCCGGCGCGCATGTTGAAGTGCAGGACACGACCGGCGGCGGCGATCATTTCGAGGCGCTGGTGGTGAGCGATAAATTCGAAGGCAAAGGGCTCGTCGAACGACATCAGGTGGTTTACGGAGCGCTCGGCGACGCAATGCGCGCGCGAGTGCATGCGCTGGCGCTCAAGACTTTAACGCCGGCTCAATACGAGAATCGGAGGTAGGATTTTCATGGCAAATGCGCTGGAGCGGATTCAATCGACGATCGCGGCCAACAAGATCGTGATCTTCATGAAGGGCAACCGCAACTTCCCGCAGTGCGGATTCTCGGCGGCGACGATCGAGATTTTCGAGCAGTTGGGCGCGCCCTACGAGACCGTCGACATCCTGGCTGACGGCGAGGTGCGCGAGCAGGTCAAGATTTACAGCAACTGGCCGACGATTCCGCAGGTCTATATCGACGGCAAGTTCGTCGGCGGATGCGACATCGTGCGCGAACTGCATGAGACCGGCGAGCTCCAGACATTGGTGAAGAGCGCGACGGCCTCCGCCGCCACCGTGCATTAATTCCGGCGCGCAGCGGAAATTCCCACATAGTGCTCAGCGGGCGCGGCAGGGCTCCTCGCGGGCTTTGCCGCGCCCGCATTTTTTAGAATCCAGCGCCTGAATTCCGCGCAGAGGGTTACTGCGCGCAAGCGGTCGCGGCGCAATCGCGCCCACGTGCGATGGTCTGATTGCGGGCGCGGCGCGCCGGTTCGCTCAACTGCGCCGGCCGCGCGGCGAATCACTTGCCGCCGTCGAGACTGTAGGCCCCGGAGCCGAAGGCCGCGATCAGCAGCAGCCCGCCCATGATCGAAATGTTCTTCATGAAGTTGATCTGCTGCATCATCGCCACCATCGTCTGACCCTGCGCGGCCGCCTCGCGGTAGGGCAGAAAATGGAACATGATCGTCACCGGGATGAACCACAGGAACATCAGGATCGCGGCCCAGCGCGCCTTATAGCCAACCATCAGGAGCAGGCCCAGGCCGAGCTCCACGAGAATGCTCGCGACCAGCGCCGGATAGATCAGCGCATGGGGAATTCCGCCGTGGGTGATGTAGCCGATCGCACCGCTCGGGCTGGTCAACTTCTGAAATCCCGAGAGCACGAATATCAGGGCGAGGAGAAACCGGCCGGCGAGCGCGAGCAGGTTGCGGGATCCGTCCATCATGCACCTCCAGCGGCGAGCGCCTACTTTGGGCAGCGAGCGTTGCGGCGCATTCGTCAGGCGGGCCGGATACACGCAGGCGTCGCGCTTTCGCACCGCCCCGGATTATCATCGATGACCCCTGCGCTAGCGGCGCGCCGAACGTAGCTCTTATGGCACGGTGGCGCAATTTTGCAAGGTTGAACACCGCGCATCGCGCAACTACTGTGGCGATACTGCAAGCGAGACAGGTCAACGCCGATGGCACTGTGGAAACCGGATCCGACTTTCTATCCTTCACCGCGGATGGCGGCCGCGTCGCCGCGCGAGAAGCTCGCCTACGTCGCGGTGTTCAACCCCGATCCGTCGAATGGACGCCACGACGCGATGTGCGTGATCGATACCGATCCGCAATCGTCGAGCTACAGCAAGGTCGTCGGGCGCCTCGAGATGCCGGGGGTTGGCGACGAGCTGCATCATTTCAACTGGAACGCGTGCAGCGCGGCGCTGTGTCCCTACGCCCCGCATCCGCACGTCGAGCGGCGCTACCTGCTGGTGCCGGGACTGCGATCGTCACGCATTCACGTGATCGACACCAAGCCCGATCCGCGCAATCCCACGCTGACGAAAATAATTGAGCCCGAAGAGATCGCGAGCCGCGCGGGCTACAGCCGGCCCCATACGGTGCATTGCGGACCCGACGCGATTTATGTGAGCGCGCTGGGCGCGCCCGACGGCGGCGGTCCCGGCGGCGTGTTTCTGCTCGACCACGAAAATTTCGACGTGCGCGGGCGCTGGGAGGTCGATCGCGGACCGCAGTATCTGGGCTACGATTTCTGGTGGCATCTTGGCTACGACGTGGCCGTCTCCAGCGAATGGGGCACGCCCGCGATGGTCGAGAACGGCGTGCAGCCCGACCTGCTGATGCAGGGCAAGTACGGACACACGCTGCATCTGTGGGATTTGCGCCGCCGGCGCCACGTGCAGGCGATCGACCTAGGTGCGGAAAACCAGATGGCGCTCGAACTGCGGCCGGCGCATGACCCGACCAAGGCCTACGGCTTCGTCGGCGTGGTGATCTCGACCAAGGATTTGTCGGCGGGCATCTGGCTGTGGCATCGAAGCAACGGCGAGTGGGCGATTCGCAAGGTGATCGACGTGCCGGCCGAACCGGCCGACGCGGCCCTGCTGCCGCCGGCGCTCAAACCGTTTGGCGCGGTGCCGCCGCTGATCACGGAGATCGCGCTCAGCACCGACGACCGCTATCTCTACGTCGCCTGCTTCGGCACGGGCGACCTGCGCCAGTACGACGTGACCGATCCGTTCAGTCCCAAGCTCACCGGCACAGTGCGGCTGGGCGGCGTGGTCTCGCACGGCGCGCATCCCAGGGCCGGAGCGCTCAACGGCGGCACCCAGATGCTCGAGGTGAGCCGCGACGGCCGGCGCATCTATGTGACCAATTCGCTTTACGGCGCGTGGGACAAGCAGTTCTACCCCGAGGGCATCCGCGGATGGATCTCGCTGGTCATCGCCAATCCGCACGGCGGCATCTCGATCGATCCCGATTTCTTCGTGCCCTTCACCGGCGAGCGGCCTCATCAGGTGCGGCTGCAAGGCGGCGACTCCTCCTCGGATTCGTACTGCTATCCGTGAGCGGCGCGTGGCCGTGGATCGCGGTCGCCCTGCTCGGCGCCTACCACGGTATCGACCCGTCGATGGGCTGGCTGTTCGCGGTCGGACTCGGCTTGCAGGAGGGCCGCCGCTCCAAGGTACTTGCGGCGCTGCCGCCGATCGCGTTGGGCCATCTGGCGTCGGTCGGGTTGACCGTCGCGCTGATCGCCGGGGCGCTCGCCAGCGGCGCGTGGATTATCCGGCCGGCCGGCGCAGCCGCACTGATGCTCTTCGGCCTGTTCCGCCTGTGGCGCCCGCAGGCCCATCCGCGATGGGTCGCGATGCGTGTCAATGCGCGCGATCTTACGGTCTGGTCCTTCCTGATGGCCTCGGCGCACGGCGCGGGGCTGATGCTTTTTCCGATCCTGATGGATCTGCCGGCCAACAACCCCGCGATGGCCGCGATGCCGCATCACCATCACCTGCCGATGCTCGCCGCGCACGGCCATCTGAGCCTCGCGACGGCGGTCGCCGTAATCGTGCTGCACACCGGGGCGATGCTGGTGGTGATGGGCACGGTGGCGATTGCGGTCTACGAATGGATCGGGCTCAAGATCCTGCGCAGCGCGTGGATCAATCTTGATACGATTTGGGCCGGCGCGCTGATCGCGGCCGGCCTGCTCTCGCTCGCCATCTGACCCCCCCTTTTTACCCACGCCGGGTTGCATCAAAATGATTCTTGGCCGCGTCGCAAAGCACGCCGCCCACATTCGAGAGCCCGATGGCACGCCCGCAAATCCTGATCGTCGAAGATGAAGCGCAATTGCGTGCGAGCCTTGAGCGCGGATTGGCTGAAGAGGATTTCACGGTCGCGGCGACTGGCGACGCGCCAGGCGCGGCGGCGCTGATTGCGGCGCGCACGTTCGACGCGATCGTGCTGGACCGGCGCCTGCCCGGCACCGACGGGCTCACGCTGCTGCGCGACTTGCGCGCGGCGGGCAACCGCACGCCGGTGCTGATCCTGACCGCGCGCGGCGCGCTCGACGATCGCGTGACCGGGCTCGAGGCGGGGGCCGACGATTACCTGGTCAAGCCGTTCGCCTTCACCGAGCTGATCGCACGTATCCGCGCGCTGATTCGCCGCGCATCGATTCGCGGCCCGGCGATGCTCAAGGTTGCCGACCTCGAGTTCGATCCGGTGCGCCGCCGCGCCAGCCGCGGCGGGCGCGAACTTGCACTCTCACCCAAGGAGGCGATGCTGCTCGAACTGCTGATGCGCCACGCCGGGCAGACCGTCACGCGCGCGATGATGATCGAAGTGGTGTGGGATTCGGCCTACAACGATCTGACCAATCTGATCGAAGTCTTCGTCAACCGCCTGCGCCAGAAGATCGATTCCGGCGACGGTGAATCGCCGATCGTCACGGTACGCGGCGCCGGCTATTCACTCCGTGCGGATTAGCCGCGCGCATTTGCGATGAGTATTCGCCTCAAACTGACGCTCTACTGGGCCGCTGTGCTGACCGCCATCCTGGCGATCGCCGGTGGCTCCGCGATGATCCTGTTCGCGCGCAATCAATGGGGCGGGCTGGACGGCGCGCTGATGGAAGAGGCCGACACCGCCGCGGCCGGAATCGTGCGCCTGGATAACGTGGCCGCGGCCGGGGCATTGTTGCGCCGCTTGAGCGGCGAGCGCGATCTTGGCCCCGGCCATCGCGTGCGGATCGTTGCCGGCGATCGCGTGATTAATGATTTCGGTGACACCCGCGCCGATCTGCCGGTACTGGGCGCAACGCCGCCGGGCGGGATGCGCGACGGAAGCCACGGGCACTTCCGCTTCGCGATCGTGCCGTTTGCGCTGGCCGGCCATCCGGCGGTGATCGAGGACGGCGTCGACACTCGGCCAATCCGCCGATCGATTGCGCACCTGGGCACCAGCCTGATGCTGATTCTGCCGCTGATGCTCGCGGCCTGCGTGGCCGGCGGATTCCTGCTGGCCGGCCGCGCATTGGTGCCGATCGATCGGCTGGCGCGCGCACTGGCCGCAATCGATCCGCGCGAGCTCAGCCAACGGCTCGCCCTCAGCGGCGACGACGAGGTCGCGCGCTTAAGCCGCGCAATCAACGCCTTGCTCGAGCGCGTCGAGCGCGCCGCGATTGCCGAGCGCCGCTTCGCCGCCGACGCGGCCCACGAATTGCGCACGCCGCTGGCCGTGCTGCGCGCCGGACTTGAAGTCGCGCTCGGCCGCGAACGTTCGCCCGCCGATTATTCGCGCACGCTGGGCGCGGCCTTGGGCGAAGTGATCGGGCTGTGCGCGATGGCCGATCAGTTGCTCGCGCTGGCGCGACTCGACCAGGAAGCTGCCCTTGAAAGCGAGGCGCTCGAGCTGGGCCCGATCGTGCGCGAGGTGGCCGAAGCGGTCGAACCGCTGGCGCAGGCTAATGGCCTGGTGCTGGACACCACCGTTGCGGAGCGCGTCTTCGTCGCGGGCAACCGCCTCCAGTTAAAGCGCCTGCTGATCAATCTGATCGACAACGCGCTCGCCTTCACCCCGGCCGGCGGACGCATCGAGCTGACGCTCGCGGCGCACGACGGGCACGCGGCCATCCGCGTCACCGACAGCGGACCCGGTATCGCGCCCGCCGATCTCCCGCAAATCTTCGAGCGCTTTTACCGCGGCGCGGCACGCGCCGACCGCGGCACCGGCCTGGGCCTGAGCCTGTGCCATGAGATCGCGCGGCTGCATCGCGGCGCGATCGCGGCGGCCAACCGCGCCGGGGGCGGTTCCGAGTTCGTCGTCACGATCCCGCTGATTGCCCTCCCGGATGGCGCCCGGCGCGCCTCGGATCCCGCCGCGCCGTCAGTCTGAGCGCGAATCGATCGCGCGCATGAACGGGAGCTTCGCGCGCGCGGCGCGTTATCCGCCCGCACCGGAACCTTAACGTTCGTTAATTAGGAGCGCCGCCGCCGCGTTGTTACGATCGCGGCCATGCGAGCATTTCGCTATTTCGCGATAGCCGCCGCGATCGCTCTCGCAGGCGTATTTCGCGCCACGTTGGCGCACGCCGGCGAGACCCTGACGCTCGACGAGGTCGTCGGCCGCGCCCTGGTCAGCGCCCCCGCGCTCAGCGCCGCCGCCGCCAACAGCGACCTGAGCGGGGCGCGCATTGACGAAATGCGCGCCCCGCTCTATCCGAGTATTTTTGGCGCGGGCGATTACATGCAAGCGCCGGGCTACGACCGGACCATTTCCAATGGCGGCCAGACTCTCGCCGAGGCGACGCTCGACTACACCGTCTTTGACGGCGGCCGGCGCCTGGCCCAGGTGCGCGCCGCACGCTACGCCGCCGAGGCCGCGACGCTTGGCGCGTCCGCCGTGCGCGCGCAAATCGTCTTCGACGCGACCGTCGCATACTACGACCTGGTGCGAGCGGAGGCCGAACAGCGCGAAGCCGGCGCCAACTTCGATCGGCTCGGCGGCTACGTCAGAATCGTCGAGGCTTTGCAGCGCAGCGGCCGTGCGATACCGAACGACACGCTGCGCATCCGATCGGCGCGCGACACCGCCGAACTCGCGCTGGCCGCCGCGCATCAGGCAACGGATCACGCGTCGATCATCGTCGGTTCGATGATCGGCGATTACGGCCGCACCGATCTGGTCGCCGCGCCGGTCACTGAAATACCCCCGCCGCCCACTGGCGACCTCGCCGAAAGCCCCGCCTATAAGGCCCTCGCACGGCAGATCGCCTCCGCCGATGCGCTGGTTGCGGCGGCACGCGCCGAACGATCGCCCACACTCAAGGTCGGCCTGACCGCCGGATGGCTCGGCATCAATCCACCGAAGACCTTCGGCCACCATCTCGGCGCATCATACGATACCGCGGTGGTGATTCCAGTGTTTCAGGGCGGACTGGTACGCTCGCATGTCGACGAAGCGCTCGCGGCGATGCATACGGCGCAGGCGCAACGCGATCAATTGAAGCTCGACGTGGCGCGCGACCTGGCCGACGCCGGCGATCGGTACGCCAGTGCGTTGCAGCAAATCGAGATTCTGGCGCGATCGCAAACTACTGCCGACGATTCGTTTGCGCTCGACTGGACGCGCTTTCTGGGCGGCGGCACCGTCACGATTCTCGAAGTGATCGACGCCTACCAGCAGGCCGAGAACCTGCGCGTCGCGCGTTTCGTTCAGGTCTTCGCCGCACGCCAGGCCTCGGCGCAATCGGCATTGATCCTCGGTATCGCTCGATGACGCGGATGCGCATGCGCAAAAAATCCCTGACCGCCGGCCGCGCAATCGTCGCGGCGATCGTTATGGCGTTCGGCGGCGCCGGATGCGGTGGCGGCGAAGCGTCCGCGCCGGCGCCCCCATCGGTAACGATGGCGGTCACGGCGGCGCCCGTGATCGTCGCGCCGATGCGCCGCGAGCTGCGCCTGCTCGGCACGACGGTCGCGATGCGCCACGTGCAACTGCGCGCGCCGGCAGCGGGCCGCGTGCTCGGCCTCAACTTGCAAGTCGGCGACCATGTGCGGCGCGGGCAGGTCGTCGCTTACGTGTTGAATCGCGAAATCCTGGCGGCCGAAAACGGTCTCGCCGTGGCCCGCCAGATCGACCCCAACGAGGCCTCGGCCCTGACCGGCGCCGTCCGGCGCAACAGCGGCGGCGGCGGCGTCGCGATCGCCGCGCCGGCCGCCGGCAACGTCGCCCAGCGACTGGTGAGCAGCGGCCAGATGGTCAACGACATGGATCCGATTGCCGACCTGATCGATCCGGCGAGCGTCTACGTCGAGGCGGCGGTGCCGATCGACGATCTCGCGCTGATCCGGCCCGGCATGGACGCCGTCGTCACCTCGGCGTTGAGTCCGGGCGCGCAGTTTCCCGGGCGGGTCGCGGCACTCGCGCCGAGCTTCAGCCTCACCGGCGCGACTTCGCCCGCGCGCATCGAGTTCACCGGCGTGGCGCGCGTGAGCGAGGCCGGTGCGCCGGTCGACGTGCGGATCACGCTAGCCGGCGTCCCCGACGCAATCGTGATCCCGGCCGGCGCCCTGTTCGAGGACGCCGCCGACGGCACCTCGCACGTCTTTGTCGCCGGCGCCGACGGCCGCGCCCATCGCACGCTCGTCACGCTCGGCATCCGCAACGCGGCGCAGGTGCAGGTGACGTCGGGACTTAAGGCGGGCGAGATGGTAATCACGTCGGGCGGCTACGCGCTGGCCGACGGCCTCAAGGTTACGGTCACGGTCACCGGCAATTGAGCCGCGGCAATTCGATACTCGCGCTGACCGGCACGATCGCGGCGGCGCTTCTCGGCATCCTGCTGGCGCGCACGATCCCGAGCGCGGTGTTTCCGGAAATGCAATTCAACCGCGCGATCATCATGGCGGACAGCGGGGATCTGCCGTCGCAGCAGATGCTGGTTGCGGTGACCCGGCCGCTCGAAGAGGCGTCCTATGGCGTGGTTGGCGTGAAAGTCGTGCGATCGACCACCACGCGCGGCTCTTCTGAAATCGACGTGGACTTCAATGAGAACGTGGACGCCGTCACCAGCTTTCAACTGCTCAACGCGGCGCTGGGCCAGGTACGCTCCCACCTGCCCCTCGACACCGTCGTCGATACGCGCCTGCTGACCACCGGGACGTTTCCGATCGCCGACATCAGCATGAGCTCGCACACCCGCGACCTGGCCGAACTGACCGAAATCGCGCAGTACGATCTCGCGCCCAGCCTGCACCGCATCGAGGGCGTGTACCGCGTCGAAGTCGTCGGCGCCAAATATCGTGAATACGTCGTGCGGCTGGATCCGGCGAAGATGCTCGAGCATCAGCTCACCCCCGGCGACGTGGTGAGCGGCCTGGCCAAAGCCAACGTCATCGAGTCGGCCGGGCGCGTGATCGATCAGCATCGCATGCTGCTGACGGTCGTCACCACCGACCTGCACGAAGCCAGCCAGATCGGGTCGATCGCGCTGGCCAACCTCGGTGGCCAACCGGTCTACGTGCGCGATGTCGGCGCGACCGCGCTGGGCATTACCGAGGATTACGTCCGCACCGCCAGCGAGCACGGTCCGGCGGTGCTGGTCAGCGTCTCGCGCCAGCCGACCGGCAATACCC
Source organism: Binataceae bacterium (SeqCode) (assembly GCA_035534935.1). GTDB lineage: Bacteria > Desulfobacterota > Binatia > Binatales > Binataceae > JADMIL01. Next base: position 13,681 of record DATLRA010000152.1, read on the forward strand.
AGGCGGTCTCTTCCGCGGCGCACGCCGTGATCGACGAAATGCGCGCGCGCTATCCCGACGTCGAATTTTCGTTCTCGTACGACCAGGCGACGCTGGTTGGCGAATCGTTCCGCAGCGTGCGCGACGCCATCGTGCTCGGGCTGATCCTGGCGGTCGCGGTGGTCTACGGCTTCACGCTCTCCGCCATGAGCGCGCTCGTCGCCGCCGTGGTCGTGCCCTGCACGATCGCGATCACCTTTGTCGTGATGGCCACCTGCGGCATGACCTTCAACATGATGACGCTCGGCGGACTCGCGGCCGGCATCGGCCTGTTTATCGACGACGCGATCGTGATGATCGAAGCGATCCATCGATCGCACGCCGGCGGCGCCGGTGCCGAGGCGGCCATCGCCGACGCGCTGCGCGAACTCACGCGCCCGCTTATCGCCTCGACCGCCACGGTAATCGTGGTGTTTTTGCCGCTGGTCTTTCTGAGCGGCGTCACCGGCGTGTTTTTCCGCGCGCTCGCGCTCACGCTCGGCGGCGGACTGCTGGTCTCGCTGATCCTGGCGCTCTATTTCACGCCGGCGTTCGAGCTGGTGGTCGAGCGCTGGCGCCGTCCCGGACATCAATCCGGCCGGCTCTTCGATGTGGTGCGCGACACCTACCTGTGGAGCCTGCGGCCGTTTATCCGCTTCCCCGCGCTGGCGATCGTCGCCGCGGCAATTACGCTCGGCGCGGCTTACGCGATCTATCGCACGGTGGGCACGGATTACCTGCCCGCACTCGACGAAGGCGCATTTATCCTCGATTACAAAACGCCCCCTGAGAGCACCCTGCCTGACACCCTGGCGTTGCTCGGCCGGATCGAGGACATACTGCGCGGCACGCCCGAAGTGGCGGCGTTTTCGTCCCGCACCGGCACGCAACTCGGTTTCTTTCTGACCGAATCGAATCGCGGCGATATGTCGATCCGGCTCAAGGTCGATCGCCATCGCGGCATTGACGCGATCATGAACGGGATACGCGCGCGGATTCTGGCCACGGTACCCGGCGTCCAGATTGAGTTCAGCCAGGTCCTGCAGGATTTGATCGGCGATCTTTCGGGCACGCCCCAGCCGATCGAAATCAAGGTTTTCGGCGCCGATCAGGCGACCATCGAAGCAACCGCGCGCCAGGCCGCCGCGCGCATGCGCGGTATCCCCGGCGTGGTCGACATCGCCAACGGCCTCGTGCTGAGCAATCCTGAGGAGGCGGTGCTGGTCGATCAGACGGCGGCGTCACGCTACGGCTTTTCCGCCGAGGATATTCGCGCCACGTTGCGCACCGTGATCGAGGGCACCGTCGCCACCAGCCTGCGCGTGGGCGATCGACTGGTCGGCGTGCGCGTGCGCTATCCCGGCGAGTACCATCGCAACCTTGCGGCATTGCCGCAGGTGCTGCTCAAAGCGCCTGACGGCGGGCACGTACCGCTCTCCGCGCTCACCTCGATGCGATGGATCGGCGAAAGCACCGAACTCGACCGCGAGCGGCTGCGGCCGGTGGTACACGTGACCGCGCGGGTCGAAGGCGTGGACCTCGGCACCGCCGTCGCGCAGGTCAAGGCCCGGCTCGCCGGGCTCACGCTGCCGCCGGGGGTGACGATCGAATACGGTGGCCTCTACGCCGAACAGCAAAAGGCCTTCGCCCAGCTCTCAATGGTCCTGGTGGCCGGCATCGTCGCGATGTTTCTGGTGCTGGTGTGGGAGTTCGCTCGGCTGACTCCCGCCATCGCCGTGCTGCTGGGGGCCATCTCATGCCTGGCTGGAAGTTTCATCGCGCTCGACCTCACCGGCATCAGTCTCAACATCTCGTCCTTCATGGGCGTCATCATGGTCGTCGGCATCACGGCCAAAAACGGCATCCTGCTGCTCGACCACGCCGAACGCGAAGTGATCACCGGCGGCGTTCCGCAGGACGCCGTGGTCACCGCCGTGCGCATCCGCCTGCGGCCCATCCTGATGACCACGCTGGCGACGGCGGCCGGCCTGCTGCCCCTGGCGCTCGGTCTCGGCGCGGGGGCCAAGGTGCAGCAACCACTGGCGCTGGCGGTGATCGGCGGCCTGGTGTTCGCGATGCTCCTGTCGACCGCGATCACCAGCGGAATTTATCTGATGGGCACGCGCGCCGTGCCGCGCAATCTACCGAATGAGGTTGTGGCGCCGGGATGAAGCGACCGGATTAAAAGGATCGGCGAACGATAGTCAATGCGGGCTTGGCTCAGACGATGCCGGGGATCAGCCGGTAGCGTACCCGCTCGCAATATTCCCGATATTCGGGATCGTCGCTCAGCAACTGCTCCTCCTGCACGATCCGCCACAGCATGAACGGCAGGATAGCGGCGATGACCAGCAAGTTGCGCGCGCTCGGATAGGTCATCGAATAGCCCAGTGAAAGCAGGAACCATCCGACGTAAATCGGATGCCGCATAAGTCTGAATGGTCCGCGGCACACGATGCCGCGATTGGCCGGAAACAGCCCAAAGCTCCGGCCGAGATAGACCCGCGCGACCTGGGTGAAGGTCATGCCGGCCAGCTCGAGCGCGACGCCCGCCCGATAGCACCATCCGGTGGCCGGCGGCGCCCACTTGATCAATGCCGGCAGCAGCATCATGCCGCCGGTCGCGGCGATCGAGCGAAGGTTGACCATCGAGGTGCGCGGCGGCATCCGCACCAATGAAAACAGACCCATCAAGGCCGCGCCCACACTCCAGATGAAGTCGGCGGCGCCGACACGATAATGCCCCGCCGCAGGCATCGCGGTGATAAAAAATAACGTCGCGAGCGTCGCGTTCGACCCGGCATTGATGAGACCCGCGCGGGTGACGATTGCGGCGCGCGCCGGAGCGATCGGCGCCGGAGCGGAATCGCTCGACGGCGCCGAGAGAACTTCGGGCGAGGTCTGCAATACCAAATTCGGACTATCGATCATGTTGCAATTCTGAACGGTGCCCCATCCGTGCACGTAAAATCCCGCCGGCGGCCATAGTCCAACAAACAATCGATGGCGACTAACTCCAAGACGTTCTAACGGCCTTTACCCTTCAAACTAAACCCTTCACTCCGCTAGCGCCCCCGATCATCGCAGGTTCGAGGCGGCAAAGCCGGTCGCCGTCAAATTTTCCCCGGCATCCACAGATACTACAAGCAGGAAAGATGCCCATGGCGGACACATGGTCTTGGCGTCACCGCTCGCGATCGGCCAACGCAATACCGACGGCTAATTCGCCCTCGGCCAACCGCGCTGCCGGGAGCCCTGCGCCGCCCTAGTACAATCCCGGAATCATCCGATAGCGGGTCTTCGCCGCGTATGCCCGGTACTCGGGATCGCGCAGCAGAAGTTCCTCTTCGAACGCGATTCGCCAGATCGCCAAGGGCACCGTGATTACCAGCATCGTCAGGTTGAACGCACTTGGATAAGCCATTATGAAACCGATGGTCAGCACGAACCATCCGATATAGACCGGATGACGCACGAGGCGGAACGGACCGGTCGCCACGATGCCGCGATTGGCCGGCAACAGGCCGAAGCGCCGGCCCATGTAGAGTCGTGAGATCTGGCTGAAGGTCACGCCGATCAATTCGACGATCACCGCACCATCGGCGAGCAGTCCGGTCGAGGCCGCGGCCGGCCGCATCATCGCTGGTGCGGCCATCATCGCGGAAGTCGCCAGAAATGATCGGACGTTGAACATCTTCTCGCGCGGCGCAACCCGCACCAGCGAGAGCACGCCCATCAAGGCCGCGCCGGCCAACCAGATATAGTTGGCGACGCCAAAACGGTAGCGGCCGCCAAAGGGAATCAGCGCGATAAAAAACATCGCGGCGAGGCCGATATTCGAGGCCGCGTAGCGCAAGCCTGGCCACGCGAAGAGACCGGGAGTGGAAGGCAACGCCGCGCCGGTCGCAAGTCCGCTCGTCGATTCCACTCCAATCGGATCGTCAGCCGTCATAAGAGCTCGAAAGATTCCAGCACGCCGCGTGTGTAATTAAATTATGCGCTTGGACGCGCTGGATCAATTTGGCGTGCCTGGCGCCGCGCCCCTTCCGACCGGCGTGGATGCGGCCGTTTCAGTCGGGGCCGCCAGCGATCGAAATCGAACGCCCGGCGTTGCGCAACGGCACGATGATCAGAAACCCGGCAACCGCCGTCGCCCCAGCCAGCGCTATCGCCCAAGTGTAGCCGCCAGTGCGGTCGATAACGAAGCCCGCCAGTGGAGGCCCGGCCAGCGCGCTGATCGCCGAGCTGGTGTAGAGCGCTCCGATCAGCGCACCGAGGCCCGGCACGCCGAACAGTTCGGCGACCACCGCCGGCGACAGCGCGATCATCGCGCCATAGGCCGCGCCCATCACCAGCGCGAACACCGCGAGCGCGGCGTACGAATGCGCCACCATCCACAGGCCGTAGCTCAGGCCGAGGATCAGCATGCTCAATTTGTAGAGCGGGATAATCCCGGCGCGATCGGCAATCGTGCCGATACCCAGGCGCCCCGCCACGCTGGCCGCGCCGACCACGCCCACCAGTGCGGCAGCCGCGACCTGACTGGCGCCGCGGCCGTGGGCAAAGTCGGGCAGGTAGACAAACGGCATGTAAATCGCGACCGACGAGAGAACGCCCGCCGCATAGAGCATCGCGAACTCCGGCGTGCGCATCGCAGCCGTCAGGTGCATCGGCGCGACCGCGGGCGTCATATGCGCGGGCGGCGCCTCGATAATCAGCGCGCATCCAAGCAGCCCGACCGCGCTCGCCACGCCCATGATCGCGTACGACTCGCGCCAGCCGAGATGCACGATCAGGGCGGCGGCGATCGGCGCGACGACCAGCGTGCCGCCACCCACGCCCGACACCGCGATACCGAGGGCGGTCGTGCGCCGTTTGACGAACCATCCGCTGACCACCGCGAGCATCGGCACGTACACACAGGCGACGCCGACGCCGACGCCCAAGCCGTAGGCGACGCAGCCGAGCGCCAGGCTGCCGGCCATCGAGGTCGCGATCAGTCCCGCGCCCATCGCGAGCGCGCCGGTGATCACGATCGGCCGCGGGCCGAAGCGATCGGCCAGATGGCCGCCGGCGAGGCCGAGCAGATTGTAGACGCAGGCGGTGATCGAGAAGACCGCCGAGGTATGCGCCCGGCTTTGGCCGAACTCCGCGGCCATCGGCTTGAAGAATGAGCCGAAGCTGTAGACCACGCCGAAAATCGTGAAGCAACTGAAAAAGGCGGTCGCCGCCATCAGCCACGCGCGCGGCGAATCGGGCAGCGCTCGCACCGCCGCTTGCGGTCCGCGTAATCCGAGCGCTTGAACGCGGTTGTCAGCTCCGTCCATTTCAGGCTAATCCCTATGCGCGGCGCGCTGGCCGCGCGTACCAGGAGGCGAATGCGCCAAACCATACGGAGCACACGACGCGACTGCAAGCCGCCGACTCGCGACGGGCGTCAGCATCGGCAGGCGCGGCCGATTGCGGCCGGCGTGCGGATCGCGCCCGGCGCGCACGTGGCGCCAGCATCACGATGAGCTATTGCACGATCGCCCCCGGCCATCCGCTGCACGGGCCGTATCACGATCGCGAGTACGGCTTTCCGGTGCCCGACGAACGGGCGCTGTTCGAGCGCCTGGTGCTCGAGATCAATCAGGCGGGCCTGTCGTGGCTGACGATCCTGGCCAAGCGGGCAAATTTCCGCGCGGCCTATGGCGACTTCGACGTCGACACGGTCGCGGCGTACGACGGTCGAGATCGCGCGCGGCTGCTGGCCGACGCCGGCATTGTGCGCAATCGGCTCAAGGTTGACGCGGCGATCGAAAATGCCCGGCGCCTGGTCGCGCTGCGCCGCACCGACGGATCGTTCGCCGCGTGGCTCGACGCGCACCATCCGCTCGACAAGCCCGCGTGGGTCAAGCTGTTCAAGAACACGTTTACCTTCACCGGCGGCGAGATCACCGGCGAATTTCTGCTCAGCACCGGCTATCTGCCGGGCGCGCATGACGCCGACTGCCCGGTCTATGGCAAGATTGCGCGCCTCAAGCCGCCGTGGCTCCGCGCGCAGTGACGCCATGATGAAGGCGGGCGCACCGGATCACGATCGCGTCAGTTGATCACCTTTTCGCCGCGCAACTCCTCGATCTGCTCGCGCGGCAGACCGGCCTCGCGCAGGACGTCCTCGGTATGCTCGCCGAGGCGCGGCGCCATCCGCCACATCCGTGCCGGCGTCTCGCTGAAACGCATCCCGGGGTTGGTGCCGCGCACCGCACCGGCGCCCGGATACTCGTAGATGGTGAAGTTCTCGTTGGCCACGACTTCGGGCTCGCTGAACAGCGAGTCGTAGCTATGCACCGGACCGCAGGGCACGTCGGCCTCCTGCAAAATACGCAGCCAGTGCGCAGTGTCCTGCTCGGGAAAGAGTTTGGCGATACCGCGCAAGGCGGCGCGCATCCGATCGGGGCGGCTCTCGATCTGCCACCATTCGGGATGGCCGGCGCCGGCGCACAGCCGCTCCCATTGTTCGTCTTTGAACGGCGCGATCGTGACCCATCCGTCGCGGGTCTGGAAGGGGTCGAGGCTGCCGCTCTTGGGCACCTTGTCCTTGAATTCCGTGTCGGGCTGGAAAGTGTAGCCGAGAAAGGTCGAGTCGTTGGCCATAAAGGCGATCATCGCTTCGGTCATCGCCACCCGGATCGATTGCCCGACGCCGCGAACACGCACCGCATGCAGCGCGCTGACGATACTGAGTGCGGCGGTCATGCCGCTAATCTTGTCGGCCAGCGCCATCTTGACGGCGGTCGGTTTGGCTTCGCGCCCGCCCTGCAGCATCGCCATCCCGGAGAAGCCCTGGATTACCGGATCGTAGGCCGGCGCATTGGCGTACTCGCCCTTGGGACCAAAGCCGCAGATCGAGCAATAGACGATTTTCGAATTGGCGCGCCGGATGTCGGCGTAGCCGATACCGAGGCGATCGGCGACGCCCGGGCGATTGTTCTCGATAATCGCATCGGCCTTGACCGCCAGCCGGCGCACGATATCGCGGCCGTGCTCCTGCTTGAGATCGACCACGATACCGCGCTTGTTGCGGTTGAAATTGAGGAAAGTGGCGGTGACCCCGCCCTTGAACGGACGGCCAAACATGCGCGTCGAGTCGCCCTCAGGCGGCTCGATTTTGATTACGTCGGCGCCGAGATCGCCGAGCAGCATTGTGCAAAACGGCCCCGAAACAACCTGGGTCAAATCCAGGATGCGAAAACCTGCCAGTGGTCCTTCTGCCATTGCGTCCTTCCTCGGCGCGAAGCTTGATGCGCGCCCGGTCTGCCGACTCGATCGATTAATGCCGCGGCCATTCGATTAATGCCGCGGATACTCGCCAGCGCGCCGCGCGCGGGGCTCAAATCGCTATGCGGCCCCTAATGCGGCCACGATCATGTGAGCCTGCTTAACCCGCCCGCCGCGCAGCGTCAAGCCATCGCCCGCCGCGCTGAATCGGACCGCGCACGAGTCAGCGCAGCCGCGCATGAGTCAGCGCGGGCAATTCGCGCCGCACGCGCTCGAGATAGTCGAAATCGATCGGCGCGACGACCACGCCCTCCTGGTCGGCGGCGCGCGCCAGCACCCGGCCCCACGGATCGACGATCAACGAATTGCCGTAATCGCTGAAGCCGTGGACGTTGGGGCCAAATTGCGCCGGCGCGACGACGTAGCATTGATTCTCGATCGCGCGCGCCCGCATCAGCACCTCCCAATGGGCCTCGCCGGTGGGAAAGGTGAAGGCGCTCGGAATCGCGATAAGCCGTGCGCCGGCAAAGGCCAGCCGCCGGTAGAGTTCGGGAAAACGCAAATCGTAGCAGACGCTCAGACCGATGGTGCCGATGGCGGTCGCCACGGAGACGACTTCCGCGCCACTTAGTTTCGCGTCGGACTCGCGGATGGTTACGCGGCCGGGCAGGTCCACGTCGAACAGATGGATCTTGCGGTAGACCGCAAGCTGCGCGCCGTCGGGTCCGAGCAGGACCGAGGTGTTGTAGTTCTTGCCGGTGCCGGGTCCGCGTTCGGTGATCGACCCGGCGAGCAGATGGAGATCGTGGGTGCGCGCGAGCCGGCCCATCAGGGTGAGCGTCTCGCCGGCGAGGGTCTCGGCCGCGGCGGCCTCGTCGGCGCGCTTGCCGCGCCAGTTAAAGACCTCGGGCAGGGCGACGAATTTGGCGCCGCGCGCGGCGGCCAGACCGATCAGATGAGTGGCGCGCGCGAGGTTGGCCGCCTTGTCGCCAGTTGTCGACATCTGGATCGCGGCCGCGAGCAGGGTCATCTCGATTTACTCCGTGGCGCTGAATTACTTGCTGGCAAATAACTCGACAACTTGAACATCCCGGTGATGTTCAATAGCGCGCCGTCGCGGGATCGACCGTGAGCGACCACGCGTCAATGCCGCCGGTCAGATTGCTCACCCGCGCAAAGCCCATCCGCGCCAGGTACATCGCGACCTGCGCGCTGCGCATCCCGTGATGGCACACGACGACCCATTCGGCGTCGCGATCGAGTTCGGCGATCCGCGCCGGAATATCGTTCATCGGAATATGCGTCGCCCCGGGCATCGCGGCAATCGCGACCTCGCCCGGCTCGCGCACGTCGAGCACCGCAATCCGATCGCCGCGCGTCTGCCGCGCCTGGAGTTCCGCCGGTTCGATTTCGCCGATTTCCGCCATCTAAATCCCGCTCCGCAGTGAGTTTCGCCGTACCGCGAAAGAACTTACCATCGAAGCGGTGGCGAACGAAAACGACTCCGAGATGATGGCGCTGATGGCGCGGGCGATCGCGCAGGCGCGGCGCGCGGCGGCGACGGGCGAAGTGCCGGTGGGCGCGATCGTGGTCGCCGGCGGGGCGATCGCGGGCGTGGGCCACAACCGCCCGATCGCGGCGCACGATCCCACCGCGCACGCCGAGGTCGAGGCGATCCGCGCGGCCGCCCAAAGCCTCGGCGCGTATCGTCTCGACGGCGCGGCGCTCTACGTCACGCTCGAGCCGTGCGTGATGTGCGTCGGCGCGATCATCCACGCGCGTATCGCGCGGGTGATCTACGGCGCGCACGACGACAAGGCCGGCGCGCTCGGCTCGGTCTATGACCTCGGGCGCGACGGCCGCCTGAACCATCGGATCGAAGTGTACGGCGGCGTGATGGAAAGCGAATGCGCCGCGATGCTGCGCGAGTTCTTCAGCGCGCGCCGCCGCTGATGGCGCTTGTCGGCCAGCGCCCGGCGCGGTAAGCTTATGTAGCAAATAGGCTACGCGACGCATGAAAACCATCCCTCAACGCGAATGCGCAACCGGATTAGCCAGGTGCTGCGCGATGTCGAGAAAGGCGAAGCGATGCGGATTACCGTTGACGGACGCGCGGTCGCCGACCTTGTGCCGGCCGGCGGTGCGCGCCGGGAATTCGTGCCGCGCGCGCGGGTCGAGCGCCTGATCGCGCGCGCGCCGCTCGATCGCAAATTTGCGCACGACCTGAACGCCGCGACCGGCGGCACAATCGACGATCTGTGAGCGCGAGCGCCGCCAGCCCGCCCGCCAGTCCACGGATTGCTCGACACCTCGGTATTCATCGCCACTGAGAGCGGACGGCCGCTCGGCGCGGTGCCGGCCGCGGCGGCGATCTCGGTAATCACGCTGGCCGAGTTACACTTGGGCGTGCTGATGGCGGAACGGGCGGCTGTGCGCAATAGGCGGTTGCGCACGCTGCTAGCGGTGCAGGACACCTTTGAGCCGATCCCGATCGATGCGGAGATCGCGCGCGCCTTTGCCGAGATCGTCGCCGCGGCCCGGGCACTCAGCAGACGACCGAAAATAATGGACACCTGGATCGCCGCGACCGCTGTCGCGCGCGATCTGCCGCTCTACACCCAGGACGAGGATTTCCTTTCGATTCCCCGGGTACACGTGGTCCGCGTATAGGGCGGCGCGCCGCTAGATCTTGAGAAAAATTTCGCGGGAGCCCGCGGCCGTGAGCTGCTTGACTGAGCTCACGCGATCGCTGAACTGCGCCAGCGTCGTGAGCTCGCTCGAACCGACGTCGACCAGCACGGCGAAGATCGAGAATTGAAGCTCGTCCTTGCGGCGCTTGAGATCGGCCAGCCATTGCGGCGCGACGGCGCATTCGCCGTCGGTGATCACGACGATATCGCCGCGCTTGAGCTTGCGCTCCTCGAGCAGGGCTACCGCCGCGTCGATCGGCGCCTCGAAATCGGTCCCGCCGCCGGGAAAATACTCGGCCATCTCGATGACCTTGGGCAGGTCGGGCTGGTAGCGCCGCTCGCGATTGAGATCGATGACGCGCAGACTCTCGGGCCCCGACGAAAACAGCACCGCGCGAAACAGCCGCCGCTGGCGCCGCGCGATATCCATCAGCGTCAGGCTGAC
>DATLRA010000153.1:0-6337 GCA_035534935.1 Binataceae bacterium (SeqCode)
GAAAAGCGCGGCATTTCGCCGGAGATGGCGGTGCGCCTTGAAAAGGTTTTTGGCGGAAGTGCCGAAGGCTGGCTTGTGCAACAGGCGCAATATGACCTCGCGCATGTTCACCGTGAACGCATCAAATTAAAACGCCTTGAATTGGCCTGACCGCCGCGCGGGACCCTCAGTGGAACGCGACGTTCGGATCAGACAAACGTACCTCCGCATAACCGCGCCCGATCTGTCCCAGGAAGGTTTCGCCAGCCGATCAATCTGCTGTAAGCTATTCACTGAAAGAACCAGGCAGATGAACCCAAGACCCGGGTTGATGCCAGATCACCCAATTGAAAAAAGGCTCACGCTGGATGACTTTTATTGTTTTGCGTCTGCAAACATCTCACGCAAAAATGGTGGAAGCTCCGTCTGCGGAGGCGAGTGGACGTGGGCAAAATAGCGCGCCGCATCAGGCCCCCAGTCGAAATACAACCCATGACCGGGTTGTTTGAAGTCTCTAAAAATTTCCGGCGTGATTTCGAGCGTCGCCATCCACAAGAGCCGAGGGTCGCGCGCTCCGATTTCGGTAACGAAGACCTCTAAAACATATTGCCCGACTGAGAATTGAAAGGCCGTTCCATCCGGCGGCAATAGAAAATGGTGGTTGGTCGCGTAGCCGGTTTCAGGGACGAACAGGCCGCTTCCTCTGCTTAGATTCTTGTCACCGTAGGCCCAGACGTTGAAATTTTGGCGCGTTTCTCCGCGATGCAAACGCACGAACATATTTTCGATAATGTGACCTCGCTTGCCGGTCGAGTAAAGTAAGGTGCGAAGGAAAACCTTCTCGGGCGGTGCGTCGGCCTTGGAGCCGCCGTCGGGACCAAAATATATTACCGTGGGCAGCGTCATCCGAATTTCACCCTTGCGCAACAGAGTGAGCCACGCCGTGAGTGCTGAGAGGGCGAGCGCTAGGATTGAAACCATAACTGCCAGCAATGAAATGGTTGAGCTGAACAGACCCGTCATTCAAATCCCCATCCGCTCGACTTCGCCCACACGCGCATCATCGTTGCGCCGGTCATAAAGTTCAGATGTCATGGCCTCGGTCTTGTCGCCCAGGAGCGTGGCATGAGCCACGATCTCATAATTTGACTGACTTTATCCACAATACCTCATTTTAGGCGCGCGGATGGCATACTCGGCGCGCGTCACGGCCGATGCCATCGGTCTCGCCAACGTATCAAAACGGGTAAATTGGAAGCGGGCCAAATCGCCTTTCAAATCTCCCATGCGCCACCCGATTATCCTTGCCATCCTGCTCGCCACGTCGCTCGCCGCCTGCGCGACCAAAAAGCCGCCGCCCGCGCCCCCTTCGCGCCCGCCCATCGCCGGACACACCGCGACGCTCGATATCACCGGCGGGATGCGGGTCGTCGGCGCGCGCGCGATGCCGTCCGGGTTCACGCCGGTTCCCGCATGGCCGCCGATGTGGCTCGAGCAGGGCCGCGAGATCGCCGTGGCCGGCCTGGTCGGCGACAAGGCGACGGTGATTGCCTTCGGCGGTGCGGGCCTCGCCAATCAACATGAACTGGGCGAGGATTTTGGCCCGCTCGCACCCGGCGGACGGATCGTCGATATCGCCGCCAGCCCCGACGGCATGGAACTCGCCACCGCGGTCGCCGAGCCCACCGCAAATCGCCTCGAGGTCGTCGTCACCGACGTGCTCGCCGGCGGCAGCGGCCATCCGGTCGCCACCTTCGACGGCGACTACCCGTTCGCCACCTTGCAATGGCTCGACCCGACGACCATCGCGCTCTCGCTTCGCGCCGTTCCGCCGCCGCCCGATCAGGCCGCTGCGACGGTTGAAACAGTGGCCCCCGCCGGCGGCTTCTACGCCATCCGCATCGGCGGACCCGGCACGGTCGCGCACTTCGACAAGATTCGCTGCCCGCTTGGCGGGCTGAGCTTCAGCCCCTCGCGCCGCTACGCCGTGAGCGAGGGCGACGCCGCGACGCGCCCCGCGGTTGTCGATCTCGACTCGCAAGCCTGCGTCGCGCTCGGCGCGCCACCGCCGCTCAAGGTCCTCGGATGGGCGCCCGACTCGTCGGCCTTCATCTACGCCGCCAACGCCGGCGACGGCGGCCTGCCCGGGGTCTTCCGCTACACCATCGCCAATGGCGCGGTCGCGATCATCGCGGTGTCGTCATCGGCCGCGGCCTGGGCCAGCGACGGCACGATCCTCGCGATGGGCAACAGCCAATTGTCGTGGAGGCGCGTCGCCCAGGCGCCGCAGGCGCTCGCACGGATTCAGATCGCGCTCTTCAGCAATCAGCATCCGCAAATCCAGATGAATGGACTCGGCTATCAGTCGCTACCCGCGATGCTCGCCCGGAGCACGACGACCTTTACTTCCGTGACCGACACCGCCGCGATCGACGCGATCTTGCCGGGCGCTACCGGGCCGCTGCGCGAACTCATCGACTATTCCTATCCGGCACGCGCCGCCTTCATCGTCGCCGAAGGTCCCGCGCACGGACCGCTCATCATGAGCTGGGGTCCCGACGGCCGCACGCTCGCGATTCTCGACGGCGATCGCTCGCTCGCGATGCTGACGGTTATCGTCCCGCCGCGCTGACGCGCCTGATGCGATTGATATTTTCAATCTACCCGATGCGCAAGATGCCCGATGCCGATGCTCAGTCGCCGCGCGCCGCGCGTCCCGCCCAGTATTCGTAAGCCGTGCGCATCGCCGCCGCCGCACGCTCGAAACTCTCGAACACCACCAGTCCGCGCTCACGCGCCAGCGCACGCGCCCGCACCACGATCGTCTCGACATGCGCCGGATGCATCACCAGGGCGAACGGCTTGGCCGACGCCCGCGCAAATTCCGCGAGCCGATCGAGCATCGCTGTGAGCTCATCTTCATGCGTCGCCCAGCGCTGCGCGCGCAACCCCGTGCCGACTTCGAGCACGATCGCGTCGATCGCCGCGTCGCGATCGAGAATCGCCAGGATGCGCTCGAGGTTGCCGGTATGCACGCCGCCGCCGATCGTGCCGCCTGCGTCGAGCGGGTTGCGGTAGCTCCCGCCGATAATATTGAAGAAGCCCTTGAGCTCGTCGTACGACTCCGCCGACAGCGCCGGAATCTCCAGCCCCGCGCCGGCGAAGGTGTCGGTGATTACCACCGATTGTCCGCCCGTCATCGCCACCAGCCCCATTCCGCGCCCGGCGACGCGCCGCCCGCGCGCCAGCATCTCGACCGTGTCGAGCATCGCGTCGAGGCCCGCCACGCTGACCGCCCCGCTCTGCCGGACCATCGCACTCCATACCGCAGCCGGCGTCGCGATCGATCCGGTATGCGAAAAGGTCGCGCGCGCGCCCGCCTCGGTCATGCCGCCCTTCCACACCACCACCGGATGTTGCGCGGCGGCGCGGCTGAGACTCTCAAAGAAGCGGCGCCCGTCGCGCACGCCCTCGATGTACATCCCGATCACCCGCGTCGCCGGGTCGGCCGCCATCACGTCGATATAGTCCGCCGCCTCGATCATCAGCACGTTGCCGATCGACGCCGCCAGGTTGACGCGGATGCCGCGTCCGGGCGCCTGCGAGCAGAAGTTGATCGAATGCGTGCCGCTTTGCGAGATGAAGCAGACGTCGCCCGCCGCGCCGGTGTTCAAATCGGGAAAATTGCACAACCCGATCGACGGATTGTACAGCCCCATGCAGTTCGGGCCGACCAGCGCGATCTCCGCCGCCGAGGCGATCGCCTTGAGCTCGGCCTCGAGCTTGATCCCGATCTCCTCCGTGGTCTCGGAAAATCCCGAAGTGAAGAAGCCGATACCGCCGACCTGGTTGGCAACACAATTCTTCAAAATGTAGGGTGCCACCTGGCGCGGCACCGCGCTCACCGCGTAATCGATCCGCTCGGGCACCTCGGCCAGAGATTTGTAATTGACCACGCCCAGCTCTTCGATTCCCGCGATCTCTTTTGCGTCGATCTGGATCGAATAGAGCTTGCCGGTGAAGCGCTTGAGCGCGCGCACCCACATGTAGCCGCCGACCCGCTTGTCACCGATCACGGCGACCGCGCGCGCGGCGAACGCGCGCTTCAAATTCGCGATCCGCGCGCGATGTCTTTCGGGATTTTCCGCGACCAGTGTCTCAGCGGCTTTCGCGCCGGGCACGCCAAGCAAAATCCGCGCGTCGAGCACCGCCACGCCGTGTTCGTGCGCGACGATCGGGTTCAAATCCAGCTCGCGAATCTCGCCCCGGCGCATCGCCAAATCACCCAACTGGACGAGCAGATCGGCGATCGCGTCGAGGTCGGCCGGCCGCGCGCCGCGCGCGCCACGCAGGATCGCGGCGCCGCGCAACTCCTCGAGCATCGCGCGCCCGGTGCGCCGGTCGAGCGGCGCAAGCCGGATCGCGGTGTCCTTGAGCACCTCGACGAAAATTCCGCCGAGGCCCGCGACGATCATCGGCCCGAAGCGATCGTCGCGCGTCACGCCCGCGATCAACTCGACGCCCGGCGCGATCTGCGGCTGCACCGCGACGCCCGCGAAGCGCGCCTGTGGCGCACGCTCCGCCAGGCCGCGGCGAATCCGCTCGAAAGCCTCGCGCACTTCGGCCTCGCTGTGCAGGTTGAGCGCGACGCCCCCGACCTCGGTCTTGTGGCTAATCTCCGGCGACAGCACCTTGAGCACCACCGGAAAGCCGATCCGCGCCGCCACCGCCGCTGCGTCGATGGCATTCGCGGCCAACTCCGGGATCGCGACCGCGATACCCGCCGCGGCCAGCACCCGCTTGGACTCGACCTCGGAAAGCGCCGTCCGGCCGGCCGCCATGGCGTCGGCGAAAATCTTGTCAATGATGGTGTCGTTCACGTCACTGGCGTATAGCAAAGGTCCAGCGCCAATTGAAACGCGCGCCCGCTATGCCCGCCCGCACCACCATCGCCCATCGCGTCTTCGTCACTCGCCCGATTGCCGAGGCCGCGATCCGCCGCCTGGCCGAATCGGCGCGCGTCGATCTGTGGGACGACGATGCGCCGCCGCCGCCGGCCGACCTGGCCGAGCATCTGCGCCCGTGCGACGCCGTGCTCGCGATGGTCAGCGATCGCTTCGACGCCGCAACCATCGCGGGTGCGCCGCGCCTTGGCGTGATCAGCAATCTGGCCGTCGGCGTCGACAACATCGACCTCGCTGCCGCGACGCGCGCCCATGTCGCCGTAGGCCATACGCCGGGCGTGTTGGCCGAGACCACCGCTGACCTCGCCTTTGCCCTGATGATGGCGGTGGCGCGCCGCGTGGCCGAAGCCGACCGCTTCGTGCGCGCCGGACGCTGGCGGATGTGGACGCCGCGCCTGATGCTCGGGCGTGACGTGTGGGGCGCGACGCTCGGGATTGTCGGATGGGGCGCGATCGGCCAGGCGGTCGCGCGCCGCGCAAGCGGTTTCGGCATGCGGGTCATCTATGCGTCGCGTGAGACGCCGATACCGGGCCGCCGCGCCAAAGCGTCCGCCACTGCCACGCACGCCGCCGCCGCCGTATCGGCCGCCGGCGCCGAGCGCGTCGCCCTGGCACAGTTATTCGCGGAGTCCGACTTCATCTCGCTCAATCTCCCGCTGACCGCCGAGACCCGCGGGATGATCGGGCGCGCGCAGATTGCCGCGATGAAGCGCGGCGCGATCCTGATTAACACGGCGCGCGGCGCGATCGTCGATCAGTCGGCGCTGGAGCGGGCGCTGCGTACCGGCCATCTGGGCGGCGCGGGCCTCGACGTGACCGCGACCGAGCCGATCGATCCGCGCGATCCGATTCTCGAATTGCCTAACGTGGTAATCACGCCGCATATCGGCAGCGCCAGCCACGCGACGCGCCTTAAGATGGCGGAACTGGCCGTTGACAATATCCTCGACGTTTTCGCCGGCCGCATCCCGCGCCGCTGCGCCAATCCCGCGGTCAGACTGCGCATCGCGCCGCGCAAATAAAAAGCGCCGGACCTCGTTGGCCCGGCGCTCGCTCACCCCACAATTGAGCAGTCAGTCTATTTGATCAGGACGACGTCGCCCTTGGCTCCGTAATTCGGCGCATTGATCGTCGGGGTGCTGTTCGGATCCACCATCGCAACAAATGTTCCGGTGACGGCGCCGCCGTTGACGCTGGTGATGTAGAAAGCCATGAATCCGGTGATCGGAACGCTGCACTCACCGCTGCAGTTCGCAAAGCTCACCAGCGGCACAATGACCGCCCGCGGGTCCGTCGGATCGAATGCGGAAGGACTGCTCGGTGACGCGCTGGTGCGATCGGTCAGGCCAGCCAGGCCCTGATTCACCGGTCCAACCTTGGCACCCGGAAAAGTA
>DATLRA010000154.1:0-16258 GCA_035534935.1 Binataceae bacterium (SeqCode)
GAAGGACTCCAAGACCATCGTCGCAATCAACAAAGATGAAGAGGCGCCGATCTTCAGCGTTGCCGATTTCGGGCTGGTCGCCGACCTGTTTAAGGCGGTACCCGAAATGGTCGAGGCGATGAAAAAGGTCAAGCACTGACCCACGCCCGTCCAAAACGGACTTCACCACGAATACGCCCTCTCGCCCGCGCCGCCATGGGCGGCGCAGAGTTTTTTCGGATGACAGAGGCTCACCTTCCGTTCAAGTGACCGAGGCGATTGCCCAGTTCCGAGCGTCGGACCCAGGCTCATAGCGCATGATGTTCTGCGCGGGATTGCGATTGACCAACGGCCGCAGGTAAAGCGGATGCTTCATGCTGCGCACCTCGTGTTCGATCGTAAACAGTACTTTGCCGCTATCGAGATCGACGACGTCCTGAAATCGATACTGATGCGGGTCACTCTCCTGCGTGATCAACCCCTTGGCCAGCAGGCGCCGATGAGGTCCGGAGAAGTCGTTGATATAGATCTGGATATGATGTTGGTCATACGCGGGAATCGGACGGTCGGTCTCGCGGAAGAACAGGTTCTGCCCGTTGCCGGCCGTGACGCAGGCAAAACGCCCCTCCCGATCTTCCAGCGCAGCCGCCTGGGCACCCATGATCTCCGAGTAAAAGCGCGTTATTCCGTCGACACTGCCCTCGGGCACGTCGAATTCAACGTAGGGAATTCCAAGCGACATCGGACCGAAGCGCTGATTCGGCGTATAACACCGAATGCGGTTGCCCCACGGGCAGACCGCCTCAATGAATCCGTCGCCCTCACGGCACTCGAAGCGAGTCCCGGCCAGCGGCTCGCGCACGGTGCCCAGGCGTTGCCGTAATGAGTCGGCGTCCGGCATCACGACACCAACGTGGCCGCGCAAAACTTGCGGTTTGCCGGTCGGCAGATGGAATTGGCTGCGTCCCACGTTGACCCACATATTGGCGGGGCCGGTCATCATGTAGGGGTCGCGGGTCAGACCCAGCCCGTTGATATAGAACAAAGTCGCTTTTTCCTGGTCCGGAACGGTGATGTTGACATGTTCCAGGGCAACGATATTGCCAAGGTCCTCCACCGCCCGGTCATAGGTCTTGCCCCCCTTCATCGCCTTGCCCAATGCCCCGCTGTCGATGCTCGCGTCTCCGGTCACACTCCTGACCCGCGGAGTTCGCGGCTGGGACGTGACGGTAGTGCCGTTCCCGTTCGGAGCAGCGCCCAACTCCGCCATCTCCTTGGCCAGGAGTTCTTCGGAAATGATGCCATTGCGATAGGCTCTGAATAGTTGCCGCGCTTCGAATTCTTTGCTCGCCATAATCTTACGCGCCTCCGACTGGCCCTTGGGGAATGCTTGCTGAGGTGCCCCTACTGCCGTGTTAGCAGAAAATGGCCGCAGGCTCCATCCGCCGTCGCCGCGGCCGACTGGAACGAAGTGGCGTTCGCCGTGCCGCTGGAAGCGGTGCGGGTGAAGCGCTCGTCGAGGTGCGGGCCGAGTGAGCAGGTTGGCGACCACGCCGTGGTGCTGGTGGCCGACCTGTTCAAGGCGGTGCCCGCGATGGCCGAGGCGATGAAAAAGGTCAAGCACTAGCCGCCATGGGCGCTTCGCGCCGCGCGCCAGTCATCGATTCCCCGATCAGGGGAGGATATCGAAGCGTCCGAGGCGATGCGGTCGATAGACCTCGAAATCGTGCCGGTCGACCGTAAAAACGCGCCGCAGGCGCTCGCGCTCGGCCACCCTGACCAGTGCGGCATCGGCCAGGTCCATTGGCAGGTCGCGGTACTTCCACATCAACTCACTCATGCGCGGGCAATCGTCATGGCCGAGTTCGGCCAGGCGCACGGCGCCCAGTTTGATCATGTCCCATAGCGCCCGCTGGGCCTGTGCCGAGGACCGCAGCAGGTACATGGCTTCGGTGAAGGCCGGCCATACGGTGCCGAGCGGATCGCGAATGGTGGCGAGCGCCTCGCGGCAGGCCTGATGATACGGGTCGCTGCGGTCAATCAGCGCGACGAGCGGTCCGGCGTCGATCAGGACGGTGGCCATTTTTCGCTTCCCGCAGCAATTGGGCGAAGCGGTCGCCGGTGCGCTCAGAGAGCCGCATGCCACCGCTATCCCAGCATCCAATCAAATGAGCGATGGCTTCAGCGGGCGGGGCCGCGGCTATGGCGCCCTGTTCACGCATAGCTTCGAGCGCCTGGCGCACGAGCGCGGATTTGCTACGGCCGGTCTCGTGCGCGAGGCGCTCGAGATAGGCGGCCGTCCGCGGATCGATTCTGACGTTCAAGGCAGCCATTGCAAATTATGTAACACAATTTGTAATACATGATCACCCCCTTAAGAGCAAAGAAAAGGTTGATCGCCGCATTTTTACGCGATGAGAATGAGGATGCGCGGATCGGATCGGGCCATGGAATCAGGCCGCGCGGTGCGTTGAGTTGCCGTTGGACACGCCGTCCTCGACGGTGCCGCTGATTGAAATTGGGGGCGCGGCTCTCTAAAACCCATCTGGAGAGATCGAGTTTGCGCCGCGCGTGACACCCGCCCCAGGGAGCGCCGCGGTGACACTCACCGGAGCCACATGAACCAGGAAGTCACTCGCCAGATCCTCTGGAACATCCCGACGGTCTTCGTCGTGCTGCTCTACGGCATGCTGATCCCGCTGACGGCGGCGTTCGTCTGGGTCGGTCTGAAATGGTACCGCATCGTCACCCAGGGCACGGCGACCGCCGAGAGCCGCTTCGACCAGCCGGTGCGCCGGCTGTTCATGTCGTTTCGCGATGGGGTGGGCCAGGGCTTCGTCGGGCGCGAGACCTGGGGCTGGATGCATTACGCGTTTCTGGTCGCGTTCACGGGGCTATTCATCGGCACCAGCATCGTCTTTGTCAACGACGATATGCGCCGGTTCCTGGGACTGTTCGGCATCCACCTTTACTTCTATTACGGCGACTTCTACCTGGTGTTCAAAGCCGTGATGGACACCTGCTTCCTGCTCCTGATCGCGGGCGTGATCGGCGCGAGCATGCGCCGCGCGATCGTCAAGCCGGCGCTGCTCGACCATCCGGCCAACGACAAGCTGCAAGACAACTGGGAGAATCGCGTCGGCTACTGGCTGCCGCTGCTACTGCTGACGCTGGTGCCGATCACCGGCCTGATGCTCGAGGGCGCGCGGATCAACGCGAATCCGCCGGGCTTCGTCGAATGGGCCTATATCGGCCGTGCGATGGGGCGGATCGAAGGCGCGCTCGGCGCCGGCGCGACGTTCCATCGCTACCTGTGGCTGTTTCACGTGATGCTGGTGTACGGGCTGCTGTTTTGCCTGCCGTTTACCAAGCTGCGCCATTTCCTGATCGCGCCGCTGAACCTCTACTTCCGCAACCTGGGACCGCGCGGGCGGCTCGCGCCGATCAAGGATTTTGAAAATGCGGAGACGTTTGGCGTGGCGCAGGTCGAGCAATATTCGTGGAAGCAGTTGCTCGATATGGCGTCGTGCCTCGAGTGCGGGCGATGTACGATCAACTGCCCGACGGTCAACACGGGCAAGGCGCTCAATCCGAAGTTCCTGGTGATTGCGCAGCGCGAGCATCTGCTCGACAAGGCGCCGACGCTGCTCGCGATCGCCGCGCATACCGCGCACGCCGAGCACGGCGCGCCGGGCGGCCATGCGGGGCATGGGGCCGAGTCGCACGCCTATGACGGTCCTGACATGATCACCGAGGTCGCGACCGAAGACGTAATCTGGGGCTGCACGACTTGCGGATGGTGCGAAGAGGGCTGCCCGGTCGGGATCGAGCATATCCAGCGCATCGTCGACATGCGGCGGCATCAGACGCTGATGGAGTCGAAGTTTCCCACGCAGGCGACCAACGCCTTCAAGGGAATCGAGAACCAGGGCAATCCGTGGGGACTCGCGCAGGAAAAGCGCGCCGAGTGGGCGGCCGGACTGGACATCCCGGTGATGGCCGAGGTCGAGAAACCCGAAGAGCTGGACGTGCTGTACTGGGTCGGATGCGCGGGGTCGTACGACGAGCGCAATCAGAAGGTCAGCCGATCGTTCGCCGGACTGATGAAGCAGGCGGGCGTGCGCTTTGGCATCCTGGGCACCGAAGAGATCTGCACGGGCGATCCGGCACGGCGGCTGGGCAACGAATATCTCTACGCGTCGGTCGCCGGGCAGAATGCCGAGACCATCAATCGCTACAAGCCGCGGCGCATCGTGACGCAATGTCCGCATTGCTTCCACAATCTCAAGAATGAGTATCCCGACTTCGGGCTCGCCGAGACCGAGGTGATGCACGAGGCGGAGTTTATCGACGAGTTGATCCAGGCGGGGCGCCTGAAGCCGCATAAAGAACTGGCGCAGCGCGTGACTTATCACGATCCGTGCTACATGGCGCGGCATAATCGGAAATGGGACGGCGCGCGATCGGCGCTCAAGGCGATTCCCGGCGCCGAGGTCGTCGATGTCGATTTGAGCAAGAACCGCACGTTTTGCTGCGGCGCGGGCGGCGGATGCTTCTGGAAGGAGGAAAAGGGCGGCACGCGGATCAACCAGACGCGCTTCGATCAGCTCAATCAGGCCAAGCCCGAAACGATGGCGGTGGGCTGCCCGTTCTGCATGACGCAGATGGAAGACGCGCTCAAGTCGCGATCGCTCGAGGACCAGATGCGGGTGCGCGACCTGGCGGAATTGATCGCGGACGCGACCGGCACGCCGTCGAAGTAGCCGCAAAAATTCGCGCGGCGCTCGATCGCGCGCGCGGGCGCCGGTATGGTTGTGGCGCGGCCGGATTGGAAGTGAAAATAGCTTGGACGGGAGAGAGTTTGAGATGTTCGACCAGGGATTGATCGCGAGGCTGGATGTGATGATCGCGGAGCGCCATCTGCTGGAGCATCCGTTTTACCAGGATTGGAGCGCCGGGCGTTTGTCGCGCGAAACCCTGCGCGAGTATGCGGCGCAGTACTATCGCCACGTTGAGGCGTTTCCGCGTTATCTGAGCGCGATCCATTCGCGATGCGACGACCTGGGCGCGCGGCAGGCGATCCTCGAAAATCTGATCGACGAGGAACGCGGCGCCGACAACCATCCGGAGCTTTGGCTGCGCTTCGGCGAAGGACTGGGTATCGCGCGCGAACAGGTGATCGCGACCCCGCCGGCGCCCGAAACGCGCAACCTGGTCGCTACGTTCAATCGGCTGGCGCACGACGCGCCGGTCGCGGCCGGACTCGCCGCGCTCTACGTCTATGAAGCGCAGATTCCCGCGGTCGCCGCCACCAAGATCGATGGGCTGAAGCGATATTACGGCGTGACCGACGCGCGCACGATCGAGTTCTTCACGGCGCATCAGGAGACCGACGTCTACCATGCGCGCGTCGGCGCGGAGTTGATCGAGCGGCTGGCGCCCGACACGGCGGGCGCGGACGCGGTGGTTCAGGCGGCGGACGCGGCGCTATCGGCGCTATGGGCGATGCTCTACGGCGTGCAGGCGCGCGCGGGTAGTGTGCTGTCGCGTTGATAAGTTTATAAAGTAATCAACCGCACGGGATTCTTCGCTTTGGCAGCCTGCGCTCAGAATGACAAAATGGAGCCTGCGCAGAGGTTCCCTGGCGATGGCAGTGCGGCGGGTGCGAGTTACTTAGCCGTCACCTTCCATTGCACCAGCGTGGCGTCGGGATGGTCCTCGAAGACCGCCTCGACGGCCGAGTCGAAGGGCGGATTCTGATGCGGGTCGCCGAGCAGATTGCCGACCATGCGGATGTTGCCGGCGTCGGGCAGTTCGACCACCGCGACGATATACGGGCAGGCGTCCTTGAGGGCGGGATGGACCGGATTCCAGCATCGCACCCAGCTATAGAGCCGGCCGCGGCCCGCGACTTTCTGCCAGCCCATCTCGAACGAATGGCATTGATGGCAGAGCACCTCGGGGCCCCATTGGAAGGCGCCGCAGGAGTTGCATTTCTGCACGACCAGCTCGTGCCGCTTGGTCGCGTCCCAGAATTCCTTATCGACTCCGGTGCGCTGCGCGCGCGGCGCGGGCAGACCCTCGGGCAGGTAGTATTTCTTATCGTCAGGTTTAATATTTTCGGCCATCGCAGACGCTCCCTTCAAATACTATGAACGATGAGATCGGTGACCGGCGAGACCATCGGGCCTGAGGCGACGAGCGAGATCTTCGCGCCGGGCACCTGGCAGGTCGAATCGCCGCGGACCTGGCGCACCGCTTCGTTCACCAGTTCGAGTCCGTGCATGTAGCATTCGGCGATGTTGCCGCCGCTGGTGTTGATTGGGAGCTTGCCCTTGGGCGCGGTGATGTTGTCGTAAGTGACGAAGTCCATCACCTCCTCGGGCTTGCAGAAGCCGTGCTCGACCAGGGAGATCATCACGGCGCCGCTGAAGTGCTCGTAGATTTGCGCGCAGTCGACATCCTTGGGCGTGATACCGGCCATCTCGAACAGGCGCGGCGCGAGCGTCTTGAAGTTGGACGAGGCGTAGTCGGCCGAGTTCTCGACGGTCGCGTTATGGCGATAGTTCGAGCCCTGTGCGGCGGCCATCAGGTAGGCGGGCTTCTGTTTGGCGTCGCGCGCGCGGTCGGCGGTGGTCAGAATCAGGGCGGCGGAGCCGTCGTTCTCCATGCAGCAATCGTAGAGATGGAACGGCTCGACGATCCAGCGCGACTTGTCGTACTCGGCGCGGGTCAGCGGCCGGCCGTACATCACGGCGCGGGGATTGAACTGCGCGTGGTAGTAATCGGCCATCGCGACGGCGGCCAGCGGCTCCTGGTTGATGCCGTACTGATGCATGAAGCGGCGGGTGCGCAGGGCGACCCATTGCGCGGGGACATAGAGGCCGTAGGGGGCGGTGAAGGCGGGCGCGCCAGAGACGGAATTGGTGACAGGGGCCTGGCCGAAGCGGCCGAACTGGCCCTGGGCGAGCGCGCGAAAGACGACGACGTATTTGGCGTAGCCGGCGACCAGCGCCGCCGCCGCATTGCCGACCGCGCCCGAGCCGCCGCCACCACCGCCACCCCAGACCATCCCGGCGAAGCCGAGATGCTTGAGGCCGAGCGCGGTGGCGAGGCGCGACGCGTCGTTGCGATCGTCGGCGTAGCCCGAGATGCCGTCGATATCCTTGACGTCGATGCCGGCGTCGTCGGCGGCCTTGATGATCGCCTCGCAGGCGAGGCGGAATTCGCTGACCGGGGCCTGCGCGCGCTTGTAATAAGTCGTCTCGCCGACGCCGATCACGGCGACTTTATCTTTAATCGTGTATTCGCTCATCGACACCTCGCGGTTGCCGTGGTTTAGGGTTCATCGGACCCCGCGGCCACAGTCGGGGAAATAGCCGCGGACGCCCGCATTCGATACGGACGCCCGTCGGCGGGATTGAAGCGGCCGCGACGCGGCGCGCAGAGACCGCTACGCGTGGGCGCCGGCGGCGACGCCGTTGGACTTGCGGTCCTCAAAATGCGGCATCACTTCTTCGACCATCAGACGCATCGACTTGAACCAGGGCGCCGGATTGTCAGCGTAATCGAAGCCGAAATGCAGCAGCGTGCCGAAGCCGCCGACCTCGTCGCTCATCTCGCCGAGCTTGCGTTTGACGGTTGCGGGTGACCCGACCAGCCATCCGTGATGCGCAAGATATTCGGGCGTGACGTCGGCGTCGGCGACGCTCTCGTCGTGCTTGAAATACTTGGTGAACTGGAATTCGTGAAAGAGCGGCAGCAGATACTCGCGCATCATGCGGCCCATCCCGCTCTGCACGCAGCCCTTGTAGGCCTCGTCGTCGGTATCGGCGACAAAGATTTCGCGCACGATGCGCCAGTCGGCGCGGTCGGGCGTGCGGCCGGAGCGTTTCGCGCCTTCGGTCACGGCGTCCCAATGCGACTTGATATATGAGTTGCTCAGGTTGAGGCTGAGCGGGATAAAGCCGTGCTCGCCGGCCAGCTTGAGCGTATCGGAATTGGGGCTGAAGCCGGCAATACCGATCGGCGGATGGGGCTGCTGCAGGGGCTTGATGTGATGCTTGAGCGTGCCGAGCATCGGCTTGGGCACGTTAACGTCCCAGTATTTCCCGTGATGCTCATAGCCGCCGTCCGACGCCCAGATCTTGAGCATGATGTCGAGCGACTCGCGCGTCATCTCGCGGGTTTCGCCGCCCCTGCCGTCGACGCAGAACAGTTGCCAGTCGCTCGGCAGTCCGCTCGCGCCGATGCCGAGCATGTAGCGTCCCTCGGCCAGATGGTCCATGAAGGCGACGCGGCAGGCCAGTTCGGCCGGATGATGATAGGGCAGCAGATGCGCGCCGGGGGCGAGCTTGATCCGGGTGGTCTGCATGAGAGCCTGGGCGATCAGGAGGTCGGGGGCCGGATTGGGTTCCCACGGCGAGGTGAAGTGCTCACCCATCCAGCATTCGGTATAGCCGAGGCGGTCGGCGGTGCGAATTACTTCGAGGTCCCATTCCTGGCCGGCCTTCAGGCCACGCTCCGGCGGATGCGATGGCATGAGGAACATTCCGAGTTTCATTGCGTTCTCCTTTCCTGATCGGCGCGGCAGGCTAACGCGCCGCCGTCTCATGTCTTACCACGGATGCCCCATGATTCGTCCAGCAGATTGCGCGGCGCGCGACACTGATTTGCCGGCCGGCGGCGGCCGCCGCACGCCCTCGCCGCGCTACTTCTTTTCGCGGGCGCCGGGCCACGATTGTCCCGCGCTCAATCCCTCGAGGGCCAGGCCGTAGCCGAGATTATCGAGCATCAGTTTCTTGAGCTGCTGGGTCAGGGCGACGCGCGCGTAGCGCACCGAAAGCGACGGCTTGATCGTGATCTGGCGGGCGAGTTCCCAGGCCCGCGGCAGCAACTGGCTTTGCGGCATCACCTCGCTGACCACGCCGAGGTCGAGCGATTCGCGCGCTGAGAGTTTTTGCCCGGTGAGCAGGAAGTAGCGTCCGCGATTGGGACCGAGCACCAGCGGCCATACGATGTGCACGCCGTCGCCGGGCACGATGCCGTTGGGGAAATGGGGCGCGTCCTGAAACGCGGCGGTGTCGGAGGCGAGCACGATGTCGCAGAGCACGGCGAGTTCGGCGTGGATCAGCGCCGGGCCGTTGACCGCGGCGATCATCGGCACCTCGATATTGAGATGGTTCATCAGCAGGTACTTGGCGTCGTTGTAGATATGATCCCAGGTGGTGGCGCGGACGCCGGCGGGCTGCGGCGAGCCGTCGCCGGTGATCGGGACGCCGCGGCCTTTGCCGGCGTCGACCTCGGCGCAAAAGGCGTTGCCGGTGCCGGTGATAATCACGCAGCGGTTGTCACGGTCGCGCGCGACATCGTTGAAGGCGTAGGACAATTCCTCGTGCGGACCCATGCCCCATTTGAGTTCGGCGCCGTCGGTATGCAGCGTCATCTGCAGGATGCCGTCGCGCCGTTCGATCTTGATATGGCGGTACTTGTTGGCGTAATCGTCGAGCGTGATCATAGCCATGGCCGGATTTCCCCTTGCGCCTCGCGCGTGGAATGAGTTCGGCCGGAGTCTACTAACCTCGCGGCGCATCCGCCAAACGCCGCGTGAACGATCGCCGAGGCGCTTGCCGCCGCACCGGCGTTCGCATCAGACTGGGACGGCCTTGCCCGCGCGGCATTCGGAGGAGCGTATTGGCGATGAACATGGAGCGGCGCGAACGCATAATCGATGAGACTGCGGCTGCGGCGTGGATCGAGAGCGGCATGACGATCGCGATCGGACAGCCGACGCCGATGGCGCTGTTGCGCCAGATAATCCGCCGCGGTGTGAAGGACCTGACGGTGGTCGATGCCGGCTTTTCGCTCGACATGCTGGTAGCGGCGGGCGCGGTGAAAAAGGTGGTCAGCTACTACGCGGGTGGCGGCTTCGGCCATCCGGTCACGCCGGTGTTTCGCCGGGCGGCCGAACGCGGCGAGATCGAAGTCTGGGAATGCGAAGAGGGAATTCTGTGCGCCGGCCTGCAGGCCGCCGCGCAGGCGCTGCCGTTCCTGCCGTGGCGCGGCGGCGTCGGCACGTCGATACCCGAGGTCAACCCGGAGCTCAAGGTATTCAAGGATCCGCTGCGCGGCGAGACGCTGATCGCGGTGCCGCCAATCAAGCCCGACGTGGCGCTTCTGCACGCGGCGCATTCCGACGCCTATGGCAACGTGCAGCATCTGGGCGGTCCCGGATGGATCGATCTGTTCATGCAGCGCGCGGCCGATCGCACGATCGTGCAGGTCGAGCAGGTCATCTCGAACGAGCAGGTGCGCGCCGATCCGTGGAAGACGACAATTGCCGCCGCCGACGCGATTGTGCGCGCGCCCTACGGCGCGCATCCGTTCTATTCGCGCGGCTTCTACGTTCAGGACAATGAAAATCTCAAGCTCTACAGCGACGCCGCCGGGCAGGCCGCAGCGGGCGATCGCGCCGCGCTCGGCGGATGGCTCGATCGCTATTGCCGCAAGCCCGCGACCAACGCCGATTATCTGGAGTTGATCGGGATCAAGCGGCTGCTGGCGCTGCACGAGTACTAAGTATTCGCGGTGAATAATTGCGAGGAATGAGTATGACGCAGAACGTGCCAGCGGGCGGCAGTGCGGCTACCAACTTCGGCATGGTCGCATGGATTGTCTATGCCGTGGTGTCGGGCGGCGGCCACTGGATCGTTGGCTCGCTCGGCGGACTTGCGATCGCGCTGGTGATCGTCGGGCAAGAGTACCGATGCCATGCCACTAAAATCATGAGCTGCACGACGGCCGCGTTCTTCGCGTTTTCGCTGGTGACGACGATCGCCGCCGGGCCGATGCTGTTCAAGGATTACAATATATTCCTGACCTGGGCGGTCTTTGCGCTAGTCACCTGGGTCACGCTATTCATTGGCTTTCCGTTTACAATCCAGTACGCGCGCGAGCAGACACCGCCAGAAGTCTGGAAGGAGCCGCTGTTCATGCGTCTGAACGTGATCCTGACAGTGGTCTTCGGCGTGGTGTTCACGATCAATGCCGGGCTGGGGGTTTTAGCTTTGAAGACGGGGAATTTGCTGATGCTCGGCCTGCTCTTGCCGTTATCGCTGCTGGTCGCCGCGATCGTTTTCAGCTCGCGCTACCCGAAAGGCTATGCGCAGCGTTTCGCGCCCGACTGGGCCGCCCGGCAGACGGCCGGGGCTGGCCATGCGAATGAGTAATCGGATCGCGCGAATAAGTAGATACCGCCCGGCGAATCGAGGCCGCTATGGAAAATGACTATTCGATCTCCGAGCTGATGGCGATTTATCTCTCCCGCCAGCTCAACGACGGCGAAGTGCTGCGCGTCGGCGTGGCGTCGCCGGTGCCGGAAGCGGCCGTGCGCCTGGCCCATCTGACGCACGGCCCCAACATGGATCTGGTGTTTCTGGGCGCGCGCATGAACGCCGCGCATCTCGAGACGATCCCGATGCCCGCCTATGGTTGGGATCGCCGCGTGGTGCGCTGGGCGGAATCGTTCAGCGACACGGGTCATCGCTTTGACCGGGTCAAGGACTGGGGCAATCACGTCTTCTTTATCGGCGGCGTGCAGGTCGACGCCTTCGGCAACACTAATCTGATCGGCGTCGGCGCGGATTATCGGCGGCTCAAATTTCGCGGGCCGGGGTCGGTCGGTACGCCGTCACTGAGTACCCACGTCGGCCGATATTATATTGTGCTCAATAGCCATAACCCGCGCGTGCTAACCGGAAAATGCGACTATGTAAGCGCGTATGGATGGGGTACGGGAGGCGCGGACGCGCGGCGCAAACTGGGTATTCCTGGCGGCGGTCCCCGCCAATGCGTCACGCCGCTCTGCGTATTCGATTTTGACGACGAGACCAAGCGGATGCGCCTGGGTTCGGTTCATCCGGGGGTGACGGTCGCGCAGGTCAAGCGCGAGACCGGCTTTGAATTCGTTTTGCCGGCAACGGTGCCGGTGACCGAAGCACCGTCGGCCGCGGAGCTCGATGCGCTGCGCACGCGGGTCGATCGAGCGGGCCGCCTGCGCGCGTAAGGGCGATCAGTCGGGGACGTGCACGAATACAGTATGCCAGTAGGCACGGAACCACGGGCTGCCGTCGCGCATGCCATAGACGTTGCCCGACACGTGCATCCCGTCGGGCTGGATGTCGCATTGGAGACGCGTAGTTTCATCGACTGGAAAAGTCGCGCCGCCGAAATAGTTACGGACATGGTATTCGTCGAAATGCAGAAAAGCCTGCATCGTCGCGTAGGTGCGGCCGTCGGTCGAGAGCGCGTGCATGACGCCCTGCGAATTGATGATTTTGCTGTTGTGCTGGATACCCGCCTCGGTCAAGGTCAACTGGAACGGCCCGTTGCCATAGCGCTCGTAACATAGCCGATAGGTCTTGGGCGTCCACGGACCGATCTTGGCGGCGCCGGGCAGCCGCTCGATCGAATCGACCCACTCGACCGCGCCTTGCCAGCAGCCGCGGAAAATCGCCGGGAGCATCGGTTGCAGCGGCGCGACGGCTTCGGGTTCCGGTGCGGGCTCCGGCGGTGGCGCCGGCTCGGGCGCCATCGCCGGCGGCGGGGTTGGCGCGACCTCGGACGGCAGAGTCTCGAGGTTGTTTTGCTCGGGTACTGGCGGCGGCGCGGGACGGGGGGTCGGCCGCGGTTTGTAGCGCATCGGTGGCGGCCCCTGTGAGGATGGCGCCGGCACGACCAGCGTCTCTTGTGCGGAAGCGAACGTGGGGCACGACCCGAGAAGGGCGGTCGTCAACCCGAGAACCAGCAGAGCGGCTATGGATGAGAGTGGTTTCATTCGTGGAACTTCAATGTTATTGCCTTCGACGATGTAATTCGAGCATGAACGGTGCCACGCGCACGGCTATGCTCGATGGGGAGGGCGGCGGACGAAGCGCGGCGCGCGTCGGTTTACCATGAAAAAGATTCATCTCAACGCGTTCAATCAATGCTCGGCCGCGCTGCAATCGTTTGGCCAGTATCGCAATCCGCGCGAGCGCACGTCGACCGGCTACACGCAGACCCACCACTGGATCGACCTGGCGCAGTTGCTCGAGCGCGGTGGATTCGATTCGCTGTTCTTCGCCGACGTTCACGGCGCGTACGACGTCTATCGCGGCAGCGCCGAGGCCGGCATCCGCCACGCCGTGCAATTTCCCGGCAACGATCCGACCGTGCTGTTTCCCGCGATGGCCGCGGCAACCCGCCATCTGGGCTTCATTTCGACTTACAGCACGGCCTACTATCCGCCGTTCCACACGGCCAAGCTCTTATCCTCGCTCGATCATTTTACCGGCGGCCGGGTCGGCTGGAATATCGTCACCTCTTATCTCGGCAGCGCCTCGCGCAACGGCATGGGTGGTCTGCTCGGGCATGACCAGCGCTACGAGCGTGCCGAGGAATACATGGAGGTGGTCTACAAATTGTGGGAGGCGAGCTGGGAAGACGGCGCGATGGTGCGCGACGGGGCGCGCGATATGCACGTCGATCCGGCCAAGGTGCATCCGATAAATCATCGCGGCACCTACTTCGAGGTTGCGGGGCCGCATATGTGCGAGCCGTCGCCGCAGCGCACGCCGATGCTGTTGCAGGCGGGGCAATCGGGCCGCGGCATCCGCTTTGGCGCGCGCCATGGCGAGGCGATTTTCGTCACCTATCCGACGGTCGAGGCGGCGCGGCCGCGCGTCGCGCGGATCCGCGCGGCGGCGCGCGAGGAGGGCCGCGACCCGGCGCATATCAAGCTGCTCGCCGGAATCGCGGTGGTCGTCGCGGAGACCGCGGAAGAGGCGCGGCTCAAGGAGCGGCGGCTGCGATCGTACGCGAGTCCGGAGGGCGGCTTAGCGCTGTTCGGCGGATGGACCGGAATCGATCTGGCAAAGTTCAAGGACGACGACGTGCTCGACGGGCTGGATTCGGAAGGGATCAAGGCGGCGGCGCGCTGGTTCACCGCGGCGCATCCGGGACGGATCGCGACGCTGGCCGACGCGCGCGAGGAGATGAAGCTCGCGAGCCTCATTCCGTTGATCACGGGCGACGCGGCGCAGGTCGCCCAGGAAATCGAGCGCTGGGCTGACGAGGCCGATATCGACGGCATCAATCTGGTGCCGATCTATCAGCCGGGCAGCTTCACCGACTTTATCGACCTGGTGGTGCCGGAACTGCAGCGGCGCGGACGCATACGGGGCTCCGATGCGAGCATCGCGAGCGGTGGCGAGACGCTGCGCGAGCATCTGTTCGGCGCGGGCCACGCGCATCTGCTGCCCGATCATCCGGGATGGCGCATCGCGGGGGTCGATCCGCGCACGCGGCGTCCGTACTAGCTATTGTGCAAATAGTATTCGCGGCCGGGCGCGAATACTCAGAATCGAATCCGGGAAAAAGAAAACGGGGCCGCAGGCGCCATGCCTGCGACCCCGTGTGCGTACTAGCGATTCAGGTCAGGCGGCGGTCGAGCGGAGAACCTCGCCGGGCAGCGCGCCGCTATGCTTGCCGTGCTCGTAGAGCATGGTGCCGTTGACGACGGTGTACTCGATACCCTCGGCCGGCATGACCAGGCGCCGTCCGCCGCCGGGCAGATCGTTTTGCATCTTCGCCCGCTTGGCCGAGTTGACGGTCTTGTAGTCGAACAGCGTGAGGTCGGCCTTCCATCCGGACTTGAGGCGTCCGCGCTCGCGGATGCCGAAGAAATCGGCCGGTTCGGAGGTGATGCGCTTGACGGCGTGTTCGAGCGTGATCGCCTCGCGCTCGCGGACCCAATGGCCCAGCAGGTAGGTTGCGTAGCCGGCGTCGCAGAGCATGTCGACGTGGGCGCCGCCGTCGGACAGTCCGATCATCGTGCGCGGGTCCGTAATCAACTGGCGGATACCGTCTTCGTGATACTGCGCCATGGTGTACTGGATATTGAGGTCGTCCTCGATTGCCAGGTTAAGGAACGTATCGAGCGGATCGGCGTGGCGAATCTCGGCGACGTCGGCGACGGTCTTGCGTTCGAACTGCTTGAGCGCCGGATTAGTCACTTCGAGGATTTCCACGCGATGCCATTTGCCGGTAAACAGATGCGGCTTCATCAGATCCTGCCGGAACGACGCGCGGAAGGCCGGGTCCGCGTAGATGCGCTTCTGGCTTTCGACCGGCAGATTGAAGACGTGGTTCCACGATTCCATGTCGGCGAAGGTAAACGGATTACGCAGATCGAGCTGCGCGACGAACGGCTTGCACAGGATCTGCGGCAGGCCGCCGCGGCTGATGAGCGGCGCCAGGCGATCGAGCGTCTCGTTGGCGCGTTCGGGATTCTTGGGCGTGGTGGCCATCGCGAGCCAGGTCACCGGGCGTCCGCTCTCGCTGAGCAGCATGTCGAGCAACTCGTACTCGCTGTCGCTGACGCGGCCGATCTTCTTGGTCAGCGCGACTTCGATCGAGCCCTTGCCCTGCGCCTTGAGCACGTTGGCGTAGGAGCGGAGTTCGTCTTTGCTGGCCAGGCGGCAGGCCAGCGGGGTGCCCTGGAAGCCGATGTGCTGGGCGAGCGTGGTGGTCGAGAAGCCGACGGCGCCGGCGGTCATCGCTTCGCCGAGCAGGGCCGCGATATGCTCAGTCTCTTTCGCGGTGGCCGCGCGCTCCATCGATTCCTTGCCCATTACGAAGTGGCGAAACGGGGTGAGTGGCGCGAGGAATCCGAGGTTGATACCGCTGCGGCGCTTTTGCGCGGCGTCGAGAAACTCGGGGAAGGTCTCCCAGTCCCAGGTCACGCCCTTGACCAGCGAATCGAACGGAATGGCCTCGACGTTGGTCAAATCCCACGCGGTGATCTCGCGGTTGTCGGGTTTGCACGGGGCGACGCCGACGCCGCAATTACCCATCACGACCGAGGTAATGCCGTGCCAGGAGGTGCAACTGAGCATCGGATCCCAGCAGATCTGCGCGTCGTAATGAGTATGCGGATCGACGAAGCCGGGCGACACGATCAGGTCGGTTGCGTCGATGACCTTTTTGCCGCCGGCGCTGACCTTGCCGATTTCGACGATGCGATCGCCGTCGACGGCGATATCCGCGCGATAGCGCGGCGCGCCGGTTCCGTCGACCACCGTGCCGTTCTTGATAACCAGATCATGAGCCATGCATGTTCCCCTGTGCGAGGCGTCGCCTCGATTACGCCGTTCGTCCGCGGGCGGGCGAACGGGAAAGCTCCAATAGTCAGTTCAAATCGATATGATAAAGGCGCGCCGCGTTGTCGCAGATGATTTTC
>DATLRA010000155.1:0-10656 GCA_035534935.1 Binataceae bacterium (SeqCode)
GCGGCGCGATCGATCACGAGCCGGCGCGGCAGGCCGAGCGTCGCGAAGCAATCGAGCGGCGCGCCCAACGGCGCGCCGCACGCGGCGCATAGCGGACGCGGCTCCTGAGCCTGCATGCATGAGGGGCAAGCGATCACGCTGGCGCGCGCGGGCATGGCCTCAGACGACGAACGACTCACCGCATCCGCACGAGCGCTTGGCGTTGGGATTGACCAGGCGAAAGCCGGCCGCCATCAGCTCTTCGGCGTAGTCGAGTTCCGATCCGTTGAGATAGAGAAAACTCTTTTTGTCGACGATCAGGCGTGCCCCTTCGCGCTCGAAGATCTTGTCGCGCTCCTTGGCCGAATCGATCTCCATGCGGTATTGCAAGCCCGAGCATCCGCCGCCCACGACTTTGACCCGCAGGCCGGAGTCGGGCTTTTCGGCGGTCAACTGATGAATCTTGCGGATCGCATTGTCGGACAGAGTGACGGTGGCCACGTGGATCAGCCCTCCCGCGCTTTGCGCGCCGGGGCCGCATCCGCCAACTCGACGGCCGGCTCCTGATGCTTGCGCCAGTCGGTGATCGCGGCCTTGATCGCGTCCTCGGCCAGCACCGAGCAATGAATCTTGACCGGCGGCAGGTTGAGCTCCTGGACGATCGCGGTGTTCTTGATCGCCATCGCCTCGTCGACGTGCTTGCCCTTGACCAGCTCGGTGACGTAGCTCGAACTGGCGATCGCGCTGCCGCAGCCGAAGGTCTTGAACTTCGCGTCCTCGATCACGCCGTTGGCCGGATTAATCTTGAGCTGGAGCTTCATCACGTCGCCGCATTCGGGCGCGCCCACGATCCCGGTGCCGACGTTGTCCTCGCCCTTGGCAAAGCTGCCGACGTTGCGCGGATTGGTATAATGCTCGATTACTTTTTCCGAATAAGCCATGTCACTCTCTCGCCTCTCCCCCTGATGGAGAACCTCCGCGCAATTCAGGTCGTCATTCTGAACGGAGTCCGCGCAGCGAAGAATCCCGGGATTCTTCGCTGCGCTCTGAATGACACAATGGGCCTTGCACAGAGCTTCCTCTGACTCCCGTTACTCCGACTTCCACTGCACCGTCTTGAGGTCGATACCCTCGCGCGCCATCTCGTAGAGCGGCGACATCTCGCGCAGCCGCTTGACCTCGCGGGTCACGCGGTCGGTCACGAAATCGACTTCGTCGCCGGTATTGAAGCGGCCGATGCCGAAGCGAATCGAGCTATGCGCCAGCTCCTCGTCCACGCCCAGCGCGCGAATCACGTACGACGGCTCGAGGGTGGCCGAGGTGCAGGCCGAACCCGAGCTGACCGCGATATCGCTGATGCCCATCAGGAGCGACTCGCCCTCGACGTAGGCGAAGCTCACGTTGAGATTGCCGGGCAGGCGCTCAGTCGGATGGCCGTTGAGGTAGACTTCGTCGAGGCGCTCGAAAATGCCCGCCTGGAGCTTGTTGCGCAGATCGAGCAGGCGGCGATTCTCCTCTTCCATCTCGGCCCCGGCGATTTCGCACGCCTTGCCCAGCCCAACGATGCCGGTGACGTTGAGCGTACCCGAGCGCATCCCGCGCTCATGGCCGCCGCCATCCGTCTGCGGCGTCAGGCGCACGCGCGGACCCTTGGAGCGGACGTAAATCGCGCCGACGCCCTTGGGGCCGTAAATCTTGTGCGCGCTGAGCGAGAGCAGGTCGATACCGTCGCGGTCGACGTTGACCGGCACCTTGCCCACCGCCTGCACCGCATCACAATGGAACACGATGCCCTTTTCCTTGGCGATCCGGCCAATCTCGGCGATCGGATGAATCGTGCCAACCTCGTTGTTGGCGTACATGATCGTGATCAGGACGGTCTTGTCGGTAATCGCCTTGCGCACCGCGTCCGGATCGACCATCCCGTACTTGTCGACCGGCAGATAGGTCACCGTCGCCTTGCCGGTGCGCTCAAGCGCGCGGCAACTGTCGAGCACCGCCTTATGTTCCGTCACGCAGGTGATGACGTGATTACCCTTGTCCTTGTAGAACTCAACCACGCCCTTGATCGCGAGGTTGTCGGACTCGGTCGCCCCGCTGGTGATGATAATCTCTTTGGACTTGGCGCCAATCAGCGCCGCAATCTGGTTGCGCGACTTGTCGACCGCCTCTTCCGCCTCCCAGCCGAAGCTGTGATTGCGGCTGGCGGCGTTGCCGAACTTCTGGGTGAAATACGGCAGCATCGCCTCGAGCACCCGCGGATCGACCGGCGTCGTCGCGTGATTGTCCATGTAAATCGGCAGCTTAACCATCGCTTCCTCTGTCTCGCTCAAGCCCCATCCGGGCACTGCGTTCGCACCATTGAGGGCGCATCGCCGACGCCACCAACGCTTAATACCTTATTAGTGGACCTGATGAGTATAGTATAGGTCTTCGGGCGAAACTGTCAAACGCTAATGCGACGTTCCTGCGGTGCCGGGCGGGCGCTCCGGCGCGCTCTCATATAACCGGCATTGCGTATGTAAATCAACGACAATCCACAGCGGCTTACCGCCGGGTCAGGCGGGTTTCACGCGCGGTTTAAGTTCGATGCGGCGCTCGTGGGTCCAATCCTCGAAGCCGTGCTTATACCAGGCGGTCGAGCCCAGCCAGTTGCGATCGAAGACCATCAGCGTGACCACCTCGATATCCTTGGCACGAAACCATTCGTAGGCCATCTCGAGCATCGGGCGCATTAGCCGCTTACCCCGCCAGTCCTCGTCGAGGTAAGCCTGGCTTATGTAGCCGCGGACCTTGGGCAGGTTGCCCTGATGATCGCGCTTGAGATGGACCCAGAGATAGCCGGCGAGGCGGCCGGCGCCACGGTCAGCGACCCAGATCGCGTGATGGTCGCGATGGAGGACCGCCGGGAGCCAGTTGGGCGCGGCGCGAATCTCGTCCCAATCGAACCGCGCGCGCGCGTCGATCGATTCGTGGTAGCTGGCGATGCCGGCGATCAGGCGGGCAAGTTCGGGGATATCCTCGTCACGCGCGGGTCTCAGGTCGATGTCCATGCGATGACCTCTATCTATATTGCCGCGGCGGCGCGGAGTCTCGGTACTCGCGCGGATGCGCGGACTTGCCCGCGTCCCATGCCCGCTTCGCCTGATTCGACTTCACGCGCCCACCCAAAAATCCGACACTCAAAACGGGCCGGGATGCGCGCGGTCGAAGACGATCTCGTGCAGCCGGCGCTCGCTGCGAATCGACTTGAGCGCCGCCTCGCGGGTCGGCTCGAACTCGCGCTCGATCCATGGCTTGAGCCGCGCGAGGAGACCGGCCGTGTCGGCCTCGCTGGCACTTAACGCGCTGGCGATGCGGCATCGCAAGACCACCCGCTCGACGCCATCGGCACGCTCGAGCGCCAGCGTCAGCACAAGACTATCGGGGGAACTCTCGGGCGGCGCGGCTTCGGCGAGCCGATAGAGGCCGCGGGCGCTGCGAATTTCAACTGGCAAATCTCACCCGTCGCCGTGCGCTGGCCGGCGCGAAACGGATTGACGCGCTGAATTCAGGCCGCGCGCGTCGCCGCCGTCTTGCCACCGATGCGGCCCTTTTCCCAAAAGAGCACCACCGGGCCGGCGATATAAATCGAGGAATAGGTGCCGGTGATGATCCCGACGAAGAGCGTGAAGGCGGCCGGCCGCAGAATCGGTCCGCCGAGTACCAGCAGCGAGGTAACCACGGTCAACGCGGTGCCGGAGGTCAGCACCGTGCGCGAGAGGGTCTCGTTGATCGCGCGGTTCATGGTGACGTCGAGCGATTCGCGGCGGCGCTTGGCCGCGTCCTCGCGAATCCGGTCCGAGACAATAATCGTATCGTGGACCGAGTAGGCGATAATCGTCAGCACCGCCGCCAGCGTCGTAAGGTCGAATTCAAGGCGCGAGATGACCAGCGCGCCGGTGACTACCAGCACGTCATGGATCAACGCGATCACGGCGCCAGCGCCAAAGCTCCAGCTCACGTTGCGGAAGCGCAAGGCGATATAGACGCCCATGAAAACGGTGGCGAAAGCGACCGCCAGAAACCCGTCGATGCGCAAGTCGTGGCCAACCTTCGAGCCCACCGTCTCGACCCGCAGCACCTGCGCCTTGTTGGTCGCGCCATAGCTCCGATCGAGCGCCGCCTCCAGACGGGGTCCGATGCTGCCGACACTTTTAACCGTCTCGAAGCGCACCAGGTACTGGTTCTCGTCGCGGGCGCCAAAATCCTGCACGGTCACGTCGCCGAGATCGAGCGAGCCGAGCGCCGTGCGGATCCGCTCGGCACTGGTGGGTTGATCGAATTTGAGCTGGACGACGCTGCCGCCGACGAAATCGACGCCGTAATTGAGCCCGACGAAGATCAGCAGCAGGATCGCCGCAAGATTGATTACGGTCGAGACGGCGACGAAAAAAAACCGCTTGCCGACGAAATCGATATTAATGTCGGGCGCGATTAGCTGTAGGCCCATTTTGGCTGATTAACTCCCCCACCAGGCCGCCGCGCAATGGCCGGCTCGCACGAGATTTACAGTATCGGACCGACAAATCAAAGCCGTGGCCGCCGCCGCGAGCAGGCGCGATTTCGGCCTCAATCAGCGCAGTTCAGGCGGCGCCTGGCGGACGCCGCCAGCCCCGGCATCGTTATTCGCCGGCCACGTTACTTCAACGGCGCCGATCGACGAATTACGCCACACCCGCGAGGCAGCCCGATCGGCCGCGCGCGCCCCGCCGCTCAGGCCGCTGCCGGACGCAGCTTGGCGCACTTGGCGCATTGATTGTTGACGTTTTCAGGATCCTCGGTGAAGCCGTCGTCGAGCGAATGGCACACCTTCATGCAGCGCGCGCAGATGAAGTAGATACCCTCGATCGTTTTGTTGATGCGCTCACGGTTGAGGATGCGCCCCTTGAGCTTCTCGATACGGATGCCGAGGAGATCCTGGTACTGCCGCTTGATCTTGAGCCGGCCGGCTTCGTCCTTGGGCAGGTCGGCATCTTCGTCGGTCTCTTCGGCGGTATCGGCGAACCCGGCGTAGAGGTCTTTCTTGGACGACTTGGTCTTGCGAACTCGGGCCATGGCCGTGATCGATCCTCCGTCAGCGCGTGCGGCCGACGTAGCCACAATTCTTCTCGCACACCGCGTAGAAGCCCTTGCGACCGTAGCCGGCGAACAGCGTGATCTTGCTCTCGGAACCGCAGGTCGGGCAGTAATGTTTGTGCTGGGCCTGTCCGCCGCCCTTTTCCGCCGTCTTTGCTTTTTTCTCAGCCATCGCGTGGCACCACCTGTAGTCTAAAATTCCGGGCCGCGCCCGGAGCCATCTGCTTCGCATCGCCGCCCCGATCAGTAACAATGCGGAGGCGGCCGTATCAGCAAAAAAAATTGCCCGGTGACTGTTCCGCCGAATTCGGAATCGGATGAACCGCCAGCATCGGGACGTCAAGCAGCGTAAACGCCACCCGCCATTATAGTCAATAGCCGCCCCCAGTGCATCACCCGCGCCTACCGCGAATGAGCGAGGCGGGGCGACGCGCGAAGCGAGATCACAACTTGAATCCTGAACTCAAAGAAAATGACGCCGTGCTGTTTATCGATCGCAAGGGGCGCCGCTACCTGAAAATCCTGCGCGGCGGCCGCAAGATCGAGATTCGCGGGGACATCGCGCCCGAAAGCCTGTGGGGCCTGGCCGAGGGCTCGCGGGTGAAATTCAGCGGCGGCGAAAACTATCTCGTGCTGCGCCCGACCTACGCCGACCTGATTCCCCATCTGCCGCGCGCGGCGCAGGTGATCTATCCGAAGGACACCGGCCCGCTGCTGGTCTGGGGCGACGTCTTTCCAGGGGCGACCGTGATCGAGGGCGGCATCGGCGCGGGCGCGCTGACAATCGCGCTGCTGCGCGCGGTCGGACCGCACGGACGGTTGATCTCGTACGAGGTGCGCGAGGATTTTGCCGCGGCCGCGCGGCGCAACGTGGCAACTTTTTTTGGCGACGCGCCCAACTGGACGGTCAAACTGCGCGACCTCTACGAGGGTTTCGACGAGACCGGCGTCGACCGCCTGTTTCTCGATCTGCCGGAACCGGGCCGCGCGCTCGAAGTGGTGGCCAAGGCGCTGCGCCCGGGCGGCGTGTTCGTCGGCTACGTGCCGACCGTGATCCAGTTAAAGGACACCGTCGAGGCGCTGCAGCGGCGGCCCGACTTCGCCGAGATCGAAAGCTTCGAGACGCTCATGCGCAACTGGCAGGTCAAAGGGATGAGCGTGCGCCCGATGCATCGGATGGTCGCCCATTCGGCGTTCATTATCGTGGCGCGCCGCCTGGCCGAGATGCCCGCGCCGACGCTCGAGGCGGGCGCGAAGCTCGCGGACGAGGCGGCCGGGCCGACCGATTCGTTCGACGAGCGGAGCGCGTCCGCCGCCGACGATCTCGATCGCGACGGCGACGAGTTCGGCCCGGAGCGCGATCGCGAGCCCGAGTAAGCGCGCGATCGCGAAGCCGATCGGCCCGGCGCGGACGGCGAATCGCGTCAGCCGTGCAGTTTGAACGCCAGGATGCCGAGGAGCGCGCCGGCCGTTACGATCCACGCCGAGTTGAGCCGCAAGCGCATCAGCATCACGCCGCCGACGATCGTGATCGCGACGGTGGTCGCGTCGATAATCGCGGCGCGCCCGAGTTGCCACGTCACCGCGACCATCAGGGCAAGTGAGGCCGCGTTGACGCCGTCGAGCAACGCGCCGGCGATCGGCGAGCGGCGCAGGCGCGGCAGCAGTGGACCACTGATCGCGACGAAGGCGAAGGCCGGCAGGAAAATCCCCGCGGTGGCGACGATCGCGCCCGGCGTGCGGCCGAGCAGGTAGCCGATAAAGGTCGCCGTGCAGAAGACCGGACCGGGCGTGAACTGGCCGACCGCGACCGCGTCGAGCAGTTGTCCCTGGGTCAGCCAATGCAGCCGATCGACGAAATCGGCCTGCAGGAAAGCCAGCAGCACGTAGCCGCTGCCGAACAGCACGGCGCCGATTTTCGCGAACAGCAGGAACATCGTGGTGAGGCTGAAGGGCGCGGCGACGACCGTGACACCTGCCACGACGCCGCCGGCGATCGCGGATTGCGCGGCGGCAGGGCTGGCCGTGACCACGCTGTTGGCCACGGGCAGCGCGCGCGCCGCGACGATCGCCGCCGCCGCGCCACCGGGAGCGGCGGCGGCGCCGGTGAGACTCTCGATGGCGACGGTCAGAATGCCGGCGCCGAGCAGAATCGCCATTTCGTTGACGCCCATGAAGGCCGCGATAGTCGCCGCCGCCGTGATCGCGATCAGGGTTGGCGTGCGCGCCGCCGTGACGCCCAGCCGCCACAGCGCCTGCAAGACGATCACGATGATCACCGGCTTGATGCCGTACAGCGCGCCGCCCACCGCGGGCATCGCGCCGAAGCGCACGTAGACCCACGCGACCGCCATCGTGATCGCGGCGGCCGGCACGATAAAGCACGCGCCCGCCACGGCCAGTCCGGCAAACCCGGCACGCCGATGGCCCAGGTGAATCGCCATCTCGGTCGAGTTCGGACCGGGGATCAGATTGCAGGCGCCGATCATATCGAGAAATTCCGCGTGCGTGAGCCATTGGCGGCGCCGCACGACCTCCTCTTCCATCATCGCGATATTCGCGGCGGGACCGCCGAATGCGGTCGTACCGAGACGGAAAAAAAGCCCGGCCAGTTCGCGCAGGCGCGCGCCGCGGCTGTCGGGCGATGCGCCGCGCGGGCCCGCCGCCGAAGGATCGAACTCCGCGGCCATCGCGGGACTAATGCGCCGCCGGCGGCAGCACGAGAATCTGTCCGCTCATTTCGGGCTGATGCACCAGGCATTTGAAGATGAACAGGCCCTCACGATGAAACGTAAAGACCCACGCGGTTTTGCTCAGCGGCGCGAGCTTTTCGTACATCAGCACCGTAAAGTCGGGGCCGAGCAGCGCGAAGTCGTGCTCGTCGTCGGGTTGCAGATTCCAGAATTCGATCTGGGTCGGCTCGTCGCGATGCACCGCGATGAAGGCCGGCGCGAAGGCGTAGCTCTCGCCGAAGCGGGCGACGGTGGCGCGCGGACCGGTCTCCTTGACGGCGACCGCCTGGGTCATCACGGTAACGCCGGCCGCGGCCTCGCCGCCGATCGTGACGGTGACTAATTTGGTCGCGGCGGCGTTGGGCATGAAGAAGCCGCCACGCTGTTTGGCCGTCGCGGCACGCGCCGGCGCATCGGCGGCGAACAGGGCGCATCCGGCGGTGAGCATCATCGCCAGCGCCACGCGCGCGGCGCAAGCGGCGCGCGCGTGGCTGCGGGTTGGCGACAGTTGGCGGAATAATGATCCAATCACGGTATTCACAGCGTAAGTGTTGCGGGTAAATCGCATACGGCACAATCTTTTCGCAAGCGGACAACGTGCGCGAACGCAAAGGCCGGCCCGCGAAGGCAAAACCATGACTCGCAGGAAGTTTATGCGCACCGCGGCAAGCATCGCGGCAATCGCAGGGATGCCGGCGGCGGCTACGCCCAGCCCGAACGCGACCCGCAGACCGGATCGGGCAGGAGCGGGCAGCCGCGGATGAAAGTCGCAGTGGCGGCCGCTGGAAAAGTTGACGCGGGTGATCGGTCCGGGCGTGGAGCAAAGACGGCGAGGCCCGCTGCAACGGGCCTCGCCGGTTCGGATGTCGATAATACTGGCGCGGATCAATCCAGCATGGTTGCCTGTTGCTGCGCGCGTGGGAACACCATCGCGCCGGTGGTCGCGGTGAACAGGCCGGTCGTCGGGTCGTAAATTTCCGCCGTGTTGAGCGCCGCGCCGGAGCCGTAACCTCCCGTGATCAGGACGGTGCCATCGGAGAGCAGAGTCGCCGTATGATCCTCACGGGGCGTGGTCATGGTTCCCGTGGTCGCGGTGAACAGGCCGGTGGAGGGATTATAAATCTCCGCCGTATCCAGAATCGTACCGGTGTCATCGATGCCACCGGTCAGCAGGACCGTGCCATCATTGAGCAGCGTCATGGCCATGTCCTCGCGCGAATCCGTCATGTTACCCGTGGTCGCCGCGAAGGTCTGGGTCGAGGGCGTGAAGATCTCCGCCGTAGCAAGGGTCGCGGAACCGTCATCGCCGCCGGCCACCAAAACCGTGCCGTCCTGGAGCGTCACCTGCGAATGATACTCGCGCGGCGCGACCAGATTGCCAGTCGTCGCCGTGAAGGTGCCTGCGGTCGGGCTGAATAGTTCAGCGGTCTGGAGCACCGGCAGCGAGGTGCTGGTAAAGCCTCCGGTCAGCAAAATGTCCCCGGTAATAAGCGAGGCGCCGCCGACGAGCGAG
The DNA here is from genome assembly GCA_035534935.1 of Binataceae bacterium (SeqCode). GTDB lineage: Bacteria > Desulfobacterota > Binatia > Binatales > Binataceae > JADMIL01. The sequence goes on from DATLRA010000155.1 coordinate 9,343, forward strand.
GCGCCATAGCCGGCGCGCGCAATCGTCAGATTACCGGTCGTCGAAAACTTCAGCGTTAAGGTGTTAAACACATCGGCGGTACCGCCCGGCTCCTCCGTCGAGGTGTCTCCGCCGGCAAACAGAATCGTACCGTTGTTATCGAACACGGCGGTATAGTCCTCACGGCCCGCGCTTAGCCCGGGCTTCACCGCCGTAAACCTGCCGGTGTTGAAGTTGTAGATTTCGGCCGATTGAACGTGCGATACGCTGTTCTCGCCGCCGGCGATTATGACCTCGAAAGTTGCCGAGGCGACAGCGCTCACCACCTTCAGCGCTCCCGGAACAAAACCGATCGCCTGTTGCTCGCCGCGCGCCGCGGTCATATTGCACGCCTGGATAAAAGCCTTGGTGGTGGGATTGTAAAGTTCAGCCGAGGCGGTGGCCTGGGTCCCCGCGAAATTGGTAAATCCGCCGGTAATCAAAACCTCTCCGAAGGTTGGCAATATGTTGCATCCGTGCACCACCGGCGCCGTCGACGTGCCCCCGCCGCTATCCTTCCCACATCCTGCCGCGAGCACCGCCAGCAGGGCGAACCCTGCCGCTCCGACACCCAACCGCTTCGTAGTTACCTTGTACATTTGAACGCGCACCTCCGTTGAAATAAAGCGTGTACAAGAGCGCGGGGCATCAATCAAGCCAAGGTTGCACCACCACACGGCCATCGCGAATATAAATTAACAGTCTGTAGGGGCTAGTTCGCGCTGTGCGAAGTAGCGTGCCCGAAAAGCGCGCCGAAGAAGCTGCCGACCGCACCCATCACGCCGTTGGACGCCGTGCCGGGAACCGGCGAGGCCGGCGGCGCGGTGCCCGGCGCACCGCCGGCCGCTTCGGTGTCGGGCGTGGCGCCAGTCGCGGACGCAGCGACAGTGGCCGGTGCGGCGGCGAACAACCCGCTGTGCAGGGGGCACGGCTGAGTCGGTTCGGTGCCTTCGAGGAAGGGAGCGTTCTGCACCCGCGGGCATCCGGGAGTCGCCAGTCCGCCGCTCGCCGGATCGATTGCGGCCATTACGATGCCCGGTGGCGGCGGGCCGAAACCGAGATCGGGCTGGCGCACCGCGCCGACCATGAAATGCACCCAGGCCGGCAGCGCCGCCGCCGCGCCGGTCAGGCCGATGGTCTCGGGCTGGTCGAAGCCAACCCATACGCCGGTGACCAGTTGCGCCGTGTAGCCGATGAAGTAGGCGTCGCGATAGTCGTCGGTGGTGCCGGTCTTGCCCGCCGCGGCGAAATCGAGCCCGAGACGCGACGCGCCCGCGGCGGTGCCGTATTGCAACA
>DATLRA010000156.1:0-20168 GCA_035534935.1 Binataceae bacterium (SeqCode)
ATGCGCGCGGCGAGCGCGGCGGCATCGTCGTCCGGATGAACGGGGACAACGGCCTGCACGATCACCGGACCGTCGTCGACGCCCTTGGTGACGAAGAACACGGTGCATCCGCTGAAGCGCACGCCGTAGTCGATCGCCTGCTGCTGCGCGTCGACGCCGGGAAAGGCCGGGCAAAGCGCGGGATGGATATTCATGATGCGATCGCGAAACGCGGCGACCATCACGGGCGACAGCAGACGCATAAAGCCGGCGCAGACGACGAGTTCCACGCCGTGGGTGTTGAGCGTCGCAACAAGTGCGCGATCGAAATCCTCACGCGAGGGAAACCCGCGATGCTCGATGACTTGCGCGGCGATACCGTGATGGCGGGCGCGCGCGAGGCCGCCCGCCGCGGCCTTGTTGGAGATGACGACGCGGATTTCGGCGGCGAGGTCGCCGCGCGCGATCGCGTCGATGATGGCCTGCAGGTTGGTGCCCTCACCCGAGATCAGTACGCCGAGTCTGACGGGAGGACGCGGAGTCGATGCGGCGGCGGTCATGCGATGGTCACGCCGCGCGCGCCGCGCACGATTTCGCCGATGATGTAGGCGCGCTGGCGGTGCACTTTGAGCTGGGCGAGCACTGCCGCGGCCTCATCACGCGGGACGACCGCGACCATGCCGAGGCCGTTGTTGAAGGTGCGATCCATTTCGGCCTGATCGATTTTGCCCAGCCGCGCGATCATCTTGAAGATCGGCGGAACCGGCCAACTGGTGCGCTCGATACGTGCATGGAGCCGCGGCGGCATCACGCGCGGCAGATTTTCGGGCAGGCCGCCGCCGGTGATATTGGCGAGGCCGCGGATCGGAAAGCGTGCGAAGAGTTCGAGCACTAATTTCGCATAGATGCGCGTGGGGCGCAGCAGTTCGTCGGCCAGCGTGCGGCCGAGTTCGGCGACGTGCGCGTCGAGCTTGAGCCGCGCACGCTCGAGCAGCACCTTGCGCACCAGCGAGAAGCCGTTGGAGTGGAGACCGTCGGCGGCGAGTCCGATGATCGCGTCGCCGGCGCGCATCCGCGCGGGATTCGGGATCTGCGCGCGCTCGGCGAGACCCACGGCGAAGCCCGCGAGATCGTATTCGCCGGGCTGATAGAGCCCCGGCATCTGCGCGGTCTCGCCGCCGACCAGCGACATCCCCGCGAGGGCGCATCCGCGGGCGATACCCTTGACGATCGCGAGTGCGACGGCGCGTTCGAGCTTGCCGGCGCCGATATAGTCGAGGAAAAAGAGCGGCCTCGCGTTGTGGCATACGATGTCGTTGACGCACATCGCGACGCAGTCGATGCCGATGGTGTCGTGGCGGCTCGTGGCGAAGGCGATTTTGAGCTTGGTGCCGACGCCGTCGGCGCCGGCGACGAGCACCGGCGCGCGCATTTGCTTGGCGCCATTGAGGCCGATCAGCGCGCCGAAGCCGCCGATACCGTCGAGGACGTGCGCGCCGGCGGTCGGCCGGGCGAGACGGCGGAAGAGCGGAATGAGGCTCTGCTTGAGGCCGATATCGACGCCGGCGGATTTGTAGGTAAGACGCGCCGTCACGCGATTAACTCCCGCGGCGGGCGAGCGCCGCCCCGCGCCAGGCGCGTTTGCCGGTGGGATAGACGGTCAGCCCCTCGCGATAGCGAAGCAATTCGAGCCCGGCGAGCAGCGTGCGCAGTTCGTAATGCTCGAGGGTGAAGCGCGCGTCGCGCAGATGGCCGTGGCCGGCTTCGTCAATCAGAAACGTATCGAAGAGGATGAGACCGCCCGGCCGCATCGCGGAGACCAGTTGCGGTATCAGGTCGCGGTCGAGGTAGTTCACGTTAAGGATCAGATCGAAGCTCGCCGGGCGAATCGGGATCGGCGCTTCGAGGTCGGCGACGATCGGATAGATCGGCATGCGATCGCGCCGTGCGATGGCGGCCAGCGTGCGCGTCGCGGTGATCGAGAAGTCGATCGCGACGACGCGCAAACCCGCGTGGGCGAGCGCGATCGCGTTGCGGCCGGTGCCGGCCGCGAGGTCGAGGACGAGGGCGTGGGGATGCAGCGCGCAGATCGCGGGGAGCATCTCGGTGACCGACAATTCGGCGTCGCTCGGCGCGGCGGCGCGATGGCGATCTTCCCAGGTGGCGCGCTGTGCGAGGTTCATAGCGCGCGGGCGAGCGTCAGCACGTCGACGCGGCGGGCGCCGGCGGCGAGCAGGGTGCGGGCGCATTCGTTGGCGGTCGCGCCGGTGGTCATAACGTCGTCGATCAGCAGGATGCCGCGGTTGGCGACGCGGGCCGGGCGGCGCACGGCAAAGGCGTCGCGCAGATTTGCGCGGCGATCGCGTTGGTTCTGCATGGTCTGCGGCGGCGTGGCGCGCACGCGCACCAGCGATTTCAGATCGACCGTGCGGCCGCCGCGCCGGCCGACCGCGATCGCGAGCATCGCGGCCTGGTTGAAGCCGCGCCAGCGCAAGCGGCTCGAATGGAGCGGCACGGGAATCACCAGGTCGTAGTCGGCGGCCGGCAGGGGCAGTTCGTTGCCGAGGCATTCGGCGAGCGCGTGGGCGAGCGATTGATCGAGACCGTACTTGTGGCGGCGGATGATCGAGGCGACGGTGCCGCTGTCGTTCTCGCCGCGCGACGAGTAGCGGGCGACGGCGCGGGCGCGGCCGAAATGCGGCGGCGCCTCGACGCAGTCGTCGCACCATCGGGAGTCTGCGTTGGCGCCAGCATCGAGCGGAACTCCGCATACGGCGCAGAAGGGCGCGGGAATCGGCTCGATGCCGGCGAGGCACGGAGTGCAGACCCGTGCGGTGGTATCGACGGGGAGCCGTGCGCCGCATCCGGGACATCGCGGCGGATAGAGAAAATTGACCAGGTAATGCAGCATCGGCGCGCTATCCATAGTGATGAAGCGTTGCGGCGCCAAACTCAAGTGGGCGGGGCCGGATGCGGCCTCATCGCAACGTGATGAATTCGCGGAAATGTGTGGTATAGAGGCGGCATGGACGCACCACTTAAGGGTATACGGGTTATCGATTGGACGATATGGCAGCAGGGCCCGGTGGCGACCACGATGCTCGCCGACCTGGGCGCGGAAGTGATCAAGATCGAGGAGCGCGGCAAGGGCGACCCGGGGCGCGCAATCTTCGCGATCGGCGGTTCGGCGGCGACGGCCAAGAGCGGGCACAACTTTTATTTCGAGGCGAATAATCGCCACAAGCAGAGCCTGACGCTCGACCTGAGCAAGCCGCAGGCGCGCGAGATCGTCTACCGGCTGGCCGCGAAGAGCGACGTCTTTGTGCAGAATTTCCGCAAGGGCGTGGCGGCGCGGCTGGGCCTGGGCTATGAGACGCTCTGCGCGCGCAACCCCAAGCTGATTTACGCGAGCTCGTCGGGCTACGGGCCCAACGGCCCCGACAGCGGCGAGCCGTCGTTCGATTATCTCGCGCAATCGCGATCAGGGATCATGAATATCGCGAGCGTGGCGACCGAGGAGCCGATCTACCTGACCGGCGGGCTGGCCGATCAGATGGGCGCGATCATGCTCGCCTACGGCGTGATGACGGCGCTGGTCGCGCGTGAGCGTTACGGGGTGGGGCAGGAGGTCAATGCGTCGCATCTCGGATCGATGATCGCGCTACAGGGGCTGAACGTTTCGAGCCGGACCATCCTGGGCCACGAGTTCCCGCGATCGACGCGCGACGACGCGTTCAATCCGCTGTGGAACCATTACAAGTGCGCCGACGGCAAATGGATCAGCCTGGGGATGCTGCAGACCGATCGGTACTGGAAGGATTTCTGCAATGCGCTGGACGTGCCCGAGCTGATCGACGACGCGCGCTTCAACGGGATCAAGCCGCGCGGCAAGAACCATCGCGAGCTGGTGGCGATCCTCGACCGCGTGTTCATCGCGCGGCCGCGCGACGAATGGATGGGTATCTTGAAGCGCGGCGGCGACTTCATCTACACGCGGGTCAACAAGATCGACGATCTGCCCGACGACGAACAGGTCATCGCTAACGAGTACATCGTGGACTACGAGCATCCCGAAATCGGCCCGACCAAGCTGGTCGGCGTGCCGGTAATCCTGAGCAAGACGCCGGGCAACGCGCGCGGACGGGCGCCGGAGCTGGGCGAAAATTCCGAAATGATCCTCACCGAGCTGCTTGGTTACAGTTGGGATGAGGTCGGTCAACTGCGCGACGCGGAAGTGATCTGAGCGGGAAAGTGATCTGAACGGGGACGCGCCGGGGCCTGAGCGGCGCCACGAACGGAAACGGGAGAGAGCGAAGATGCCGATTACGGGGACGGCGGAAGATCGGGAGCAGATACGCGAGCTGTACGCGCGCTATGCCTTTACGATCGATCACGGGCCATTTGACGAATGGGTGCGATGCTTCACGGCGGACGGGGTCTTTGAGAGTCCGCGCTTGGGCCGCCACGCGGGGCATGAAGCGCTGGCCAAGTTCACCCAGATGTACAAGAACTCGGCCGGCGACGCGCAGGTCCGCCACATGATGTCCAACGTGACCTTTCGCGTTGAGGGCGACACCGGGATGGGCGGATGCTACCTGGCGTACTACCATTGCAAGGGTGGCAAGGCGACGCTCGAGGCGATCGGGCGCTACCAGGACGAATTGCGCAAGGTCAACGGCGAGTGGCTGTTTCAGTATCGGCGGGTCTATATCGACGGCCACGGTTGAGCGGCGCCGCCCCGTCTATTCGGAGCATTCAACGCCGGTCAGGCGAGGCGGGCGATCGCGGCCGCGAGATCGGCGGCGAGCGGGGCGCTGACGGTGACGCGCGGGCCGGCCGGCGCGTCGAGCGCGATCTCCGCCAGATGGAGCCAGAAGCGTCCGCGTGCCAGGCCGTCGAGCGGCGGGCCGCCATATAGTTCGTCGCCGGCGATCGGATGTCCGATGCTGGCCAGGTGAAGGCGAATCTGATGGCGGCTGCCACTGCGCGGCAGCACGTCGGCGAGCGTGAAATCTCCCACATAGTCGATTGGCTCAATTCGGGTGAAGGCGGGCCGCGCGGCCGAGCGATGGGGCGTGGCGGCGGCGCTCGAGGGATCGTCCGGGCCGGCGCCGACCACCACCATCCGCCGCGGATTCTTCGGATGATGCGCGATGGGCGCGTCGATCTCGATCGCGCGGTCGAGGCGGCCGGCGGCCAGCGCGCGATAGCGGCGGGTCACGCCGGCGCTGCGAATTGCCGTGCGCAGGATCGTGAACGCCGCGCGAGTGCGCGCGACGATCAGCGCGCCCGAAGTGCCGTTGTCGAGGCGATGAACCAGACCGCCCTCGAGCGGCTTGTCGCCGGCCGACGCGGTTTCGGGATAGCGCGCGGCGACCGCGTTCATCACCGTGCCGCGCTCGTCGGGGCGCAGCGGATGGCACGGGAGCATCCCGGGCTTGTCGACCACCAGCATCGCAGGGTCTTCATAGAGAAGCGCGATGGCGAGATTGGGATTCGGCGCGAGCGGCTGCTCAGGCGCGGGCGCGTCCTCGACTTCGACGCGATCGCCCGGCGTGATCGGCTCGCCCTTGCGATAGCGATGGCCGTTGACGCGGACGCGGCCGGCGAAGATCAGATCCTTGGCGGCGCGGCGCGACGTCGCCCATCCGAGGCGCACGAGGTAACGGTCGAGACGCTCGCCTTCAGTTGTCAGAGAGTCCGTGGCGCACCCAGCCTTCGATCTGGCGGTAGAAGCCGGCGAACGGATCTTCATTGGGGGCCGGCGTGAAATAGCATTTCTGCATGAAGTCGAGGGCGCCCGAGTAATGCTCGAAGCGGTCGCTCAACTCCTCGAACATCAGGAAGCCCGGCTTGTAGAGCGTCAGGTCGAGCGCGGAGACGGCGCGGTACGAGCGCGAACCCTCTTCGAGATAATAGTCGAGATAGCCGCCGTGCTCAACGAAGCGCCGGAACAACCCCGACATGAAGAGCGTATAGTCGCCGACTTGCTTGCGCAGGGCGCGCTCGCCGGCGAGGCGCGTCGATTCGTCGGGACCCAACTGCGCCAGGTTCATTTCGACTACGCTGGTGAGGCGGCGGCCTTCGGCGCCTCGGATCGCGAGCCATTGGTCGGAGTGGCTGAATTCGGCCAGCACGGTGGCAACATAGTCGGTGATTTGCCGATCGCCTACGCCAACCTGATCGAAGCTCTTGCGCACCAGGGTGAGGAAAAAGCCCTTGAGTTTCTCAGCCGACGTTGGTCGAACCTGCATGGTGAGGTAATCGGTCCTCCTCGCCTGGCGCCCCTACGGGCGGCGCCGCGCCGCTATGTCTGTGGGGAATCGTACATCGAACGATAACGCGAATCCACGGCGCGCAAATAGATTTGCGCTAGGCGGGGAGGGTCGCCGGCGATGGCGCGTCGAGGCGACGCATGGTCGTGTTGCGCGGCGTTCCGGCATCGTCGGGATGCTCGGGATGATCGATATTGTAGTGCAGGCCGCGCGACTCCTTGCGCAGCATCGCACAGCGCACAACCAGTTCCGCGACGGTGACGAGATTGCGCAGTTCGATCAGGTCGGAATCGATCTGATGGTGCCAGTAGTAGCCGTGGATCTCTTCCTTGAGCATCAGGATGCGCCGCAGCGCGCTCTCGAGGCGCAAGTCGCTGCGCACGATGCCGACGTAGTTCCACATCAGGCGGCGGATCTCCTCCCAGCTATGGGTGATCAGCACGTGCTGCTCGCTCTTGATCGCCGCGCCGGGATCCCATTGGCGAAATTCCGGGATCGCCGCCTCGTCATGGCCGAGCAATTCGCGCGCGGCGGCAAAGGCCCGCCGACCCATCACGGCGGCTTCAAGCAGCGAGTTCGAGGCGAGCCGGTTGGCGCCATGCAGGCCGGTCATCGCAACTTCGCCGGCGGCGTAGAGGCGCGAGATACCGGTGCGGCCCATCAGATCGGTGACGACGCCGCCACACATATAATGCGCCGCCGGCACGACCGGGATCGGCGCGGCCGTGAGGTCGAAGCCGAAGCCCAGGCATCGCTCGTAGATGTTGGGAAAGCGCTCGCGGATGAAGGCGGCGTCGCGATGGCTCAAGTCGAGATAGACGCAATCGTAGCCGCCGCGCTTCATCTCCGAGTCGATCGCGCGGGCGACCACGTCACGCGGCGCCAGTTCGGCGTCGGGATGATAGCGCTTCATAAAGGGCGTGCCGTCGGGCAGGCGCAGGATGGCGCCCTCGCCGCGCAGCGCCTCGGAGATCAGGAACGACTTGGCGGCGGGATGATACAGGCAGGTCGGATGGAACTGGTAGAACTCCATGTTGGCGATCGGCGCGCCCGCCCGGTAAGCCATCGCGACACCGTCGCCGGAGGCGATATCGGGGTTGGTCGTATAGAGATAGACCTTGCCCGCGCCGCCGGTCGCCAGCAGGGTGGTGCGGGCCGCGATCTTGTGCACGCGCATGGTCGATTTTTCCAGCGCGTAGGCACCCCAGCAGGCGTGCGGTCGGCCGTCGGCGCCCTTGTCGATCAGCAGATTAACCGCGACGTGATTTTCCAGCACGCGGATATTCGCGCGCGCGCGGGCCGCCGCGCCGAGCGCCCGCATGATCTCGCGGCCGGTCAGGTCTTGCGCGTGGAGCACGCGGCGATGACTGTGGCCGCCCTCGCGGCCGAGGTCGTATTCGTCCTCGCCACCCTCGTCGACGCGCGTGAAATGGGTGCCGAGCGCGATCAGCTCGCGGACCACCTCGGGGCCGTCGCGCACGATCGATTCGACCGCCGCGCGATCGCAGACTCCGGCGCCGGCGCGCAGGGTATCGGCGACGTGCGACTCGAACGAATCGTCGACGCTCCAGACGCTCGCGATGCCGCCCTGGGCGTAGGCCGTGTTGGCCTCGTCGATTGCCGCCTTGGTGAGCACCGTGACGCTGCCGATAGCGGCCGCCTTGATCGCAAAGATCATCCCGGCGATGCCGCCGCCGATGACCAGAAAATCGCTGTCGATACCGCTGTTGTTCATCACTCAGGCGCGGCCGGAGGGCGGAGGATGATTACCGGGCCGCCGGAGGTACGCGCACGGGCCGCCCTATCCGACGCTTGCGCAAGCGCGCGGCGGGCGGCAACCGCTCTCCATAAACTGATCGACGCTAGATTACCGCTGGCGCCAGAGTCAACCGATCGGCGGGCGCGGCGCCGGCGGATGCGCGCGGCGCGGTTTGCTCGATCCGGAGCCATCGCCTAAAGTCAGGCTATACGCCGTCAGCCGCGAGGGGGGACGCAAAGCGGCTGGCGCGAAGGCATTGCGAGTGACAATCACGGCACCCAACGTCCTAACCCTGATGCGTATCGCGGTGGTGCCGCTGCTGATCTACCTGCTGACGTTCACCGGACCGATCCCGTCGGCGATCGCCGCGGCGGTGTTTTTCGTTGCGACCCTGACCGATTTTCTCGACGGCTATATCGCGCGCATCTACGGTTCGGTCACCAACCTGGGCAAGTTCCTCGATCCGCTGGCCGACAAGCTGCTGGTGACCTCAGCGCTGATCATGCTGGCGGCGATGCCGCGGACGCCGCGGATTCCGGCCTGGATCGTGGTGGTGCTGGTGGCGCGCGAACTGCTGGTCACCGGATTGCGCGCGGTGGCGGCGAGCCGCGGGCGGATCATCGCGGCCGAGGAGCTGGGGAAATACAAGATGGCGCTGCAGGCGATCGCGCTGCACGGCCTGCTGATCAACTACACCTACTTCCACGTGGATTTCTTTGCCGCCGGGATGTTCGTGATGTGGATCGCGCTGGTCGTGACGGTGTGGTCGGGCGCCGACTACTTCGTGCGCGCGTGGGGCGTGCTGATGCCGCCCGGACCGGCGGCGATAGCCAAGCGCGCGGCGATTTGACAAGCGGCGCGGCGACCAATAAATCTCTTGGGTCTGGCCTGCCTGGTTACGGCGAGCGGGTGTAGCTCAGTTGGTAGAGCGCGTGCTTGCCAAGCACGAGGTCGTCGGTTCGAAACCGATCACCCGCTCCAGTTAGTACCTTCAAGAAATCCAAGCACTTGGTTCGTGCGCGCTGAGCGCACGCCAATGTGCGTTAAGTAATTCGCCGTGATGGCCAACAATCTTGGTGTGGCTTTCGTGCGTCGCCCGAGTGCGCTTCACCTGCCGTTTCGTATGACTGTCGAGGAATGATTCGCCTATACGATGATATTTTTGCGATAGTATACTGAGCGGTAATTGACATATAAACACTCATTTGTTAATCATCATTGTCGTGAGGGTCTAGGAGGGTGGCGCCAAAAGGAGGCGCACCAATACGGCTCGACCGTTAAACTGTTTGAGGCTGAAGCAAGATACCAGCCTTGGATTAAGACTGGAGGAGAAAGGGTGATGAAACTGCATGAAATTTTAGACTTTAGTCGCGGAGACGGTCGTAATGGTCGAGAAAGATTGCCCGAACTTAGAAAAAGGGACGATTGATGACATCCCGGCGCCTCAAGAAATAGCAGAAGAAAAGGTGCCGGATCCCCCAATTAAGAATAATTCCTTACCAAAAGGCTTCATCGTAGGGGAAATGGATGGTGTGGCTGAATCGGCGGTTGCTGGGTGAACGCCCATCGGTCGCACAAATCATCTATCGATTATGGAAAAGAAAAGATTACAGCTCGAATTCAGCGAAGACGCATACAAAGAGTTAGAGCGGATGCAGAAGCAGCTCCACGCGCCTTCAAAGTCGGAAGTTATCAGAGACGCATTAGGTGTTCTCCGATGGGTTGTCGAGGAGATTGAGCAAGATCACCGGATTCTTGTTGAAAAGCCGGAGGGGATGAGGGAGATCGTATTTCATTTTCTTACCCGACCGGCACCAGTCAAGGCATCGTCTAATGGTTGAGTAGATGGGACCATGGATGACATTCGCCGTCGAGATGACAAAGGCCCTGTTCTCATGGCCAACTGTGGGATTGATTGCCGTACTGCTCACGTTTGCGAAAAGTGCCAGGATAATCGAGGTAGTTAATTCGATTGCCGATCGAATTGAGCAGGTGTCAATCTCGAAGGATAGCTTCACCATTAAAACCCTTCCCCGGCCAACCGAACGCCCATTCCCGGAGGACACGTTACCCCCTGAACCGCTTCAAGGGCGAAGGTTTAAGATCTGAGATCCTGCACTTAGACTGAGAGAAGCGAGACCGAAGACTCCATGGAGACGCTTCGTTCGATGCGAGATGTCCGACGTGCGCGTATGGTGTGCGGCGCGGCGATTGAAATGTGCCCGCCGGATTCGTAAGCTCGGCGCATGGCGGCGCATGACCTCCGGCTCTATATCGATTACAAAAGCCCGTATGCCTACCTGGCGAAGGATCCGGTCTACGAACTCGAACGCGAGTTCGGTGTCACCTTCGCGTGGCATCCGTACGTGCTGTTCATTCCGGACTTTCTCGGCACGGTCGAGGGCCGCAACGACCATCAGTGGCGCCGCGTGCGCTACAGCTACGCCGACGCGCGGCGGCTGGCGAATCGGCGCGGCCTGACGGTGCGCGGTCCGCAAAAGATTTTTGACTCGGCGCTGGTCTCGATCGGCGCGATCTATGCGCAGCGCCGCGGCACCTTTCGCCAGTACAATGACCTGGCCTTCGAGCGCTTCTGGAAGCGCGACTTCGATATCGAGGATCGGGTAGCGGTGCGCCGCGTACTCGAGGACAGCGGGGCCGAGACGGCGGCGTTTTTCGATTTTGCCGAGGGCGAAGGGCGGCGCGAGCTCGAGCGAGTGTGCAAAGAGGCCGAGGCGCTCGGCGTGTTCGGCGTGCCGACCTTCGTAATCGACGGCGAACTCTACTGGGGCGGCGATCGGATCTGGATGGTGCGCGAGAAGCTGGCGGAACTTGCCGCCGCGCGCTAACGCGGATCCGGAGCGACTGGCGGACGCGGCGAAATCCAAGCAGGACTGGAGGTTGGCGGCGATGAGTAACGGAACGCAAGCGGGCGGGACGCTGTACGGGCGGCTGGGCGGCTATGACGCGATCGCCGCGATCGTCGACGAGTTCCTGCAATCCCTGGCGTCGGTGCCGCAAATGGAGCGCTACGGATCGTCGATGAACCTGGACTCGCGGCGGCGCAATCGCCAGCTCACCCTCGACTTCATCTGCGCGGCGACGGGCGGCCCGGCGTTTTACCTCGGCAAGGATATGAAGACGTCGCATGCGGGCCTGGGGATCAGCGCGAGCGACTGGCAGCTCGCGATGGATCACGTCGGCCGGGCGTTGGCGAAGTTCAAGGTGGGAACGCGCGAGAGCAACGAGCTGATCGCCCTGATCGACGGTCTCGCCGCCGAGATCGTCGAACGCTAACGGTACGGCGCGGCGGCCGCTAAAATTGACAAGTGAGGAATTCGTGGAAGAAGTAGTCTTTGAATCCGGCGCGATCGCGACGCTGACGATTAATCGGCCCAAGGCGCTCAACGCGCTCAATCGCGCGGTGCTCGAGGAGATCGCGCGCGTGCTGCGTGACGTGCGTCATGACTCCGCGGTGCGCGTGCTGATCGTCACCGGGGCGGGCGATCGCGCCTTCGTCGCCGGCGCCGATATCGCCGCGATGGCCGGCATGTCGACGGTCGAGGGGCTCGAGTTCACTCGCCTGGGCCATCGCGTGATGAACACCTTCGAGGATCTGCCGATCCCGGTGATCGCTGCGGTCAACGGCTTTGCCCTGGGCGGCGGACTGGAGTTGGCGCTGGCCTGCGACCTGATCGTCGCCAGCGAGAAGGCGCGCTTCGGCCAGCCCGAGATCAATCTCGGGATTATCCCGGGCTTCGGCGGCACGCAGCGTCTGCCTCATCGGATTGGCCACGGCCGGGCGCGCGAACTGATCATGACCGGCGAGATGTTCGACGCGCCGAGCGCGCTCGCCTGGGGACTGGTCAGCCGGGTGGTCGCGCCGGATCAACTAATCGCCGAGACTCGCAAGCTGGCGGAAAAGATCGCGTCGAAGTCGGGTTTTACGCTGCGCCAGGCCAAGGCGACATTGCGCGCCGCCGCCACGATGGAAGAGGACGCGGGCCTGCGCTTCGAGCAGAATGCTTTTGGCGCGCTGTTTGGCAGCGCCGATCAGGCCGAGGGGATGAAGGCCTTCGTCGAGAAGCGCGAGCCCAAATGGCAGCATAAGTAGGCGTCACCGGCGGCGCCGCCTGTGAAGATTGCCGTCGCGGCGACAATCGGCCGCATCTGTCGCCGCGGCATGTGGCCGCATCGATGTTGCGCGCGGCACGAAATGTTGTTTCTATCGACGGCGTAAGTCATCTACGATAAAAGAATTAGTGGTAGTATAGGCCCGATCGATACAGCTATCTAATTGTTATTGCACCGGCATTTGATGCATGGACCTCGAACTCACTGAAGCTCAACGCGGCGCGCGCGATATCGCCCGCCGATTCGCGCGTGAACGGCTCGAACGGGTCGGCGTCGAAATCGACCGCACACACGTGTTTCCGGCCGCCGCAATCGCCGAACTGGGCAGTCTCGGAATGCTCGGTGTATTTATCCCCGAGGAATTTGGCGGCGCGGGCCTCGACAACGTTGCCTACGCGCTGGTGCTCGAGGAGCTGTCGGTCGAATGCGCCTCGACCGGCGTGATCGTCTCGGCCCACGCGTCGCTCGGCAGTTGGCCTATCCTGGGCACCGGCAACGCCGAGCAGAAGCGGCGCTTCCTGCCGAAAATGGCCGCCGGCGAGGCGCTCGGCTGCTTCGCGCTGACCGAGCCGCAGGCCGGCTCCGACGCCGCCGGACAGAAGACCCGCGCGGTGCTCGACGGTGACACTTACGTCGTCAACGGGACCAAGAATTTTATCACCAACGGCCCCGAGGCCGGGATTTGTATCCTGTTCGTGATGACCGCGCCCGACCAGGGGCATCAGGGGATCTCGGCGCTGATCGTCGAGACCGCGACGCCCGGCTTCGCGGTGACGCGGATCGAAGAGAAGATGGGTATCAACGGGTCGCATAGCGCGCAGCTCGCGTTTACCGATATGCGGGTGCCGCGCGAAAACCTGCTGATGAAAGAAGGCGACGGCTTCAAGATTGCGATGAAGACGCTCGACGGCGGGCGGATCGGAATCGCGGCGCAGGCGATCGGGATTGCGCGCGCGTCGCTCGAGGCCTCGCTCAAGTACGCGCAGGAGCGCAAAGCCTTTGGCCGGCCGATCGCGAGCAACCAGGCGATCCAGTGGAAGCTCGCCGACATGGCGGTCGAGATCGACGCCGCGCGCCTGCTCACGCTGCAAGCCGCGACGCTCAAGGACGCCGGGCGTCCATGCACGAAATACTCGGCGATGGCCAAGCTGTTCGCGGCCGAGACCGCGATGAAGTCGGCGACCGAAGCGGTGCAGATTCACGGCGGCTACGGCTACACCAAGGAGTTCAAGGTCGAACGTTATTTTCGCGACGCCAAGATTACCGAAATCTACGAGGGCACCTCGGAGATTCAGCGGCTCGTAATCTCGAGCCAGGTGCTGCGCGGGCAATAGCCGCGCGGCCAGGCCCCGGCGATCGCATGGACAATCGGTGCCGGGAAGCGGACCCGAAGATTCAGATCAGGCTCTGATTTGGATGAGGCTCTAAGGATCAGGTTAAGGACATGGCCGTGACCACCAAGCAGGAATGGCTCGAACGGACCTACCAGCGCTCCAAGGAGCGCCCGGTGCGCTTCTCGACGCTGTCCGACCTCGAGGTCGAACCGCTCTACACGCCCGAGGACGTGACCGGGGACTACGGCACGGCGCTGGGTTATCCGGGCGAGTTCCCGTACACCCGCGGGGTCTACGAATCGATGTATCGCGGGCGGCTGTGGACGATGCGCCAGTTCGCCGGCTTCGGGCTGGCCGAGGACACCAACGCGCGCTTTCATTTTTTGCTCGGCCAGGGCCAGGACGGTCTCTCGACCGCCTTCGACATGCCGACCCTGATGGGCTACGACGCCGACCATGAGCGGGCGATGGGCGAGGTCGGGCGCGAGGGCGTCAACGTCACCTCGATTCACGACATGGCGCGGCTGTTCGACCGGATTCCGATCGGCAAGGTCTCGACCTCGATGACGATCAACTGCTCGGCGTCGGCGCTGCTCGCGATGTACCTGGTGCAGGCCGAGCGCACGGGGGTGCCGTGGGAGCAGGTCAGCGGCACGATCCAGAACGACATGCTCAAGGAGTTCATCGCGCAGAAGGAATGGATCTGCCCGCCGGCGCCGTCGCTGCGCATCGTCACCGATATGGTAGAGTTTTGCGCCAAAAAGGCGCCGCGGTTCCATCCGGTGTCGATCTCCGGCTACCACATCCGCGAGGCCGGCTCGACCGCCGTGCAGGAACTCGCATTCACGATCGCCGACGGCTTGTGCTACGTGCAGGATGCGGTCGACCGCGGGCGCGACGTCGACGACTTCGCGCCGCGGCTCTCGTTCTTCTGGGATCTGCATAGCGACTTTCTCGAAGAGGTCGCCAAGCTGCGCGCGGGCCGCCGGATGTGGGCGCGGCTGATGCGCGATCGGTTCGGGGCGAAGAATCCGAAGTCGCTGATGCTGCGCACGCACGCGCAGACCGCGGGCGTCTCGCTGACCGCGCAGCAGCCAATCAATAACGTCGTCCGCGTGGCGGTGCAGGCGCTGGCCGGGGTGTTCGGCGGCGTCCAATCGATGCATACCAATTCGATGGACGAGACGCTGGCGCTGCCGACCGAGCAGGCGGTGATGGTCGCGCTGCGCACGCAACAGATTATCGCGGAGGAAACCGGCCTCACCAACACGATCGACGCGCTCGGCGGCAGCTACGCGGTCGAGGCCCTGACCGATCGGATGGAGCGCGACGCGCTCGAATATATCCGCAAGATCGACGAGATGGGCGGGATGCTCAAGGCGATCGACACCGGCTATCCGCAGCGCGAGATTGCCGAGGCGGCCTTCCTCTACCAGCGCCAGCTCGAGCAGGGGATCAAGACCGTGGTCGGCGTGAACAAGTACCAGGTGCCCGAGGAGATCACGATCGAGGTGCTCAAGATCGATCCGGTGATCGAGGAGCGGCAGATTCAGCGCGTGCGCAAGATGAAGCGCGAGCGCAATTCGGTCGCCGTGCGCGAGGCGCTCAGGCTGGTGGCCGAGGCCTGCCGATCGGGCGAGAACCTGATGGAGCCGATTTGCGAAGCGGTGCGCCGCGACGTGACGGTGGGCGAGATCAGCGACGTTTACCGCGCCGAATTCGGCGTATACAAAGACCCGGGTTGGATTTAGCAGGTGGCGGAAAAAAGACTACGGATACTGGTGGCGAAGCCGGGCCTCGACGGCCACGACCGCGGGGCCAAGATTATCGCCCGCGCGCTGCGCGACGGCGGCTTCGAAGTGATTTACACGGGGCTGCATCAGACGCCCGAGATGATCGTCGAGGCGGCGGTGCAGGAGGACGTCGATGCGGTCGGCCTGAGTATCCTGTCGGGCGCGCATATGACGCTGTTCCCCGAAGTGATCCGGCTGCTCAAGGAAAAGGGCGCCGGCGACGTCGCGGTGTTCGGCGGCGGGATTATCCCCGACGAGGACTCGGCCAAGCTCAAGACGCTCGGCGTGAGCGAGGTCTTTACGCCCGGCGCCTCGACCGAGGATATCGTCAAGTGGGTGCGCGAAAAGGTCCAGCCGCGCCAGTAATCCGCCGTGCGGGTAATCGTTGATGAATTTCGATCTCACCGAAGAGCAGCAGCAGATTCGCACGACCCTGGCGGAATTCGCCGAGCGCGAGATCAAGCCGCATGCGGCGCGCTGGGATAAGGAAGAGACCTTCCCGCGCCATATCGTCGCCCAGCTTGGCGAACTCGGCTTTCTGGGCGTCGCCTTTCCCGAGATATACGGCGGCGGCGGCGCCGATACGCTTTCGCAGATGCTGGTGGTCGAGGGCATCTCGCGCTACGACGCCGGTGTCGGCTTGGCCTGCGCGGCGCATATGTCGCTGGCGTCGGGCCATATCGGGCTGTTCGCCTCCGACGATCAGCGCGCGCATTACCTGCCCGGGATGTTGGCGGCGCGCCAGATCGGCGCGTGGTGCCTGACCGAGCCGGGATCGGGTTCCGACGCCGCCGCGATGAGCACCAAAGCGGTGCGCGCCGGCGACAGCTACCGCATCGACGGCAGCAAGATGTTCATCACCAACGGCGGCGTGGCCGAGGTCTTCGTGGTGATGGCGCTGACCGACGGGAGCGCTGGCCGCGCGGGGGTTTCCGCGTTTATCGTCGAGCGCGCGACGCCGGGCCTCAGCAACGGACGCAAGATCGAAAAGCTTGGGCTGCATTCCTCAGACACCGCCGAAGTGATCTTCGACGGCGTGACGGTGCCGGCGCGCAACCTGATCGGCGCGGCGGGCGCGGGCTATCAACAGACCCTCAAGGTGCTCGAGGGCGGGCGGATCGGAATCGCCGGCTTCGCGATCGGAATCGCGCGCGGGGCGATGGAAGACGCGGTGGTCTACGCCAAGGAACGCCGGCAGTTCGGCAATGCGATCGCCGACTTTCAGGCGATCCAGTGGATGTTTGCCGACATGGCGACACGGATCGAGGCGTCGTGGGTGCTCGCGCTGCGCGCCGCCGCGCTCAAGGACCGCGGGCAGCCGTTCGCGCGCGAAGCCTCGATGGCCAAGCTGTTCGCGTCGGAGACCGCGATGTGGACGACGACCAAGGCGGTGCAGATTCACGGCGGCTACGGCTACGTCAAGGAGTTCGCCGCCGAACGCTACATGCGCGACGCCAAGCTCAGCGAAATCGGCGAGGGCACCAGCGAAGTGCAGCGCATGATTATCGCGAAATCGATCCTGCGCGACGGCTACATGCCGGTTTGAGCCGCGACCGGCTGGGCGCGCCTGTATCTCGTATAAGCAAGCGCGCTGCTGATGCGCCCGTACCACTATGCAGCCCGCCGCGCGCGACGATGCATATCGGGTAGCCTTTCTCACCAGCCATCCGATCCAGTACCAGGCGCCGCTGTTTCGCGCGCTCGCGGCCAGCCCGGCCCTCGATCTCACAGTGATGTTTTTGAGCCGGATGCCGGCGGCCGGCTACTACGACGAGGGCTTTGGCGTGCGCGTCGCCTGGGACGTGCCGCTGCTCGAGGGCTATCGGCACGAATTTTTGCCGGGCGCGGGCGCGGCGGATCGCCGGTCGTTTTTTCGTCCGATCGTGCACGGACTCACGCGCCGGCTGCGCGCCGGGCGCTTCGACGCGCTGTGCGTGATGGGCTACGGGCACATCGGCTATCTGCGCGCGATCGCCGCGGCGAAGATTCTCGGCCTCAAGGTATTTTTGTACGGCGACTCCAATCTCGAGGGCTGGCAACGCTCGCGCGCGACGCTCGCGCTCAAGCGCCTTACGCTGCCCGCGCTGTTCAGGATGTGCGACGGGTTGCTCGCGACGGCCACGCCCAACCGCGAATACTATCTGCATTACGGGGTCGCCGCGCAAAAGATTTTCTTCTTTCCGTGGACCGTCGATAACGATTTTTTTCGCCGCGCGGCGATCGCCGCGCACGCCGATCGCGATCGCTTTCGCGCCGGACTGGGCCTTGCGGCGGGCCGTCCGGTGATTCTCTATGCGTCGAAATTGCAGCGCCATAAGCGCTCCGGCGATCTGATCGAAGCGTATGCACGGCTGGCACAGACCGGCGGCGGTGAACCGCATCCGTACCTGTTGTTCGTCGGCGATGGCGAGGAGCGTGCGGCGCTCGAGCGGCGCGCGCGCGAACTCGGCTGGAACTCGATCAGGTTCCTCGGCTTTCGCAATCAGACCGAACTGCCCGCATTTTTCGATCTGTGCGACGCACTGGTGCTGGTCTCGGAGCGCGAAGGCGTGGCGACGATCGTGGCCGAGGTGATGAACGCGGCCAAGCCGGTAATCGTCACGCGCGCGGCCGGCCTTGCGCATGACCTGGTCGCAGAGGGCGTCAACGGTTACTTCGTGCCGGTCGGCGATATCGCGGCGCTCGCCGATCGGCTGCGCATGATCACCTCCGATCCGGAGCGGGCCGCGGCGATGGGTGCGCGGAGCCTCGAGCGAATCGCCGAATGGAGTTACGCGGCGAATCTGCGCGGCCTGCTCGCGGCGCTGAACGCGACCGTAACGCGGCCATCGTAGGGAGTGGGCGCCCGCGGCGCCGTCAGTCGTGCGGGTCTTCGAGCAGGTCTTCGCGGATCGCGTCGAGGTCGGACTGATCGAGCATGAGCACGTCGTGCATGAAGCCCTCGATATCGCCGTGCTCGTCGATCAGCGAGAAGATCGGCTCGAGCTGCGTGCGCTTGAGCGGCATCTGCGGAAAGGTCGTGTTGCTGACCAGAAAATCGGCGACGATTCGTTCGCGATCGACGCCCAGCATCTCGAGCAGCATCGCCGCGCCGACGCCGGTGCGATCGCGCCCGGCCGAACAATGGAAGAGCATCGGGTAGACGTCGCGCTCGGCGAGCAGCTTGAAGAAGGACTGCCAGTCGCTCAGAAATTCGGTCAGGATCACGAGATGCTCGTGGCCGGGCTGGGTGGCGATCTTGTGGAAGCCGTCCTCGCGGAACCACGGGTCGCCGATCGGGATATGCTCCCAGCGCACGCCCGAATCGAGGAACTCGGCGTGCGGCGGTCCGAGACGGCGCACTTCGAGGCGGCTCTGCAGAGTCACCAGGGTGCGCAGTTTCAATTCGCGCAGCGGGCTTTCGTCGGGCACCTGGGCGAGATGGGCCGAGCGGAAGACTTTATTGCTGCGCACGCGCCGTCCGTCGGCCGTCGGATGGCCGCCCAGGTCGCGGAAGTTGCGCCCGCCCATGCGCCGGAGCAGGTCGAAATCGACGACCACGCGCGGCGCTTCGCCGATTACCCGGATCTTGAAATCTTTTTCGCTAGACAAGAGACCCTACCGCGCGCGCCGCGGGCGCATAGCCGATGAGCGATTGACGGTTTAATTCTACCGTCATGGCGGCGCGGGCGAAAGTCCCGTGCCGGCGGACTCCGACCCAGGCGCGCGCGTCGCAACTATGACGCGGCGCGGCGGCGTGGATCCTCGGCACGGCGATCGGCGATCGCGGCGGTGGACGCGATCGCCCCGGCGCCGCCATCGCCCCGGCGGGAGCCGGTCCACGTCTTCACGCGTTCCTGCAGGGCGTCCATGTAGGTGTAGACCACGGGTGTGATGTAGAGCGTGAGCAATTGCGAAAAGACCAGGCCGCCGACCACGGCGACGCCGAGCGAGCGGCGCGCGTCGGCGCCGGCGCCGGTGCCGATCGCGATGGGCAGCGTGCCCATGAAGGCCGCCATGGTGGTCATCATGATCGGCCGAAAGCGCACCAGGCAGCCCTCGACGATCGCGTCGGCGGCGCTTTTGCCCTCGCCGCGCTGTGCGCCGAGCGCGAAGTCGATCATCATGATGGCGTTTTTCTTGACCAGACCGACGAGCATGATGATGCCGACGAAGGCGAGCAGGTCGAGTTCCAGGCCGAAGGCCATCAGGGTGATGAGCGCGCCGAAGCCGGCCGCCGGCAGTCCGGACAGGATGGTGATCGGATGGATGAAGCTTTCGTAGAGGATGCCGAGGACCAGATAGATGACCAGGATGGCCGCCGCCAGCAGCATCCCGAGATTCCCGATCGAGCTCTCGAAGGCCTGCGCCGCGCCCGAGTACTGCGCGCTGATCGCGGCCGGCAGGGTATCTTCGGCGACCCGGCGGACGTTGCCCAGGGCCTTGCCGAGCGAGACCCCCGGCGCGGCGTCGAACGAGATGGTCACCGAGGGGAGCTGGCCGGAATGGTTGATCGCGAGCGGGCCGAGCGTGCGCGTGAGTTTGGCGACGGTATTGAGCGGCACCAGTTGGCCGGTCGCCGAACGGACGTAGAGCAGGTTGAGCGCCGCGGGGTCGGCCTGGTATTGCGGCTCGAGTTCGAGCTCGACCCAGAACTCATCGGTGGGCGCGTAGATCGTCGAGACCTGCTCGGAACCGTAGGCGTAGCCCAGCGCGGTCTCGATCGACTGTGCGGTGAGGCCCAGGGTATGCGCCTTGTCGCGATCGATATCGACGTTGACCTGCGGATTGGCGATCTGGAGATCGCTGTTGACGCCGCGCAACTCGGGCATCGCGGCCATCCGCTCCTTGAGCAGCGTGGCGTATTTGTAGAGCTCGTCGGTGTTGGGGCCCTGGAGCGTCAACTGATAGGTGC
>DATLRA010000157.1:0-10465 GCA_035534935.1 Binataceae bacterium (SeqCode)
TTGCGCGAGCTTGAGGCGCAGATCAAAGCGGCCGGCGTCGAAGTCAGCGCCGGCACGCCCGGCGAGGTGGCCGCGCGGCGGGTCGGCGAGTTGATCAAGTTCAACGACCCGAGCGGTATCGCGACGGAAATATACTACGGCCCGCTGATCACGTTCGAAAAGCCGTTTCAGTCGCCGCGCGCGATTTCCGGCTTCGAGACCGGTGAGATGGGCCTCGGCCACATGGTGCTGCGCATCGACGACGCGGCGCGCAGCCTCAATTTCTATCGCGACGTGCTGGGCATGCGCGTGAGCGACTTCATCGACCTCAAGATGCGCCGCGGACGGCCCACCGACAATATCCGGCTGACCTTCATGCACTGTAATCCGCGCCATCATTCGGTGGCCTTCGGCGAGATTCCGGTGCCCAAGCGCCTGCTCCATTTCATGCTGCAGGTGCGCACGCTCGACGACGTCGGCTCGACCTACTACCTGGCGCAGGATCTCGGTATCGAGATCTCGGCTTCGCTCGGCCGCCACACCAACGACCACATGGTCTCGTTCTACATGCGATCGCCGTCGGGCTTCGAAATTGAATATGGTTTCGGCGCGCGCACGGTCGACGACGCCACCTGGCAGGTCCAGCAGCACGAAGCGCCGAGCATCTGGGGCCATCGCGGACTCGCCGCCGGACCGAAACCGGCGAAAGCCTGACGCCCGCGCTGACCTCCGCTGCGGCCCGCGTCAGGCGCGTTGCCACTCAGGCGCGTTGATTGTAGCGATTCATCGCGCGCTCGAGGCCGTCGGCGATCACCGCCGCGACCGCCTCGCCCGCGCGATCGAAAATCTCCTCGGCGCCGCGCAGCTCGTCGCGGCCATACGGCGCGAGCACCCAATCGATATCGTCTTGCTGCCCTGCCGGATGGCCGATCCCGACGCGGACGCGGACGAAGTCCTTGCCCACGCTCTCGGCGATTGAGCGCACGCCGCGATTGCCCGCGTCGCCGCCGCCGCGCTTGACGCGCAACTGGCCGGCCGGCAGGTCCATCTCGTCGTGGACCACGATCAGCCGTTCGATCGGCACCTTGAAATAGCCGAGCATCCCGGCAACGCATTCGCCGCTGCGGTTGTAGAAGGTCTGCGGCGCGACCAGCATCAGGATCGCCCCGCCGGTGCGCGCCTCGCCATACAGGCCGCTGAACTTGCGCTTGGCGATCTGGGCGCCGTGCACCGCCGCCATGCGCTCGACGACCATGAAGCCCGTGTTGTGGCGCGAGCGGCGATACTGTTCGCCCGGATTGCCGAGTCCCACAATCACCCAGCGCATCTCGCCCGCCGCCGACACGGGTGGCGACGCGGCCCCGTCGGCCGGCCGAAAGCGATCGAACAGGCGTCCGAACCGGGTCATCGGCGTGAAATCAGTGCCGGGCCTGGCCGCGCGCGCGGCGCCGCGGCCGGGCGGCACTCACCGGCTTGATCAACGGTTCGAGCGCCTTGAACAGCACCGCCATCTCGGCCGGCGTGCCGATCGAGATGCGCAGCGCGTCGTGGAATACCGATTTCGGAAAATGGCGCACCAGCACACCGCGCCGGCGCAGCGCCGCGCATACCGGTCCCATATCGCGCCCGGCGAGCCGCGCGAGCACGAAGTTCGACGACGACGGCGGCACCGTGAAGCCCATCTTGCGCAGCCGCTCTTCGGCCACCGCGCGGGTGCGCTTGACGCGCTCGACGTTGCGCCTCATCCAGTCGGCGTCGGCCAGCGCCTGGGCGCCGGCGGCCACGGCGATACGGCTCAAGTTGTAGGAATCCTTAACTTTGAGCAAGGTTTCGATCAAGGGCGGCGGCGCGAACAGCAACCCCAGCCGCATCCCGGCCAGCGAAAACGACTTCGAAAGCGTGCGCAGCACGATCACGTTGCGATGGCGCCGCACCAGGGCGAGCGCGTTGGTCTCGGCGAAATCGGCGTAGGCCTCGTCGATCGCCAGCAGGTTGTGTCCCAGCCGCCGCGCCAGCACTTCGAGCGCCGCGGGACTGGCCGCAGTGCCGCACGGCGAGTTGGGACTGCAGACCACCGTGAGCCGCGCCTGTTCGGCCGCCAGCGCCTCGAGCGGCAGCGCGTAGTCCGCGCCCAGCGGCATCGCGACCACCCGCGCCTCCTGGATTTCCGCCAGCGTGTCGTACAGCGAATAGGTCGGCAGCGCGTAGGCGACCCGGTCGCCGTGGCCGAGCGCCGCGCGGAACAGCATCGTGAGCAGCTCGTCCGATCCGTTGCCGGCCAGGATCATGCCGCGCGGCAGCCCGTACAGGCGCGAGGCCGCGGCCACGAACGCGTCGGCGCGCGGCGTCGGATAGAGCCGCAGCGACGCACCGGCCTCGGCGATAATCGCGCGACGCACGCCGGGCGACGGCGGATAGGGATTTTCGTTGGTGTTGAGCTTGACCAGGCGCTGGCCGGGGCGCGGCTGTTCACCCGGCGTGTACGGCGCCATGCGTTCGATCGCTTCGCGAAACATCGGCTGATATTTATCCGTTACGCCGCCCGAGCGCGAGACCACCCGCCCACGCCGCGCGGTCCGCCGCACCAGACGAGGCCTTCAATCTAGTCTCCACCACGAAGCCGACCAAGGCGCCGTCACGGCTTGATCGTATTCGGCACGATAACGTTGATCGGGATGCTGAGCGTCTTGGCGACGAACTCGGCAAACGAGGTGATCGGCTTGGGCACCACCGACGGATTGCTGATTGGCCCGCGCACGTCGAAATAGGCCGCCACCAATCCCTTGCTGCCCGCCGCGAGATTGTAACCGATAATCGGGATGTGCTCGACCAGCCAGTTCATCGTGTCGAACGGGATTACGCTCACCTCCATGTTGACCGTGCTGTTGCTCAGGCGCACGTCGCCGGTCGCCTTGATATGCATCACCGGTCCCGACAGATGCAGGTCGCGAGTCGTGAAATCGCCGGCATTGCCCTTGAACCCGGCGGTGATCGAGGTGAATGGAATCCCCGTGGCGTTGGCGTCGGGCAGATGCGCGGTCAGCCAGTTCTTGAGATCGATGAAGCTCATGATGCGCGCGACGAGCGCGAAGCGATTGAGCGTGCCGCGGTGGACCTGCAACGCGATGTCGCCTTCGAGCGTATTGAAGAAGTCGACGTCGGTGTTGGCCCGCAGCTTCGCGGCCGCGGTGATCTGGCCGGTCAGCGCGGGGGTCTTTTCGCCCGCGAGCGTGCATAGCGCGGCCGCGTCGATCTCGTCGATGTGCCCGCGGATATTAATCCAGTTGTCGGCGCCCGAGAGTCCCGAGACGTCGAATTTCAGCTTGCCGCCGAGCGCGCCCGCGACAAAATTGGCGACGTGCCACTGGCCGCTCTCGCGATTGAAATCCAGGCTCACCCGGCGCATCGGAAGCTTGCCAAAGTTCGCCCTGAGCGCCTCGATATGGCCATCGACCGGCAGGGCAAAGAAACTCACCGTGCCCTCCGGCGACCATGGCAGCCGGATGAAAGTCAGAACCTCGAAGTCCAGCGCGGCGGCTTTCGCGTCGATGTGCAGCAGCGGATGCGCGAAGTCGGTTAGCTGGAGTTTGAAATCCACCGGATGTCCTTCGAGGGTCGCCGCCGGCAGCTCGAGGTTCATACCCTTGCCGTCGAGCGCGAGCGTCGCCGACCGGGTTACCAGGGGCGCGCGCAGAAAGCCGAACTGCAAATCGCCCGGCCCCATGGTCAGGCGCCCGCTGATCACCGGTGCGCCGCCGGTGCGCAAATCGCTGTCGGCGGTCAGGCGTCCGCTGATCGCGCCGTGCACCGTCAGCTCCTTGGCCTCGATCATCAGCGGTATCCAGGTCCCGGCGCGCAGCTCGTGCGCTACGATCACGAAACTGCGCAACGCCGGCGTCGGACGAGCCGGCACGATCGTGCCGTTGAGCATCACGCTACCGCCGCCCCGCGTGTCGGTCGCGGCGAGCAATTGCGCCAGATCGATCGCGCCCGGACGCACACTGACGCCGCCGCTCTCGATCACGATCGCGCCGGGCACACCCGCGAACTCAAACTCGATCCGCCGGGGCGAAATCGTCGCCAGGTAATCGTCCGGTGGCGACCACGCCAGGTTAGCGATCCGGCCCGACGCCGCGAACTTGACCGCGGAGGTCCCGCTCACACGCTGGAGCCGGCGCGCGAGATCGGGCGCGCTCACGCTCAAGATCTTATCGGCCGAGGGATAGAGTTCGGCCGCCTCGAGCGCTCCGTGGCCGCGAATCCGGTACTTGATCGACGCCGGCGCGCCGCGCAAATCGGCTTCCGCATCGATACCGGCGACGGTCGAATTTCCCAGCCTGGCCGTACCCTTGGTGATGGCGACGACCCCGGCGGTGTAGTCGAAACTGGCTGCCAGCGCATGAATCGGCGGCAGCTTGAGGTCCGCCGGCGAGTCGATCGCCGCGCCGCTCAACGTCGCATGCACGGTCAGTGCGCCGCGCAAGGTCTTGGCCGACCAATCGCGCAGCGGCTTCGCTGGTGCAAACGCCGCCCCGTCGAGCACGAGTTGGCCCGCCGTCAGCCGCCGCGCCGCATCGCTGAACCATGCCGGCACCGCCTTGAAATACCGCAATTGTGCCGACAGATCGGCCAGTGCGAGGCGCGCACCGGAAAGGCGCAGGGCGACCGTCCGCGCCGCGTCGTAGGGCTGGCCGACGATACATTCGCCGTCCGCCAGTCGCACGCCATTGCGCGTCAGACTGATCCGGCCGAGGTCAATTCGTTCGGTCGAAGCCGAATATTCCGTATGCAGGGAAAAATCGCCGATCCCAATCGGCCCGGTAAATGGACGTCCCCGCAGCCCGATCTGCTCGAGCGTGGAGTCAGCGGTCCCGCTCAGCTCGCCGTTTTGCCTCAGCGCAAAGCGCGTGCGGCCATCGATCGTACCGGTCGCCATGATCGCGTCGGGACCGGGAAACCGCGCCAGTTTGAAACCTGTAAATGACGTGCGCCCGGCAGCGATTATCTCGCCCGCGGTGCCCGGCTCCGCGCCCAGCCGAACCTGCCCTATCAGTTGCAAACCGTCATACGGCGCGTGATGCCACTGCGCATTAAAGGACATGATCCACGGCCAGTGACCGGGCCGGCGATGCTCGCGGTAGGCAACCCAAGTCAAGTTATCGATCAGCGGCGCGCCGTCGACGTCGTGCAAGACCGCGTTGAACAGCTCCACGCGATGCGTCACACCAGACAGCGCGTCGAGCGCGGCCAGCAACCGGTTGGCGGCGTTCACGTCGGGCTTCGGCAAACCCGCCGGCGTCACCCCGGCCAGACTCGCAGGCACGCGAAAGATCGGATGATCGAGCGCGAGCGCATAGAGCGGCAAGCCGTTGCTGTGAACGATCGCGTGGTAGCTGATCACCGCGCGCAGATCGTCGACCCGGGCGACTTCCACGCCGTGCAAATAGATCCGCGGATGGACCAGCCGCACCACCAGGTGATTGCCGAAGGCGACGTGCGTGCCGGCGGGAACAATATTCAGCCCGGTGGCCGCATTGATTTGTGCGAGAACGATCCGAACGATGCCGGCCCGGTTGTGCAGGACGATCGCGGCGGCGCCGCCCGCCACGATAATCACGACCAGCAGGCTCGCGACGAGCTTGCGGACAAATCTCATCTGCCCCCAGCCGGCGAAATCAGTCCGCCGGATCTGTGCAACGCATTAGCGCGCGCGAACGCCGCCGCTCAATCGCTCTCGGCGATTTCGGCGGGCGCGCTGTCGGACCATCCGGCGCGATGTTTGTTGCGCAGCGCCGTCTTCAGAATCTTGTTCCTGATACGCACGGTCTTGGGCGTGAGCTCAACCAGCTCTTCCTCGTCGATCCATTCGAGCGCCGTATCCAGCGTCATCACGCGCGGCGGCGTCAGCCGGATCGCCTCGTCGTGGCCGGCCGCGCGGATATTGGTCAGCTTTTTCTCGCGGCAGACGTTGACCGGCAGATTGGTCTCGCGCGCGTATTCGCCCAGCACCATTCCCTCGTAAACCGGCTCGCCCGCGCCAATAAAGAAGCGTCCGCGCTCCTGCAAATGAAAAATCGCGTAGGCGCTCGCCACGCCCTCGCGGTCCGAGATCATCGCGCCGTTCTGGCGTGAGCGGATCGTGCCGCACCACGGCCCGTAGCCGTTGAAGATGGTATGCATCACGCCCATGCCGCGTGTGTCGGCCAGGAACCGCCCGCGAAATCCGATCAGGCCGCGCGCCGGCACGTCGTACTCGACGCGCACGCGGCCGCTCGCATGGGTGACCATCGTGCGCATGCGGCCCTTGCGCGCCGACAGCAGTTGCGTGACCGTGCCGATGTGATCCTCGGGGATGTCGCAGACCACGAACTCCATCGGTTCGAGCAGCGATCCATCCTGCTGACGCGTAAGTACGGTGGGCTTCGAGACCTGTAGCTCGTAGCCCTCGCGGCGCATCGTTTCGAGAATCACCGCGAGCGCCAGCTCGCCGCGGCCCATCACGCGCCAGGCTTCGGCACTCAACTGCTCGACCCGCACGCTAACGTTGCGCCGCGACTCGAAGATGATCCGCTCGCCGAGCTTGCGCGAGGTAACGTATTCGCCCTCGCGTCCGGCCCACGGCGCGTTGTTAACCGAGAAGGTCATCGCGACCGTCGGCTCGTCGACCCGGATGCCGGGCAGCGGCCGCGGGTTCTCGAGGTCGGCTACCGTGTCGCCGATCTCGATATCGTCGCTGCCCGCGATCATCACGATGTCCCCGGCCTGCGCGTCGCTGCGCTCGATACGCTTGAGCCCTTGCCATCCGTAGAGCCGCGCGATCTTGCAGACCGTGCGCGCGCCGTCGTCGCGGCATAGCGAATAGCTCGCGCCCACCGCGATCGAGCCCGCGATAATCCGGCCGATCGCGAGGCGCCCGACGTAATCGTCGTAGTCGAGGTTGTTCACCTGGAACTGCAGCGACGCGTCGGTCTCGACTTCGGGGCCCGGCAGATGGCTGATGATCGTGTCGAACAGCGGACCCAGGTCGTGCGACTCGTCGCCGAGCTTATGCGCGGCCGTACCGGCGCGCCCGTTGGTGTAGAGCACCGGGAAATCGAGCTGGTCGTCGGTCGCTTCCAGGTCGATGAAGAGGTCGTAAATCTCGTCGAGCACGTCGGTCACGCGCGCGTCGGCCCGATCGATCTTGTTGATGCAGACGATCGCCGGCAGGCGCGACTCGAGCGCCTTCTTCAGCACGAAGCGGGTCTGCGGCAGCGGCCCTTCGCAGGCATCGACCAGCAACAGAATGCCGTCGACCATCGAGAGCGTGCGCTCGACCTCGCCGCCGAAATCCGAATGGCCGGGGGTGTCGACGATATTGATACGCGTGTCGCCCAGCGTGATCGACGTGTTCTTGGCCATGATCGTGATTCCGCGCTCGCGTTCGAGCGCATTGGAATCCATCACCCGGTCGACCAGATGTTCATTGGCGCGGAACACGCCCGATTGCCGCAGCATCGCATCAACGAGCGTGGTTTTGCCGTGATCGACGTGGGCTACGATAGCTAAATTTCGAATGTCTGGTCGTCGCATTTTGGGCGCGCGGGAAAAACTAAAAGCGCGGCCGAGCCGCGTGAGCTCTGTGGCCGCGCTCGCCTATTTTAGCTGTGCCGACGGGTAGAGTAAACGTGCCTGCGGCGCCGCCCGGTTTGCCGCGAAGCTACCGCTGCGTTAATTCGCGGCGCGGTGCGACCTGAAATGAAAGCTCGTTACGCGGCTACGGTCCGCCGCCCGGACCGCCATCGGGCGAGTTGGCGTCAGGTGAAACGCCGGCGTCGGGCGCGGCGCCGCCGGGCGATCCGCCGTCAGGTGTGGTGGATGGTGGCTCCGTTCCTGGGGCCGTTGCGGAATTGAATTGCTTTTCCTGCTGGCGCTTGAGTTTGTCGAGCAATTGCTTGACGTTCTTGACCTCGACGATTTTCCATCCGCCCGGCTCGCGCGCGATGCGCACTTCATAGATCTGGCCCTTGTGGTCCTGCCAGCGAGTATAGGCCACGTCGCCGCTGCGACGCATGAAGAGGATCGCGCCGGCGACTGCCGCCGCGGGCATCTGCACCTCGCGCTTGCCGTCATCGACCTGGCTCACGGCCCATGATTGCAGCAACGCGGCCATCGGACCGGACAAAAGATCGACGGCGCCCTTGCCGAACAATTCGCCGATCATACCGCTGGCGCTGCCGTTTTGACCCTGGAACATTTCGTAGCCCGCGTTGCGCACGACCTGCGAAAAATCGACATAGCGCGCGGCGCCGTCGCCGTCGCGCGCGTCGATCGATTGCTTGAGCCGCACAACGGCGTAACTCGGCGTATCGGGCAGATAGAAGACCGCCCAAACGGCGAGCGCCGCGGCGATCAGAATCGAAGTCCAGTGACGAAGCGCGAAGCGACCCATAGCCCGCTATTGTGACGTGGCAAGCGTGCGATGTTAAGCCCGTGCACCGCCGCCGCGTAGCGGCCATCCCGATCGCCGGTAGTCGCGCGCTCAGACGATCAGGCGCGCGGCCGCCTTATCGAGCAGCCACGTCACCTCGCCGTTGTCGGGCGCGATAATCTGCGCGGGAAAGCGGTCGGCGTCGCGCGGACCCTTGAGGATATTCCACACCGCCTGGGCCTTGGCCGCGCCGCTCACCAGGAACATCACGCGCTCGGCATGGTTGAAGACCGGCGCGGTCAGCGTGACGCGATGGCGCTGGGTCGGATCATCGACCTCAACCGCGACCGCCAGCCGTTGGGTTTCGTGGATCGCGGGATTGCCGGGAAAGAGCGACGCGGTGTGCGAGTTGTCGCCGAGACCCATCAGCGCCAGGTTGAAGCGCGGGAACTCGTCCGCGCCCAGCCCGAAATGCTTGCGCAGTGCGGCTTCGTAATCGCGCGCCGCATCGTCGGGCGGCAACTCGCCGGCGATCCGATGGACCTGGGCGGGCCGCGCGTCGATTTTGGCGAGCAGCGTCCGCGTGGTCATCGCGAAGTTGCTCGCCGGATCGTCGGGTCCGACGCAGCGTTCGTCGCCCCAGAAGAACTGCACTTCCTTCCAATCGACGCTGAAATGGAATTTCGTGCCGAGCATTTCATAGGTCGCGGCCGGCGTCGATCCGCCCGACAGGCACAGCGCGAACTCGCCGTGCAAACAGACCGCTTCACCGGCGAAATGCGCGATCTCTTCGGCGGCATGCGCGTAGAGCGCCGCCGCGTCGTCGAGAATTATAATCTTTGGCTCGTTCATCTCAGACCAATTCCACTCGAATCAATTCCGATCGCGCTAGCCCGCGACGATCGCGGCGCGCCGTTTGCTGATCACCGCGATCAGATCGGTGAACGATTTGCTGAACGACTCGACGCCCTCTTGCTGCAGGATTTCGCCGACCTCGTCCAGGTCGATCCCGATCGCGCCAAGCCGCCGCACCGCGTCGCGCGCCTCGGCGACGTGCTCCTCGATCGTCGCGCGCGGCGTGCCGTGGTCGCGATAGGCATCCATCGTCGCCGGCGGCATCGTGTTGACCGTCTCGGGACCGATCAGCTCCTGGATATATTTGATGTCGCTGTACGTCGGATCTTTGGTTCCGGTCGACGCCCACAGCGGCCGCTGCACGCGCGCGCCCCGGGCCGCCAACGCCTTGAAGCCGGCGTCGCCAAACAGCTCCTTGAAGCGCTGGTAGATCAACTTGGTATTGGCCACCGCCGCCGAGCCGCGCAGCGCCGCGACCGCTTCGTCGGGGTTGCGCTTGCCGCGATCGTCGAGCCGCTTGTCGACCAGCGCCTCGACCCGGCTGACGAAGACGCTCGCCACCGACGCGATCCGCTCGAGCGCGCCGCCCGCCCGCGCGCGCCGTTCGAGGCCGCGGAGGTAGGCCGTCGCGACGCTCTCGTAATGCTTGACCGAGAACATCAGGGTGACGTTGATGCAGTGGCCCTCGCCGATCAGTTGCTCGATCGCGGGAATGCCGGCCGGCGTCGACGGCACCTTGATCATCAGGTTGGGCCGATCGATCAGCGTGAAGTAGCGATGCGCCGCGGCGATCGTCCCGTCGGTGTCGTGCGCGAGCAGCGGCGAGACCTCGTAGCTGACGTAGCCGGTGCGCGCCTGCGAGCGGTCGTAGACCAGGCGCAGCTTGTCGGCCGCCGCCTTGATATCGGTGGTGGTGAGCGCCTCGTAGAGTTCGTCGACGCCGCGGCCGGCGCGCACCAGTTCGGTCAATTGATCGTCGTAATCGTTCGAGCCGCCGATGGCCTTTTCGAAGATGGTCGGATTCGAGGTCATGCCGTCGAGTCCGTCTTCATCGATCATGCGGCGGAACTCAGCCGAGGCGAGCAGATCGCGCCGGATGTAATCGAGCCACACGCTCTGGCCGAATTGGCCGAGCCGCCGCAGCGGATTCCCTGTTTCATTCATGACTCATACTCCTGGCAATTCTTTCCGTTGCCGCTCGCGTCGCGTCGCCCGCGGCGG
>DATLRA010000158.1:0-7331 GCA_035534935.1 Binataceae bacterium (SeqCode)
ATCCGCCGCTCGACCGCGCTCAGGCGGTTGCCGATCCCGGTGTCGACCACGATCACGTCGCGTCCGCGGATGATTAACGGACAGGTCAGGTTGAGCCGGATACGGTTCTGATCGTCGGCCGGATGCTCGCGCTGCCACAGTTCACGCGGCACCACGCCGAACATGCATCCGCCGTCATTGCGCCAGATGCCGTCGCTCAGAAAGGCGATCGTAAATTCGCCGATTTGGAGCTTGGCCGGTGCTTCCATCTGTTGCTTCGCGCCGAATATGAATGCCGGTTCTTCCCGCCGATTATTCCCGCGCGCCGGTCGGGGCGCCAGCATATCCGCCGCCACGCGTCGTCAGGTGCCCGCCAGCCACAGTCCGAGCACCAGCGCGACCGTGCCGAAGGCCGCGATCAGCCCATAGAGCCGCACCAGTCTGCGCAACGCGCCGTCGCCCGCTTCGTTCGCGCCCTCGTCTTGCGCATAGTCCGCGCGCATCGCCGTCTCGGCGGCCATCGACGCCGCCAGCATGATACCCATCGCGCAGTAGATCAGCACCTTGAGACTGAGCACGGCGAAGAAGGCGGGCGGAAACGGCGTGCTGCGCGTCATCCCGAGGTAGACCAGATTGCCCAGGCCAGTCAGCGGAATCGTGCACGCCGTCACGACATTGATACGGTTGATGCGCGGGGCCGCGCGCATGGCGAACGCGCGCCATTCGGCTGACTCCGCGGTGATCGCCGACGCCGCCAGCACGAAGCTTGCGCAGGTTCCGACCCACACCACGCCGCACAGCACGTGGATCCATAAGACCACCGCTCCAAGCGCCATCGCGATCCGCCAACTCCTCTTGCCGCGCTCAGCTTAGCGCGGCGCCCGCATCCTGCACACCCGCACGCGCCGCCGCCGGGCGCATCGCGCTGGCCGCCGCCGGCGAAGAGGCGCGACCGTGATGCGGCGTCGATCCGCCGCGCGGCCCGCGAGGTTCAGGAGGCGACCGGCGCGACCGGTGAGGTGCAATGCGCACAGCGGCGCGCGGCCAGCGGAATTTCGCTGAGGCATTCGGAACACGGCCTGGTGGTCGGCACGACCGGTCCCTTGGCGCGCTCGACCAGTTTGTTGACCGGCAGCACGATCCCGAAGTAGACCACCGCGGCGATCAGGACGAACGAGATCAGGCCGTTGAGAAAGTTACCGATCATGAATTTGCTACCGTTGAGGGTAAACGCGATCTTGGAAAAATCCGGCGCGCGCACCACCGCCGCGATAAAGGGGGTCATCAGATCCTTGACGAATGAAGCAATCACTGTGCCGAAGGCCGCGCCGATCACGATACCCACGGCCATGTCGACCACGTTGCCGCGCAACAGAAATTCCTTGAAGCCCTTCATGTAGCTGACTCCCCTTTGCGGATTCGCGGTTACCACAGCGGCCCGCGCGCGCCGAAAAGACCAGGCCCGGGCAAGATTCTCCTCGAATTCGTCGTCCATCTGCTGCGCCC
Source organism: Binataceae bacterium (SeqCode) (assembly GCA_035534935.1). Taxonomy (GTDB): domain Bacteria; phylum Desulfobacterota; class Binatia; order Binatales; family Binataceae; genus JADMIL01. Next base: position 1,486 of record DATLRA010000158.1, read on the forward strand.
GATCTTATTCGGCGGTGACGTTCACCTGCTCAAGTATGGGAAATCTTCGAACGTATCTGCCAACGCTCTAACGCCGGCGGTCCCGCGCGCCGTTCGCAGCGGACGTGCGTCGCGCCCCGCGATTTCCGCTGCGGCGCGCGCGCCGGCGATCAGGGCTTGGGCGTCGTCTGCGTGCGCGGCTGAAGCGGCTGCGCAGCCGGATTGTACGCCAGGTCGCCGAGGCGCAGGTCCTCGGCAATTTCCGCGTTCGTGTCGAGCGGCGGCTTGTGCCAGGTCGCGATCGTCACGGTGGCCGGCGCGCTCAGCGTGAAGTCCGGCGAGAGCACCGGCTTGCCGAGCGTCTGCTCGATACCCTGGGTCTTATTGATCCTGCGGCTATAGAAGTAGGTCGGCGACTTCCACGGCTGATGGCCGCCGGACGACGCCATGCTGTAAACGAAGAACTCCGAATTGGGCGTCCACGCGGCCTTGACCACGCCGAGACCGTGCGCGCCGTCGGGCGAGGAGTAGTCGACCGAACTCGCCACCGTGCCGTCGGCCCGCAGGATCTCGACGCGGCTCTCGGCAGTGCGCCGATGCGGTTGCGGATCGTCCCCCACCACCACCGCGCGCAGTTCGCGGTCGGGCGAGAAGTAATGGCGGCGCCTGGGCACCACGTAATGATGCTTGCCGGCGGCGCCGGCCGGGCGCGCCGCGATCGTAATCGCCCCGACCGTTAGCATAATGACCGTCATGACGAGCCGGATGAGCCGGGCGAATTTGCGCTGGTACATCTGGTACATAATGTTGGCGACATTTTCTGTTGAAGCGGGGGTGCGTCGCAAGCTCTAGCCGCCCAGCTTGCTTCCTTCGCGACGCGCGCCACGGCCGGCGCGACGGCGCGGCCCGGCCTCCAGCGCCGGCCCGGCGCGCGGCTTGGATGGGCGATCGCTCGACAGCCGCGCCCGCGTGGAAGGCGCCGCTCCGGGACCCGCGACCATCGCGATATCCGCCGGGCCGAGCATCCGCCCGTCGCAACTGGTTACCTGGATTTCGGCGATCTCGGCGCCCGAGAGCCGATCGACGACCTTGATCGGCGCGCGTTCGGCCCCGGCGACCCAGCGATCGCCCCACTGCATCAGCGCCATCAGGACCGGGAAAAACCCGCGCCCCTTGGCGGTCAGACGATACTCGAGGCGCCGGCCGCCACCGGGCACCGGCGCTCGTTCAAGGATCCCGCGGGCGACCAGCTTCTTGAGCCGTGCCGACAGGATATTGCGCGCGATGCCGAGATTGCACTGGAAGTCGCGGAAGCGGCGCGTGCCGAGAAATGCCTCGCGCAGGATGAGCATGGTCCACCATTCGCCGACCAGCTCGAGCGTGCGCGCGATCGAGCAATTCATCCGGGCGAAGGTTTTGCGCCGCATGCGCAGAGGGTACGGCATACCGATCGCGTCAGGCAACCGCCGGGACACGCCGGCCGCTGCGCTTTTCGCCGCTGGTTGCATGATGCAACCACGTGGGTTATTGAGGTTCGACGATGCGCTCCGGCGCGGGCGGGATCATTCAACCACGGAGGTCCATCGCGATGGCCGACTACACCGCGATCAAATATGCCCTCGACGGCGGCGTCGCGCGCATTACGCTGAACCGCCCCGAGGCCGCCAATTCGCTCAACGAGGCGCTGTCGAGCGAGCTGGTGGACGCGCTGATCCGCGCCGAGGAAAATACCGCCGTCCGCGCGCTGATCATCAGCGGCGGCGACGGCCGCTTCTTTTGCGCGGGCGCCGACTTGAAGGCGTTCTACAGTGCGCCGGGCGCGCTCAAGAGCCGCGTCTCGCTGATCCACGTCGCGCTCTCGCGCATCGTGCGCGCACCCTTCCCGGTGATCGCGGAGGTCAACGGCACGGCGGCCGGCGGCGGCATGGGATTAGCCTGCGGATGCGACCTGATCGTCGCGGCCGAATCGGCCAAGTTCGTCATGGCGTACACCCGCCGCGGCCTCACGCCCGACGCCACCACGACCTACTTCCTGCCGCGCCGCATCGGACTCGGCCGCGCGCTCGAACTGGCCTACACCAACCGCACGCTGAGCGCGCGCGAGGCGCTCGAATGGGGCATCGTCAACCGCGTCGCGCGCGACGCCGAACTGGTCGCGCAGACCGACGCCCTGGCCGCCGACCTCGCCCGCGGTGCGACCCGCGCGCTGGCCGCGGCCAAGCGGCTGATGCACAGTGGGATGAACGAATCGCTCGAAACCCAGATCGAAAATGAGCTGCGCAGCATCTACGAAATGGCGGCCAGCGACGACACCCGGGAAGCGATCAAGGCATTCAACGAAAAGCGCGCGCCGGTCTTTAAGGGACGCTGATTCGCACCGCCGGAATCAATCATGGCCAAAACTATCGAATTTTTCTTCGACTACGGCAGCCCCTTCAGCTATCTCGCCCACATCCAGTTGCCCGGCTTCGCCAAGCGCAACGGCGCGACGGTCGTTTACCGTCCGATCCTGCTCGGCGCGGTGCTCAAGGCGACCGCCAACAGCTCGCCGATGTCCGTGCCGGCCAAGGCGCGCTACATGGGCACGGAACTCAAACGGTGGGCGGCGCGCTACGGCGTGCGCTTCGCGCTCAATCCGCATCCGTTTCTCGGCAACACGCTCGCGCTGATGCGCGGTGCGGTTGCCGCGCGCCATCTCGGTGCGTTCCCGGCCTACAATGAGGCAATTTTTCGCGCCATTTGGGCGGAAGGACTCGACCTTGGAAATCCCGCCGTACTGGCCGGCGTGACCCATCGCGCCGGACTCGACCCCGCCGGCCTCGCCGCCAATTCCGATCGTCCGGAGATCAAGGACGAGCTGCGGCGCAACACCGACGAGGCGGTCGCGCGCGGCGCCTTCGGCGCGCCGACCATCTTCGTCGGCGACGAGATGTTCTGGGGCAACGATCGTTTCGATTTCGTCGAGGAGGCCCTGCGTAAATCCGGCTGATCGCGGACGCCGGCGGCAAAAACTTGCGCTGGCCGCTAGATCTTGCGCGCGGCGATTATCATGCGGCGCGTCTCGATCGAATACGGCTCGCCGTCGAAGCCGCCGAACACTTCGGTCACGCCGAGGCCCGCATGCTCGAGCAGGCGCGTGGTCTCGGTCAGCGTGTAGAGGCGGATATCGTGCCCAACGGATTCGTGCCGCCCGCCCTGCGCTTCGACGATCGTAAACCGCACGCGCATCCGGCTGCTGGCGAGATCCAGATCGCGCCGCTCGACATATAACGTCCCGTCTTGCGCCGCATGCCAGTCGTTCTGGATATAGTTCGCCACCGCCCATTCGCGGTTGAGCATATCGAGCATCACCTGACCGCCGGGCTTGAGCGCGCGCGCCAGCGACGCGAGCACGCGCGCGTCGTCGGCCTCGGATTCGAGGTAACCAAATGACGAGTACATGTTCACGGCGGCGGCGAACGCGTTCTCGAACGGAATCTGGCGCATGTCCGCCGCCACGCATTCGATCGCTACACGGGCCTCATCGGCGGCCTGCCGTGCGAGTTCCAGGTAGGCGGGATTCAGATCGAGGCCGGTTACGTGCAATCCATGCCGCGCCAGCGCCACGCAATGGCGCCCCTGCCCGCAGCACAGATCGAGCATGCGCGCGCCGGCCTGCAGCCCAAGCGTGCGGACCACGAACGCGGCCTCTTTCGCGGCCCGTTCAGCGGTGAACAGATGACCGTAAACATTGAGGTAATCGTTGCGAAAAAAATCTACGTACCAGGTCGAGCCTTGCCGGACCATGTCTTCCCTTTTGCCAGTTGTGCCGCGCGATCCTAACAAAATAGAGTAGGTTGATCCATTTGGCCCGCCGGGCGGGGGCGTTTTGCGCCCGCGGCGGGAAAGGTTTATTTTGGACAAAATTGCGGTTCTGGCGAGCGGTGGGCTGGATAGCGCGGTTCTGCTGGCCGAAGAGGCCCAGCGTGCGCAGGTTTACCCGATTTATGTGGAGTGCGGCCTCGCGTGGGAAAAGCCCGAGCAGGATGCGCTCCAGGCCTTCTTGCGTGCGCAAAACAATCCGAACGTCGCACCGGTTACGGTGCTCGAGGTGCCGACCGGCGCGATGTACGGCAATCATTGGAGCGTCAACGGCGGCGAGGTTCCGGCGGCCGACGAGCCCGACGACTCGGTTTTCCTGCCCGGCCGCAACATCCTGCTGATCGCGGTGGCGGCGGTATGGTGCAGCACGCACGGCGTCGCCCAGGTCGCGATCGGCTCGCTCGGCGGCAATCCGTTCCCCGACGCGACGCCGCGGTTTTTTGAGGATTTTGCCCGCGCCCTGACCTGCGGACTCGGGCGCGAGGTCGCTATCCGGGCGCCCTTCAGAAGTATTCACAAGGACGAAATAATCCGGCGCTTCAATCATCTGCCGCTCGAATTGACTATGACCTGCATGGCTCCGGTCGGCGGCCGGCATTGCGGGCAATGCAACAAATGCAACGAGCGCCGCGTCGGCTTTCAGCGCGCCGGCGTACCCGATCGCACTGACTATGGGCAATAGCTAATCGTCACCGGCCTCGCCAGCGATGAACGCCGAATATCCCGGACCGATCGAACGACCCTTCGGCATGAAGCGAACCGCTTTCCGCGTCGCGGCGAGTTGGAAATTTCTGCTGATTGCTTTTGCGCTGATATACATGAGTTTACTCGCAGGCTGCACGTCGCATCCCGGAGCGCCGGCACCCGCCGCCGGGTTTCGTGTCGCCCTGCTCACGCCGGGTCCGGTCAGCGACGCGGGCTGGAATGCCGCGGCGTTCGAGGGTTTGCAGCTAATCAAAAATAAACTGGGCGCCGACACCGCGCTGGTGCAGACCAGATCGCCGGCCGACTTCGAGGATGCGTTCCGCTATTTCGCCGCGCGCGGCTTCAATCTGATTTTCGCGCATGGATTCGAATATACCGACACCGCGATCGAAGTGGCGCGGCAATTCCCCAATACCTGGTTTATAGTCAGTTCCGGCAGCCAGTCGTCCCGCAACGTCGCCTCACTCAGCTTCAACGTCGACGAGGCAACCTATATCGAGGGCGTGCTGGCGGGCGGCGTATCCAAGACCGGCGTCGCCGGCGCCATCGGCGGCATCGAACTGCCGGCTATCCGCGTGACCTTCGACGGTTTCCGGCGCGGCTTCCTGGCGGTGCGGCCCACGGGCCGCGTGCTGGTCAGTTATACCGGCAATTTCGACGACGTAGGTGCGGCCAAGGAGGCCGCGCTCGCGCAGATCAGCCAGGGCGCCGACGTGCTCATCCACGACGCCGACGCGGCCGGCCTCGGGGTCTTCGAGGCGGCTTCCCAGGCGCACGTTTTCGCCTTCGGCGCATTCAACAACCAGAACGCCGTCGCGCCCGACGTGATCCTGGCCAGCGCCGTGACCTCGACCCCGCTGGCCTTCCTGAAAATCGCCAGCGAGGTAAAAGCCGGCGACTTTCACACCGGAATGCTCGAATTCGGCATGCGCGACGGCATGGTGCAGCTGGTTTTCAATCAGGCGCTCGAAGCGAAAATACCTCCGGCCGCCCTCGCTCGCGCGCTCGCCGCCGAGCGCGCATTCCTGGCCGGCCCGCCGCGTGGCCCCGCGGCCCCACCGCCCTGATCGCGACGCCGCCCGGCCGCACCGATCACGTCACCGCCGCATCGTTCGCGGCCGCCCGCGAGCCGTCCGCCGGCGGTCATATTTTACGTTGTGAACCGCGATTAATTGTGAAATAGGATGCGTGACCATTTCCGCTACGCGCCGATCCGTCACGGTGCGATGGGAGGCTCGATTGATGACTGCCGGCAGCCGCGGGAAATTTCACAGCTTTGGTTCCGCAATTATCTGGTTTCG
>DATLRA010000159.1:0-19063 GCA_035534935.1 Binataceae bacterium (SeqCode)
GATCGAGCCAACGCTATCCCCTCTCGCCACCGTACAACCGTCTCGGTTTTTCTGTCCGATTGCTATTCATAAGCTCTTGGTAATGACTATATGCACGTTTGGCCTTTATCAAATTCATTGGTTCTACCGACAATGGGACTATATTCGGCGTGATGATGGTCGTTCCTTTAATCCCGCTCTCCGGGCGATACTTTGTGGGATATTCTTCTATCCGCTAATTCGATCCGTGCGAAGGCGAGCTTCTGAGAAGGGCAATATAGTGAGTTGGAGCCCAGTAGCTATTTCTGGAGCGTGGTACTTACTCCTCGTCCTACCAGAATTATCCGGTCTTCGCGGTTGGGGATCAGTGCTCGCTGTCTTTCCGATCGTCATCGTTCAGCGCAGCATTAATCAAATGAATGAACCTGACGAGGTGGAGGGCCACTACTCCGCCATTAATCGAATCGGAATAGTCCTCGGCGCAATGCTCTGGATCCTCGTCATGTTTGGCACCTTTTTTCTCTTGAAGGAGAGGGCATCTGGAACTTCGTGAAGGATTCTACCTACTCTCGCCGCTAGCGCACCGCGCAAATTAGCAGACGATCATTGCGATACGCAGACCGCGTTACCGGCCCGAGAATTTCGGCGGGCGCTTTTCCTGGAATGCCGTGATGCCTTCCTTATAGTCCGCCGTCCGCCCGGCCGCGCCTTGCGCCCGCGCCTCCGCCGCCAGCACCTCGTCGAGGCCCGGATGCTCGTCGAGGATGCGCCGCACGATCCGCTTCGATTCCATCAGCGCCGCCGTCGGCCCCGCCGCGACCTGCGCCGCGAGCTTGCGCATCTCGCCGAGCACCGCGTCGCGCGCGAACGCGCGATTGACGAGGCCGGCCGCCGCCGCCTCGGCGCCGCTCAGCAGGCGGCCAGTGTACATCAATTCGAGCGCGCGATGGCTGCCGAGGCGTTCGACGAAAAAGGCGTGGCCGCCGGAATCGAGCACCGCGCCGATCCGCGCGAAGGGCGATCCGATTTTGGCGTCGTCGGCGATATAGACCACGTCGCACGCGAGCGCGATTCCCAGGCCGGCGCCGAGGCACGGTCCGTGGACCGCGGCGAACGACGGCGCGGGAAAATTCGCGATGCGCCGGATGACCGGATTGAAGACCGTGCGCACGATGGTCTCGGCGTCCTCGGTCCCCGGCGCGGCGTCGCCCAGGTCGCGGCCGGCCGAAAAGCCCGGCCCCTCGCCGCGAATGATCAGCGCGCGCACCGCCGCCCGCTCGGCTTCGCCCAGCCGCTCGTTCAGCGCGGCGACCATCGCGTCGTCAAACGCGTTCATCTTGGCCGGCCGATTGAGCACAATTTCGGCGACACTGTTCGCAATTACGAGATCGACGCTCATCGCCAATACCCTCGGTTCGTTACGCTATGGTGCGTCGCCGCCACCCGCTTCGCCCGCGCCGTCAAAATACCGGGATAATGTCCGCGTCGCTGATATCGCCGACGTCGACGCCTTCGATATCGAGTTCGGGAATCGCCGGAAATTCGATCCGCCAGCGCTCGAGCAGCTTGCGCACCTTGGCGATCGCGACGCGCCAGTTCTCCGCCTGATCGTCGACCGACAAAACCCCCAGCCCGGCGCGCCGCGCGATATTGAGCAGCACGCGATGGTTTTGCAGGAAGTAGTCGGGCAACTGCCAGAACATCATCGGCGGCTCCCACAGAATCATCGAGAGAAACACGAAGCCGGCGCGCAACTGCTTGGTTACGAAGCCGCGGTATTCGTCGCTCAGCCCGGGCCATTGTTGCTCGAGCAGCGTGATGCAGATCTGCAGGTGGCGCGATTCGTCGCGGCCGACGCTGCGAAAAACCTGCTCGAAGACCGGATGCCGCGTCGCCCGCGCCATCCCGTGAAACAGCGTTGACGACGCCACCTCGCCGAGCATGAACGAGGTGAAGAGCACCGCCAGCGGATATTTACCGACCGCGTTGTTGAAGCCGGTCCAGTAGCGTCCGCCGTTATGGTAAAGCCATTGGATATTGTTGACCGCCGCGTGTTCGAGTTCGCTGCGCGGCTCGAAGTTGAGCGGACCGCCCGGCACCAGCCGCTGGATCGCGCGCTGGCAGCATTCCTCGTGATTGACCTCGTCGCGCGTGATCGAAAAAAAACACTTGCGCACCGGATCCTCTTCGTGAACCTCGAACGCATGGATCATCGCACGCGCGAAGACCGCCGGGCCCGACGAATCGAAATTCGACAGCAGCGCCCACCAGTACATCATCGCGACACGCTCGTCGGCGGTGAACGAATCGGGGTCGAGCGTCGCCCATGGAATCGACGCCGGGTTGAAGCCCTCGAGCTTCGCCCGTTCGTAGATCTCGGCAAGTTTCGGCGTCTCGACGCGCCATTCGAAGGGAAAGATATTCGGCTGCGGAACTGCTGGTGCCGGCGTCAAACCGGCCGCCGGGTAGAAGAGCGCCTGTTTGAGCTCCTCGACGGTCGGTTCGGTAACGTTGAGCTTCGCGTTGGCGAGCTTGATTGTGGACGCGCCCATCTTAAATGGCCTCCGTGGTCACGCGGCGGACTAAATCAACCATTTGGTCGATTTATAAAATGGCCCACCGTTTTTGTCAAGCGTAGGATAGCCCGATGCGCGGCGCCGCTACTTGAGTCCGTCGAACGCGATCCGCGTTGCCGCCGCGACGATATCCTTGGCGCTCAGGCCACCGCCCGGCCGGTACCATTCGGTGATCGAGTTGAGCATCCCGAACAGCAGGCGCGTGACCAGACCGGCGTCGAGGTCGGCGCGCACCTCCCCCGCCGCCTGCGCCTGGGCCACGATCGTCGCCACCAGGTGGTCGAACTCGCGCCGGCGCGCCAGCAGCGATCGCTCGGTCGGCGTATTGCCGCGCACGCGTAGCAGCAGCGCCACTTCGGGCAGCCGCGTCGCCGTGATCTCAACCGTGCGGCGCATCACGTGGCACAACCGATCGATCGCGGGACCCGACTGTGCGGCGGGCTCCTCGAGCACCGCGAACAGCGCGTCGAGCGCCCGCCCGACGCCGCGCGCGAGCAGCGCCTCTTTGCCACTGGCATGATAGTAAATGCTGGCCTTGGTGATACCGGCCGCCTCGGCCACCTGGTCGAGCGACGCGCCGTCGTAGCCGCGGCGCAAAAACACCTGCACCGCGACGTCGACGATCGCGTCCATGTTGTACGGCTTGCGCTCGCTGGCTGACGGTCGGCCCATTAATCGTTCACCCGCTCCGCGCTATGCTTTAGCCTAGCCGTGCCCGCCGCGCGAATCAGCCGGCGCGCGCAGCCACGAATACTACCGGGAGAAGCACGATGAAATATGGCATTGCCCTGCGCAACATGGGTCCGCAATCGACCCGCGAAACGATCCGCGAATGCGCCCGCGTCGCCGAGCAACTGGGCTTCGATGCGCTCTTCGTCTCGGACCACCTGTGTATCCCGCCCGACGACACCGAGGGCTCGGACGGCCGCTACCTCGACGTCCTCGCGACGCTCGCGTTTCTGGCCGGCGTAACCGAGCGGATCCGGCTGGGCGTCTCGGTGCTGGTGCTGCCCTATCGGCCGGCCGTGCTCACCGCCAAGCAGGTCGCGACCATCCAGGAGCTCTCGGGCGGGCGGATGATCCTCGGCACGGGTGTGGGCTGGATGAAGAGCGAGTTCGCTGCGCTCGGCGTGGACAAGCGGATGCGCGGGCGGGTCAGCGACGAGACCCTGCGCGTGATCCGGCATCTGTTCGCCAACGACGCGCTGGAGTATCGCGGCAATCTGGTCAACTTCGCGCCGTTCGTGTTCGCGCCGCGGCCGCCCCGCCCGCCGATCTGGATTGGCGGCAACGGCGCTCCGGCGCTCGATCGGGTGGTCGAGTTCGGCGACGGATGGCATCCGATGCTGCCGGCCGACAAGCTCGCGCATGCGGTCGCCGCGCTCAAGGAGCGGCTGCGCGCGCATCGGCGCGAAGACGTCGAGATCGTCGTGCGGCGCGGACTCAAGCTCGATGATCACGCCCGGGCACGCGCCCATCTGGAAGCCGAACATCATGCGGGTGCGACCTATTTCATCCTCGACCTCGGGCGCTACGAGTCGGCGCGCGAATTCGCGATAGAGGCAGAGATCTTCACGGCGAAGGTCGCCACCTGACCCGAAGACTGGCGGTCATGACACGGCCCGTCTGACTTCGAGTTATTGCGCCGATCTTCGCGCATTCGAGCCACGCGCGCGGGGCGTTTTCCATGTGCGCGCGGCGGGTTAATATAAGTGACGGCGGACGGCGATTAATCTCTGCTATGGTTGGAAAATGTTCGAAGGATCACTCCGCATGAGTGGCGCGATCGATCGGCGCGACTTGACCTTCAAGGCCCTGGCCGGACTGGTCGGCGGCGCGATCGGATGGATTCCGGTCGAGATGGTCAGCCACAACCATTCGCTGACCGAAACCATGTCGAACTGGCAGATCGTCGGCAATTTCCTGGCGATGGCGCTGATGGCGGGTGCGATCGGCGGCCTGGTGCTCGCCGCCGAGGACAATTCGCTCGAGCTCACGCCACGCGTCAGATCCCGTTTTATGCGCGGCTTTATCGTCTGCGTGCTGCTGTCGTTGCCGGCGACCTACTATTCCAATATCGCCTTCCGCGCGATTCTCTCGGCCGGCGGATGGGGCGTCGCTCAGGCCGGCTCGGACTTCTACATGGTGCTCGCCCGGGTCGTCGGATGGACCCTGATGGGGATGATGCTGGGCGCTGGCGTGGGGCTCGCGACGCTCTCGCTGCCCAACGTACTCAAGGGCGCGGCGGGCGGATGGGTCGGCGGAATCGTCGGCGGCCTGACCTTCGATCTGATCGCCTCGCTGAGCCAGAGCGGAATGCCCTCGCGGCTCGTCGGTCTGAGCGCGATCGGCCTCGCCATCGGCCTGTTCATCGGTCTCGTGCAGGAACTGACCAAGGCGGCGTGGATAGCGGTCGAAGCGGGACGGCTCAAGGGACGCCAGTTCCGGCTCGAGGGCGCCGCGGTTACGATCGGCCGGGCGGAAGAAAATCAGGTCGGTCTGTTCGGCGACTCCGGCGTGCAGCCACGCCACGCCCGCATCGACAAGACCGCCGCCGGCTATGCGATCCGCAATCTGGCCGTGCAGGAGGGCACGCTGGTCAACGGCCATCGGATCGAAACGGTCGCTTTGCACGACGGCGATCGCATCAAGATCAGCGACTATGAGATGACGTTTCACGAGCGGAACACCGCTCATCCGGCACATCTGGCCACGCCGGCATCGGCCGCGCGTAGCTACGCTGCGCCGCCGATCGCCGCGGGCACGCCCAGCGTGGCGGGGAGTTCGGTCGCGGGATTTACGCCGTCAGCGTCATCGTCAGCCCAATCGGGGCATGCGCCGAACTCGACGCCCTACCTGGCGGGCGCCGCGGGCCAGCGCTTTACGCTGCGCGCCGGCGCGGCGACGCGGCTCGGGCGCGCGCTCGACAATGATATCGTGATCAGCGACGCGTCGGTCTCGCGCTACCATGCGGCGATCGAGGCGGCCAACGGCGCATTTCGGGTGCGCGATCTCGGCAGCCAGAACGGCACTTGGCTCGGCGGCAATCGCGTCAGCGAGGCCCCGCTGTCCAGCGGCGACGCCGTGAAACTGGGCGACGCGGAGTTCACCTTTCACGCCTAGCGCGGCGATCAATCACTGAGCCGAATTACGATGCCTGACTCAGCCTCAATCAACGCGCGCTTTTGTTCGCAATGCGGACAGGCGGTGACGGTGCTCGACGCGTCGTTCTGCAAGGAATGCGGCGCGCCGCTGGCTGGCACGCTATGGCTCAGCCAGGAGATTAGCTGGCGCCCTGTCACCGCGTTTTTTCTCAGCCTGGTGCCCGGACTCGGCCAGTTTTACAAGGGCCGGCGCGGCGCCGCGATCGTCTGGTTCTTCGGCGTGACCTTCGCCTATCAAGCGTCGCCGCCGCTGGGCTTCCTGCTGCATCTGATTTGCGCGGGCAACGCGGCGTTCGCCGGTGCAATCCGGGAAGAGGCGGTGGCGCGATCGGCGCGCGCCAATGCCTCGCGCGCCCTGCCCGCGGCGGCGCGGCGCCCGCAGTGAACGCGGCCGGACGCAGGCTTTCATGATCGCCCCGGCGACTATCGTCGGCGGGCGCTACCGCGTCGTCAGGCCACTCGGAGGCGGTGGCATGAAGCTGGTCTATCTCGCCGAGGATCTGCGGCTGGCCGGGCGTTCGTGCGCGCTCGCCGAGATGGTCGACAGCTTCACCAGCCCCGACATGCAGCAGCAGGCGGTGGCCGCCTTCCAGCGCGAGGCCGACATGCTCGCGCGCCTCGCCAACGAACATATCCCGCGCATTTTCGATCGCTTCAGCGACGCCAATCGTCACTACCTGGTGATGGAATTTATCGACGGCACGACGCTCGAGGAAGATCTGCGCGAAGCGGGCGGCAAGCTGCCTCCCGCGCGAGTCATCGAAATCGCGGTGCAGGTGCTCGACACGCTCGAGTACCTGCACAATCTCGATCCCCCGGTCATCTACCGCGACTTGAAACCGTCGAACGTCATGCTCACGCGCGACGGTCAGGCCAAGCTCATCGACTTCGGCATCGCGCGCCATTTCGCGCCGCTGAGCAACGCCACCATGATCGGGACGCAGGGCTACGCGCCGCCCGAGCAATATCGCGGGCGGGTCGAGACGCGCTCGGACCTCTACGCGCTCGGCGCCACGATGCATCACGCGTTGTCGGGACGCGACCCCGCGGCCGAGCCGCCATTCAGCTTTCCGCCGCTGCGCAAGCTCAGCCCCGAGATCAATCCGGCGCTCGCGGCGCTGGTCGATCAGGCGCTCGCCTACGACGTGGTCAATCGGATGCGCGACGCGGCCGAATTTCGCCACCGCCTGATCGAGATCCGCGCGGGTGTGAGCAACCCCTCGGCGATGCCGCCGCTCGCGGCGAATCCGGCCCCGGCCGGCGGCCGCCCACAGATGAACCTGCCGCTGGGCACCGGCAATTCGTCGGCGAACGCGAATGCGGGCGCGGCTGCGCCCGGTGCCCGCGCCGCGGCCTCGCCGGCGGCGATCGCCGGAGCGCCCACTGTGCTGAGCGTCAATCGGAACATCAAATGTCCGAGTTGCGCGCGGTCGATTCCGGGCGAATCGCACTTCTGCTCGTACTGCGCCGCCGACCTGCGCGCGACCACCGCGCCGTTCGCGCTTGGCCCCGGCGACCAGACCATCATCCTGCCGATGCCCGGCGCGGACCGCCACGCCACGCATCGCCGACAGCGCCGCGGCGTCACCTTCCCCGACAGATCGCCCATGCATCGGCGCCGCGGCGTGCGCCGCCCGATCCTGATCTTCATGGCGCTATTCGCGCTGTTATTCATGATCGCGAGGGCGCTCTGGAACAGTATCGGTGCAGCCAACAACGCGGACTCGACCAGCGGCTCCGCGGCTGCGCCGGACGCGCCGGCGCCGGGCAGCGGCGCGGCACCCGAAGGCGAGGACCTACGGCTGGTAGCATTGCGCCAGGCGCTCGACGCGTCGGGCTATGCCAACGTGCGCATCGCGATCGACGGCGATACGGTCGACTTGTGGGGCACCGTGCCCACCGAGTTCGATCGGGCGCAGATCCAGGCGCTGGTCTTCAGCACCACCGGGATGATCTCGTTGCGCGACCATCTGCGCGTGCATGACGATTTCGCCGGTCCCTGAACCGAATGGCCTTCCAAGCGCCGTCGCGCCGTGTGAAAATTCATCTCGTATGCTGGTTGATCTGCACGTCCACACGCGGCTCTCGTCCGATTCAAACGTCGCGCCCGAGCAATACCTCGAGGCGATCGCGCGCCATCCGGCCCCGCTCGGCGCGATCTGCTTCACGGAGCATCGGCTGTTTCCGATCGACGCGGAACTCGACGCCAGCTACGCCGAAATGGCCCAGCGCTTTGGCGTGCACATCTTCAAGGGTATCGAAGCCGACACCGACCTCGGCCATCTGCTGCTGTTCGGGGTCAACCCGGCCGTGCGTCATCGCTTCCATCTGGACAGCCGGATGATCCGTGCGGAGCACCTGATCGAAGTCGTGCATGGCGAGGGCGGCGTCGCGATCCCGGCGCATCCGTTCCGCGACTCGGGTTATGGCGCGCGCCTGGACGATCTGCTCGCCCGCCTCGGCCCCGCGCTCGCGGTGGTCGAAGCGATCAACGGCCAGAACACGCACGAGCAAAACGCCGCGGCGCTCGCGGTGGCGGAAAAACTCGGGCTCACCGCGGTCGGCGGCAGCGACGCGCATTTCTCGACCCCCAACTGGTTCCTGACCTGCGCGACCGAACTCGAGCGCGAGGTCGCGACGGTCGAGGAACTATGCGTCGAATTGCGCGCCGGGCGGGCGCGCCCGTATCACTTCCCACGCCTCGACCCGCCGCCCCGCTAATCATCCGTGCATACGTGCGCCGCCCCGCCCCGCCGTCGGCCTTTGCGATCGCCGCCGGCTCCGGCTAAAGGTGCGATAAAGGCGGCCGCCGCGGGGTTCCGACCGGTCCGGCCGCGACGGAGGATCACATGAAATTCGGCACCTTCATCACAAGCGTGCGGCCCGACAATATCGCGACTCACGTGCGCCGGGCCGAAGAGTTGGATTTCGAGTCGGCCTGGATCGGCGAGCACATGATCGTCCCGGTGGTCTCCGCGTCGAAGTATCCCTACTCGCCCGACGGCCGCTTTCCGGCGCCACTGGACGTGCCATTTCACGATCCGATGCTCGCGCTGGCGTACGCCGCGGCGCTGACCAGCAAAATCCGGCTCGCCACGGGAATCTTCGTGGTCCCGCTGCGCAACGCGATCGCCACCGCCAAGGCGGTTGCGTCACTCGACGTGCTGAGCGCGGGCCGGGTGATCTTCGGCGTCGGCGTCGGCTGGTGGTCCGAGGAATTTGCCGCCGTCGGCGCGCCCTTCGCGGATCGCGCACGGCGCACCCGCGAATATATCGAGTTGATGAAGGCGCTGTGGACCAGCGACGAACCGGCCTATCACGGCACGACGGTCAGCATCGCAGGCGTTCGCTTCCAGCCCAAGCCGGTGCAAAAGCCGCATCCGCCGATCGTCGTCGGCGGGACCAGCGAACTCGCGCTCAAGCGCAGCGTGCGCTACGGCGACGGCTGGTACGGAATCGCCAGGACGATCGACGAGGCGCGCACCCTGATCGGCCGACTGCGCGAACTCGAACGCGCCGCCGCGCGCGCCAAGCCAGTCGAGATCACGTTGAGCCTGCGCACCGGAAAACCGATCACGCTCGACGAAGTCCGCAAACTTGGCGAACTCGGCGTCGCCCGCGCGCTGGTCGGCCTGCCGCTGCGTGCCTTCAGCGAGGACGAACTGGCGCGCTTCCGTGACGAGGTGATCGAGAAACTCTGACCTCTCGTTTACGTCGGCGCCGGATCGCCCACCATCTCGAGCGCGCGTGTGAAGCGCCGCAAGTCGGCTGGGCGGCCGGCGGCGACGATCAGATCGCCCGGACGGAGCGCGCGGTCCGGCGTGATCGGCGCGAAGCCGGAAGTCGGGTCACTGCCGTCCTGAATCGCCAGCACGCTCACCGAAAAGCGCGCCCGCGGATCGATCTGGCGAATCGTCTGGCCGCTCGCGCCCGCTGGAATCTTAAGCCGCGTCACGCGGTAACCGGTCGCCCAGAAGATGCCGCGGTCGCCGGTGTCCATCGCGGAGAGCGAGACCGTTACGCGATTGAAGGCCTGGGCGACGTTGCGCCGCGAGACCAGGCCGAGAAAGCGTCCGCCATGCGGTCCCGCGACCACCGGCAATTCATCGAGCGCCTCGTATTCCATCAGTTGCGCCGCCTGATCGAGATTCGACTCCGGCGTCACCACCGGCGGATTGCGCCGGCAGATGTCGTAAGCATTGATCAGTGGACCAAGCTCCGTGCCCGCGGCCAGCAAGGCGAGCAGATCGCGCGTCACCACCAGCCCGGCCAGATGGCCTTCACTATCGACCACCGGCAGCGTGGCCTGCGCGGTCTCGCCGGCCACCCGCAGGACGTCTGGCAGCGAGGCGTTCTCGGCCAGGATATCGACGTTCTTATGCATCACCGAAGCGACCGGCAGTTGCGTGAGCACCAAGCGCTCCTTGCCGATCGCCAGCGTCTTGCCCTCGCGCGCCAGCGAATAGGTATCGATCGATTCGCTCTCGATCGATCGTGCGACCACCAGCGCCGTGATCGTCGCGATCATCGCGGGCAGGGCGACCGAGTAGTTGAGCTCGGTCATCTCGAAAAGCAGGAACAGCGCGGTCAGCGGCGCATGCGTGACCCCGCCCAGAAAGGCGCCCAGCCCGATCAGCGAGTAGGAGCCGCGCGGTCCGACCATGCCGGGCGCGAACAGATGCACGGTCTGGCGAAATGCCCCGCCGGCCATCGCACCGATGAAAAAGATCGGGCCGAAGACGCCACCCGGCGCCCCGCAGTCGAGCGAGATCGCGCTGGCGACGAATTTCGCCACGGTCAGCCCGGCCAGGATATCGAGGCCGAGCTGCCCGGTGATCGCGCGATCGATTTCCGGATAGCCGTCGGACAGATTCTGCGGCAGGACGATCGCGATTACGCCGACGACCGCCAGACCGGCGGCGAGCTTGGCCCACGCCGGCATCTTGAGCGCGCGGAAGTAGCGGCCGGTCGCATGAAAAAACCGGATGTAGCCGGCGCCCATCAGGCCCAGCATCCCGCCCATCAGCCCGTAGCTCAGCATCTCCCAGTAGCTTTTGATCTCGAAGACCACGGGATGAAAAACCGCGCCCGATTCGCCCATGATGGTGCGCGAGGTGACCACCGCGGTGAAGGTCGCGACAATCACCAGGACCAGGTTGGTCAGTTCGGTCTCGCCCATCAGGACGATTTCCTGGGCGAACATCAGGCCGCCCATCGGGGCGTTGAAGGTCGTCGCGATACCGGCGCCGGCGCCGGCCGCGACCAGCACCTTGGCGCGATCGACCGACAGGCGCCGGGCCTGCGCGACCGCCGATCCGATCGCCCCGCCAATCTGCGCGATCGGCCCCTCGCGCCCGACCGACGCGCCGGCGCCGAGCGAGAGCGCCGCGCCGAGCGCCTTGACCAGAATCCAGCGACGCTTGATCCGCGCATTGCCGAGATTCACCATCTCGAGAAAATTCGGAAAGCCGTAGCCGAGCACGTCGCCCGGGAAGAAATAATTGAGTGTCAGGATTCCCGCACCGCCGGCGAGCAGCACGATCGGTATCAGGATCATGGTCCACGAACCCTGACGGATCGCGAGCGCGTTCCACAGCAATCCGCGAAAGAGCCACGAAAAAAATTCGATCAGCTTGCGAAACCCGAGATTGCCCAGCGCCGCGAGCGCGCCGACCGCCACCGCCATCAGGATCAACTCGAGGTATTCGAGCTGATCGTCGCGCAGCGCCAGCGCCTCCGCGGGAACCAACGGCTTGGGCGGCGCCGTCACGCCCGGATTGGGGCCGTTCAGCTCGTCGTTCAAAGGTCCAGAAACCGCCGCACCACGATTAGAAACTCGGTGAGTTGATCGTGATGCACCCAATGGCCCGCGTTACGGATCGTCGCCAGCTCGGCGCTGCGAAACGCGGCCAGCCGTCCGTCGCGCTCCCAATCGCCCGCCCACGAAGTGTCGCCGCGCACCAACAGCGTCGGACAGCGGATGCGCGACCAGATATCCATCGCGTCCTTGAGGTTGAACAGGTAGGGCGAGGTGGCGCGCGTGTAATTATCGTACTTCCATGAAAATGATCCGTTCTCGTTGCGCCGCACGCCGTAAATCGTCAGATGGCGCGCCAGATCCTCGCTCAGATGCGGATTGGCCTCGCGCATCCGCGCCATCGCCTGCTCGATCGTCGTGTACTCGCGCGGTTTGCGCTGCGCCAGCGCCAGCATGTCGCTGACCCAGCTCTCCATTCGCTCGTGGGCCGGCGTCTCGCGCACCATCGAGCCCGGCGGTCCCAGCCCCTCGATCGCGATCACCAGTTTGACCGCGTCGGGAAACACGCCCGAGCGCTGCAGCACCACGCCGGCGCCCAGCGAATGGCCGATCAGGATGACCGGCTCTTTGGGTTGGAGCGCGTTCATGAGCTGACCGATATCGAGCACGTGATCGGTGATCGAATAGGCCCCGCCGATCGCCCAGTCCGAATCGCCGTGGCCGCGCAGGTCGGGCGCCACCAGATGGAAATGTTTGCGCAATTCCAGTGCGACGAAATCCCAGTTGCGGCAATGGTCGCGTCCGCCATGCACCATGATCGCGAGCGGCTGGCCGTGATTGCCCCAGTCCACGTAATGCAGCTTAAGACGCTGAGAATAAAAGAAATGCGAAGTCGGCCCGATAATATCCGCCATTAAACTACCCGTCTTGCGCGATTCGATAGGTCCAAAAATCTAGCTCACGCCGCGCGCCACAAACAGTACCGGATTTCCGCCGCGACGGCACGCGCGCGTCGCCGGCGCGTCAGGCGAGTTGCGCATGCACCTCGTCGAGCGCGGAGCGCAGATTGCGCACGATATAGTCGACCTCGGCCGCACCGATCACGAACGGCGGCGTCACCAGCACGCCATCGCCGCCCGCCTGTCCCGCCATCCCGACCGACGGATAGACGAACAGCCCATGCGCAATCGCCGCGCCGATCACACGGCTGGTCACGCGCAGCTCGGGCGCATACGGTATGCGCGCATCGCGATCGCGCACCAGTTCGAGGCCCCAGAACAGTCCCGTGCCGCGAATATCGCCGACCATCGGATGGCCCGACAGCTCCTCCTTGAGTTGCGCGCCGAGCCGCGCACCAAGCTCCGCGGCGCGCTCGACCAACTGTTCGCGCTCCATAATCTCGAGCACCCGATCGGCGATCGCGCAGGCCAGCGGATGCGAGCTGTAGGTGTAGAACATGAACTCGGCGCCGAGCCCTTCGCATTCCAGGGCCAGCCGCTCGTCCACCGCCAGCATGCCCATCGGCATGTAGCCGCCGGTGAGCCCCTTGCCGCCGATCAGCAGGTCGGGCTTGATATCCCAATGCTCCACGGCAAAGCGCTTGCCGGTGCGGCCGAAGCCGGTCATGACCTCGTCGGCGATCAGCAGGATATCGTTGCGCCGGCAGATTTCGGCGATCCGCGGCCAGTATTCCTTGACCGGTGGCACCACGCCGCCCGTCGCGCCCATCATCGGCTCGGCGATAAATGCGGCGATCGAATCGGCGCCCTGCTTGCGAATCTCATCTTCGAGCGCGCTGGCGCATTCGATCGCGCAGCCCGGATACGTCTTGCCCCACGGGCATCGGTAGCAATACGACGGCGGAATATGCGGCCAGTCGAAGAGCACGTGCTCGTAATCGGCGCGCCGCCCGCGATTGCCGCCGACCGACAGCGCGCCCAGCGTATTGCCGTGATAGGAAAACCAGCGCGAAATGATCTTCCGCTTGCCCGGCCGGCCCTTGACCTTGTGGTACATCAGGGCGAACTTGATCGCCGCCTCGACCGCCTCCGAACCGCCGCTGGTGAAGAAAAACCGGTTGAGGCCCGGCGGAGTCCATCGCGCCAGGCGCTCGGCCAGGCGCGCCCGCGCGGGCGTATCCCAGATCGGCACGACGTAGTTGACGCGGGCGATCTCTTCGGCCGCCAGCCGCGCAATCTCTTCACGCCCCTGCCCGATATTCACGACCACCGCACCAGCGCCAGCGTCGAGAATCCGGCGCCCGTCGCGGTCGTACAACCACGGCCCCTCGGCGCGCTCAATGATCAGCGGATCGTATGGACCCTTGAGAAACATTGCCGGCGGTTCAGCCATCGCCACCCCCGCTCATTGTGTCGTGACGCGCCCGACCCACCGCGCGCGGCGCCTGGCCGCCCGCGCTTCGCGGCGCGCCTCCATGATACGCTCTCGGCCGCCGCCCGGCGACGCCCGATGCCCGCCGATACGTCATTGCGGCCGATCGATGTACCGGCCGATCAGTCGTAGCAGCCGGCGCGCGCTACTTGATCGCACCTTCCTCGCGCCAGCGCGCGATATCGGCCATCGAGTAGCCCAGGTCGCCGAGCACCTCCTCGGTATGCTCGCCGAGGCGCGCCGCGAGGCTCCGGATCGATCCCGGCGTCTCCGACAGCTTGACCGAGATACCCACCTGCCTGACCTTTTCGCCGGTCGGCGTCTCGACTTCGACGATCATGTTGCGGGCGCGGATTTGCGGATCGTCGGCCAGTTCGTCGAGCGTGAGCATCCGGCCCACGCAGATATCGGCCTTGATCAGATGCTCCCACCACTGGTCGCGCGTGCGGGTCTTGAACAGGCCCGCCAGATGCTCCTGCATCTCGGTCCACTTGGCGTGATTGTTCTGGTCCGTGATGTATTGCTCGCAGCCCATCGCGCGGCACAGGTTGGCGTAAAACCACGGCTCGACCGATCCGATCGTGATGGTCTTGCCGTCGCTGGTCTCGTACAAATTGTAGTACGGCGCCGCACCGTCCATCGAGGTGTTGCCGCGCCGCGGAATCTTGTCGTTGGTGTAGTAGGTCGAGAGCGCCTGTGCGATCAGCAGCATCACGCCATCGAGCATCGCGATATCGACGAACTGGCCGCGCCCGGTCTGGCCGCGCGCGACCAGCGCCGCCAGCACCCCGATCGCCGCGTGCATCCCGCCGCCCGCGTAGTCGGCCAGCAGGTTGAGCGGAATCGTCGGCGGCTGATCGCGCCGCCCGATCAGCGAGAGCGCGCCCGAATGAGCAATATAATTGAGGTCGTGGCCAACCAGGTCCTTGTACGGCCCGGTCTGGCCGAAGCCCGTCACCGCGCAATAAATCAACCGCGGATTGCGCACCGAGAGCACGTCGTAGCCGATCCCCAGGCGCTTGGCGACGCCCGGGCGGAACTCTTCGACGACCACGTCGGCACGCTGCGCCAGGCGCACGAAGATCTCCTTGCCCGGCCCGCTCTTGAGGTTAAGCCCGATCGATTTTTTATTGCGCGCCAGCGCGTTGGTCGGCACCGATCCGAAACCCACCACGCGCTTGACCTTGCCAGTCGCGCCGCCCTGCTCCGCGCGCCGCCCGGTGGGCGCGCCCGGCTCCTCGACCTTGATGATATCGGCGCCGAGGTCGCCCAGGATCATCGTGCAGTGCGGACCGGGGGCGAGCTTGGTCAGGTCGATAATTTTAATTCCCGAAAGCGGCGCAATTGCGGCCATGGTCTATCTCCTCGCGAGTAATGCGCGGGTCTTCAAAGATGCACGGCGCGATCCGCCGCGATTGAATTACTTTTGTAATCTGGATGAGCCCCGACGCGCAAACCGGGACGCGATTCGACGCCGCGGCGGTGCTACGTCAGGGCTCGGCGTCAGACCGTGGCGGCGCGCACGCGCGCCAGCAGCGCGGCCAGCGACTTGAGCCCATCGACCATGTGTACGCCGTACCAATGCAGGTCGCGGCCGTCGATCAGAACCACGCGGCGGCTCAGCGCGGGCGGCAGCAGCGGCTTGAGCTCGTCGACATCTTTCGCGCCGAATTCGTAAGGCTCGTTCGGCAGCAGCACGTAGTCGGGGCGCAGCTCGAGCGCCTCCGCCAGCGTGGTGCGCGGATAGCGCTCGCCCGCCGGCGCGTAGATATTGTTGAACCCGGCCATCCGCAGCACGTCATGCGCGTAGGTATCGCCGTTAAAGACCATCCAGGGGTTTTTCCAGATCGGACAGAAGACCCGGAAGCGCAGCTTGTTCCACGCGCCGAGCCCGGACTCGATTTCGCTGACCGAGCGCACGATTTCGCGCGCCATCGCGCCGGCTTCGGCCGGCCGTCCAACCACGGCGCCCAGTTTCAGGATCGCTTCGACGGCCGCCGCGATCGATCGCGGATAGGTCGTGAACACCGCTACCCCGCCCTCGCGGATCCGCTCGATATCCTCACGGCGATTCTCCTCGGCGTTGGCGATTACGAGATCGGGCCGCAGCGCGAGAATCGCCGGCACGTCGGGGTTCTTGGTGCCGCCGATTTTCGCCACCGACGCGACCGCCGCGGCTGGTTCGATACAAAAGCGCGTGACGCCGGCGATCTCCCCGTCGCAGCCGAAGGCGAACAGCGTCTCGGTCCAGCTTGGCACCAGCGAGACGATGCGCCGCGGCGGCGCCCGAAGCTCGAGGGGAAAGCCGAGATCGTCTACCGTCCGCATCCAGGCCATTTACGTTCAACCATCCGCAGGGGATCGCCCAGCGTCATTCGCCCGCAACTCAATAGTGCGACGAAGTTACTCAAGGCCGCCGGATCGCTCAAGTACGCGCCGCGCAACGCCGATCGTACTTGCCCTTCCAGCGCTGAGCAACGTCCGCACACGGCCCATTCCATCGTTATGAGCGCAGCGAAGCGATCCCGCATCCTGCTTGGCGATATTCGAATCGGGCGAAGCGGGCATGGGACGCGGGCAAGTCTGCGCAGCCGCGCGATTATAAGAGAGTCTGCGAGGTGCGCACAGCGCGCGCAGCGCACGATTCAGAATCAGTCTGCGCAGCCCCCGGTTATAAACGAATCGCGGCGGAGGACGCTGTTACACGCCATCCGCCGCGATCGTTTTTTATGCCAGCCGGGCGGCCGGCGACGAATCGATCGTCAGGCCGACGCCTGCAGCAGGTCCGGGCGCCCGACCATATCGGCCTTGCCACCCGTCACCGGAACCGATCCAGGTTTGCGGGTGAACGGATCCTCGAGGCCGAGCTCCTTGCCGATATCGCGCAGTGCCGGAACGACTTCCTTGCCCAGCAGTTCGACGCAGCGGCGCCGATCCTTGAGCGGTGACGGGCCGTCGAGCCAGAACGAGAAAATTCCGGGCCGCAGCACTTCGAGTACGTGGCGCAGCTTCGGCACAATCGTCTTGGGCGTGCCGGTGATCATCTGCGACTCTTTGATCCACTGCGGATAGGTATCGTAGAGCTTCTTCTTGAGCGCCTGCAGATCCGCGTCGTCGACCGGATCGTGGTCTACCATGCCGTTGATGTTGCCCGGCAGGTTCGGATTCGCCGCCTGCGCCGCCAGCCGGCGAGTCGCCTCCTTCGAGTTGTAGCCCGGAGGGAACATCCATTCTGGCCGCGCGAAATGCGAGAAGCCGCCGCCGAACAGGAAGTTCTTGCCCAGCTCTTCGGCCTTCTCTTCGGTATCCGCGCAGAACACCGGCTGCAGATAGCCGAAATTCTCCGGCCCGGCCTGGTAGCCGAGGTCGGCGGCGCGCTTGGCGTACATGTTGAACATCTCGAGCGTCGGGCCGAGCAGCGTCGCCAGCGCGACATACGGATAACGATGGTCGGCGCACCACTTCACGGTCTCGGGACTGATCAGGCCGGGAATCCAGATCGGCGGATGTGGCTTCTGCAGCGGCAGCACCCACGGATTCACGAAGCGATAGTGAAAGTGCTTGCCCTCCCAGCGAAACGGACCGGGCTTGGTCCACGCCGCCAGAATCAAGTCATGCGCCTCGTCGAAGTATTCGCGGTTGTACGCCGGGTTCGCGTTGTTGGCGAGCTGCTCGCTGCCCGCGCCGCGCACCCATCCGGGGACCAGCCGGCCGCCCGAGATCATGTCGATCATCGCCAGCTCTTCGGCCATGCGCAGCGGATTGGCCACGGTCGGAATCGGATTGCCGAGCAGCACGATCTTGGCCCGCTTGGTCGCGCGCGCCAGCACCGCCGCCTCGACGTCCATCACTGCGCCCATGCAAAACGGCGTGCCGTGATGCTCGTTGAGCATCACGCCGTCGAAGCCCAGCTCGTCGCACAAGATCTTCTCATCGATATATTCGTTGAGAAGACGGGCGCCGGTCGGCGCGTCGAAGAACTTGTTGGGCACACCAAAAAAACTGCGCCGCTTGAAGACTTCGTCCTCCGGCACCGCGTGATACGCCCGTTCGGTAAAAAACATTATGTGCATAGAGAAGACCTCCCCGAATTCGATTTGTTCAAACGCCGCCCCGCGGCCGGCGTTTGAGTCCCATTATCCCAGTGTCTTTTTCATTATCAGAACCGCTCATTTTTGGCGAATCGCAGTCCGTCCGCCAAAGCCATTACCTTCACGCAAATGCTCCGCCGCACAGCCTTGCGTTCGCCGCGCGCGTCACAGCGCGGCCAACGCCGCCGGCGATCCGACCCGCTCGGCCACCCCCGACGACGGCAGCGGACGCGAGCCTGGCGCCACTTCAAACGGATCCTTGAGTCCCAGTTCCTTGCCAATCTCGCGCACCGCCGGCATCACCTCGGTGCCGAGCAGCTTCAGGCAGGTCATGCGATCGGCCAGCGGCGCCGGTCCGTCGAGCCAGAACGAGAAGATTCCCGGCCGCAGCACCTCGAGCACCTTGCGCAGCTTCGGGATCACGCTCTTGGGCGTGCCGGTGATAATCTGCATCGACTCCTTGGCGCCGTCGTAGGTGTCGTAGACCGCCTTCTTGACCGCCGCGATATCGCTCAGCGAATGCAGATGCTGCGGGATAAGCGTCTTGCCTGGCAGATTAGGATTCGAATAGAGGGCGGCCAGCCGCCGCGTCGCCTCCTTCGAGTTGTAGCCCGGAGGGAACATCCATTCCGGCCGCGCGAAGTTCGCGAAGCCGCCGCCGAACAGGAAGTTGCGCCCCAGCGCGTCGGCCTTCTCCTCGGTCTCGTGAACGAAGATCGGCTGCAGGTAGCCGAAATTCTCCGGCCCTGCCTGATAGCCATGGAGCGCCGCCTCGGCGGTGTACATGTCCCACATCTCGAGCGTCGGCCCGAGCATCGTCGCCAGCGCCACGTACGGGTACTTATGCGCCGCGCACCATTTCACGGTCTCGGGACTGATCAGGCCGGGAATCCAGATCGGCGGATGCGGCTTCTGCAGCGGCAGCACCCACGGATTCACGAAGCGATAGTGAAAGTGCTTGCCCTCCCAGCGAAACGGACCGGGCTTGGTCCAGGCCGCCAGGATTAGATCATGCGCCTCGTCGAAGTATTCGCGGTTGTAGGCCGGGTTAGCGTTGTTGGCGAGCTGCTCGCTGCCCGCGCCGCGCACCCATCCGGGTACCAG
>DATLRA010000160.1:0-2020 GCA_035534935.1 Binataceae bacterium (SeqCode)
GCCGGAGCGGATCGACTGGCCGCCGCCGTACCGCGTTGCGACCGAGAAGTACTCGCCGCAGGTGCGGTTGTCGGCGGATCATCGCACGGTTATCGGTTACGTCGCGGGGCAGCCGTTTCCGCTGCTCGATCCAAACGATCCCGACGTTGCGACCAAGATCATGTGGAACTCGAATTTCAAGCCGATCGCGACCGACGATTTCGATCTGCGCTATTTCGAGTGCCAGGTGGTCCGCTTCGCGCCCGGCGCGCCGCAGAATGTGATCAACTTTACCGAAGCCGGCCATCTCTCGGGCTATTACGATATCGGACGCACCGAGGTCGAGCCGCTGCCCGCCGATCCCGATTTCAAGACCACCGGCATCTGGTGGCGAGTCGCCGCGTATCCAACTATCGCTCCGGCCGAGGATCGCGGCAGCGGAGGGATGCGCTACCGCTACTGGGATGCCGATCGTGGCGACGACGCGTGGGCCTTTCTTGCCGGCAGCAGGCGCGTGCGCCGTGTCAACGAGGCGATTCTCACTTCCTCGCCGGGCCTCTCGACCTGGGACCCTGATCATGCGGGCGGCTTCAACGCCAAGCCGCAGGAATACAACTACAAGTTCCTGGGCGAGCATGAGATGCTCGCGTGCGTTCACGCGCAGAATTCGCCGGCGCACCCGTGCCCGACCGACGGCGGCGCAACCTCATGCGCCGACGATTGGGAGCTGCGGCATATGTATGTCGTCGAGGTGACGCCGCGTCCCGAGCGTACCAGCGGTATCCTGCAATCGAAGACCATCGTCTATGTCGATGGCGAAGCGTGGCTCAACCCGTACATGGACAGCTACGACACCAAGGGCGAGTTGTGGAAGACGCAGATTTATCTCTACACCTATCGCGACCGTCCGGTGCCCGAGGCCAAGGTTGCGATTTATCCCTTCAAGCGCGAGTTCAACGTCGCGGCCTCCAGCGCCGACCTGCAATCCGGGATGGTGACAACCTGCTATCTGCCCGGCCCCGACACGCCCGAGCGCGAATGCTGGTACATCAACATGGGCGCGGTCGACAAGGAGTTCCTCAGCACCGGAGCAATGGCGAAAGCCGGCCACTGACACTCGCGCGGGGGCGCGCGTCAGTCGCGTTTGTAGGTGGTAGCGCCGGTGAGGCCCGCGATCACGAACGCGATGGCCAGTTCTTCGGCGGCGCGGCGCGAGGCGCGGCCGGCGCCGACTGAGCGTCCGATTGAATCCGACAGGCTCAAAACCATCGTGGTCAGGATTTCCGCGTCGGCGCGCGAGGGCTTTAGCGCGGTTCGGATGTGCCCGGTCCATAGCTCGAAAAACGGGCCCAGGCGCGCGCGCACGCTCCTTCGCAGCCGCCGCCCGCTCAGCCGATTTTGCAGGATCGCGATAAGCGCGCCGCGTTCGACGACTACATCGAGGTAGCTCGATATCGACGCGCGCACCCGCTCCTCGAACGGCGCTTCCGCGTCCATCGCGTCGCCGACCTTGCGGTACATCGAGGCGATTTCCTGATCGAACAGCGCAAGCGCGACTTCCTCCGCGTTCTCGAAGTAGGCATAGCCAAGTCCCTTGCTGACGCCCGCGTGCGCGGCGAGCGATTCCATCGTCAGTGCCTCGAAGCCTTCCTTCACGATGATCCGCGCCGCCGCCTGCAGCAGATGCGCTCGGCGCGCGGCGGCAGGCATCCGGGCGGACAGCTTGAGTGCCGCTGACTTGCCGCCGGCTTTTTCGACATCGGTCACATGAGGCATCGCAAGAACCTTCCTGGTGCCAGATTGCCCATAGTCTCTCAGTTGACGCCAGTTGACGGTAGCGTCAATTCAAACTAGATTCACCCAAGCGCACACTCCGGACGCATACATCCGGAAGGACGTGCACATTATTATAGTCAAGGGAGCCTGCAATGCCCTACGCCCAAGGACGCACTTTCTACGACGCCGACAGCCATCTGATGGAGCTCAGCGAATGGCTCCCGAAGTACGCGGACCCCGGCGTGCGGGACAGGATTCGTCCGCT
>DATLRA010000161.1:0-16199 GCA_035534935.1 Binataceae bacterium (SeqCode)
GGAATGCGCCACGATGAACTGCTTGCGCTCCGCTGGTCCGACATCGATTTGGAAGCCGGGGAAATCTTCGTGCGACGCAGCTTGTCTTGGGCGAGGTTGAAGGGCGAAACAGGTCCTGCGCGACCGCGCTTCTATGAGCCCAAGACCAAGTCAGGAATCCGAACGCTTCCGGCTCCGCCCGAGCTTCTTTCCGCGCTGCGCATCTGGAAGCTGCAGTGTCCGAAAGGCGAGCTTGATTTAGTGTTCGCGGCGCCGACGGGTTTGCCGGCTCATCGGAGCAACGTGCTCCGTTACGGGCTCTACCGGGCGTTGCGCCGCGCGGGCCTCCGCCGCGTCGACATGCACTCGCTCCGACACAGCTTTGCCTCCGCGCTGATCATGGCGGGGGCGCCCGTCACAGAGGTCCAATACCTCCTTGGACACTCCAGCCCGCAAACTACCCTCAAGGTCTACAGCCATTGGTTTACGAACACCCAAAGCGACTCGGTCCATCGTCTCTCGCGGACACTCGCCGGAAATTTTGGACACTTTTTGGACACTTTGGGCCGATCCGGAGGATCGGCCGAGATCGGTGAAAACAGTCAAGTATTTGATTTTACAAAGGAATTGATGGCGCCCCCTGCGGGATTCGAACCCACGACCCCAGGATTAGGAATCCTGTGCTCTATCCATCTGAGCTAAGGGGGCGACTTGCATCGCTATAGCGCCGCGCGCCGCCAACGCGTCCGTGCGCGCCAGCGCGATCCTTCATTACTCAGTCCCGTCAGTGCGGGAATGCCTCGAGCATCAGATGCGTCAGCCCCAACAGGCGATTGTTGTTGGTCCACGCCAGCGGCCCGCGCACCTCGAAGCGCGCATACCGCGCGAGCAACTCCTCGAACATCACGCGAATCTCGAGCCGCGCCAGGTTCGCACCGAGGCAGAAATGAGTACCTAGTCCAAACCCGACATGGTAGTTCGGATCGCGTCCGACGTCGAAGCGAAATGGATCGGCGAAGGCCTCCTCGTCGCGATTTGCCGACATCTCCCACACCGTCACCTTCTGCCCCTGGCCGATTGTCTGCCCGCGCAGCTCGACCTCGCGGGTGGTCGTGCGCCGCTTGTAGACCGAGGGCGAGGTCCAGCGCACGATCTCTTCCGTGGCGGTCCGGATTAGCTCGGGAGCCGAGCGCAGCCGCTCCATCTCGGCCGGGTTGTCGATCAGCGCGAGCAGGCCCCCCGCGATCGCGCCGCGCGTGGTCTCCGCGCCGGCCGGGAACAGCAGGTTGAAGAAGGCGCGCAGCTCGCGATTGTTGAGTTGCGGCGATCCGTCGTCGAGTTGCGCATGCACGATCACCGACAGGATGTCGTCGGCCGGTTCGCGCCGTTTGCGTTCGACCAGCATGTCGGCGTACGCGCTCAGGCGCTTCAGGTATTCCGGCGCCATGGTTTCGCCGCCACCTGCGCCGACCGCGAGATCGACGATATCGCTCAACTCGGCGCGATCTTCCTGCGGCACACCGAGCACGCTGCAGATTGCCTGCAGCGGCAGCTCGCGCGCCACCGTCGGGACGAAGTTGAATGTCGCGCCGGCCGGCACCTGGTCGAGGATCCGCCGTCCGCGCTCGCGCAAATCGTCCTCCAGCCGCCCAATCATCCGGGGCGTGAAGCCCTTGTTGACCAGCGCTCGCAGCCGCCGATGCTTGGGGTCGTCGGTCTGATTCAACTGGTAGCCCATGCCCTTGCCGTCGTAAATCTGCGTGCCGCCGAGTTCCGACGAGTAGGTCTCGGCGTCCTTGAAGACGGCGACGACGTCGTCGTAGCGGCTGACCACCCAGAAGCCGATGCCGCTCGGCGTGTTGGCGGTCGGTTCATGCCACCAGACCGGCTGCTCCTTGCGCAACCAGGTGAAAAAATCGTGCGGAAATCCGGCCGCGAAGCTGCCACTATATGATAGGTCTACGAGTTGCACAAAATCTCCTTGCGAAATCGGCCGCCGTCCGCCCGCCGAATCGAATACTGATCCAGATTCGCATTGCGCCGCGGCGCTTTGCAAATCTTACCGCTAGTCCGCCTGCCTGATCCGCTAGTCCGTTCCGCAGCGTCCCCCGACAGGTTACCCGGATCGCCCACCCTCGCGCGACCAGGCGCGGGTGCGTCGGCGTTTGTACGCGAACGTCATCGGGCGTATGGTCCCGAATCGGCGGAAAATTCAGATGGCTGCGCGGCGCCCGCGAGGAGGCGATATTTCGATGGCACATTCCGAATCGGCCCGACGACGACCGCTCGAGGGCGTGCGGGTCATCGACCTGACCAAGATTGTCGCCGGTCCCAACGCGACGCGGATGCTCGCGACGATGGGCGCCGAAGTGATTCGCGTCGAATGGCACGACCAGCGCGCGCTCGATCTGCTCCGAGGCGTCCGCCCCCTCGCCCCCGGCGGCGAGGCCGACAGCGTCAACCGCAGCGGCCTGTTCAACAATATCAACGCCGGCAAGTACGGCGTCACGCTCAACATGAACCTGCCGCAGGGGCGTGATCTGTTCAAGAAGCTCGTCGCGGGCGCCTCCGTGCTATGCGAAAACTACAGCCCCAATCAGATGGAGCGCTGGGAGCTGGGCTACGAGACGCTGAGTGAGATAAATCCCGGCCTCATCTATGCCCAGATCACCGGGATGGGAAAGTCCGGCACCTACAATGGCTATTTGAGCGTCGGTCCCACGGCGCAGGCGCTCTCCGGTCTGACTCACATGTCGGGCTTTCCCGAGCCGATGCCGCCCGCCGGATGGGGCTACTCATATCTCGACCATTCGACTGGCTATTACGGCGCAATCCTGATCCTGGCCGCACTCTATCGAAAGCGGCGGACGGGCCGCGGATGCTATCTCGATCTGTCGCAGACCGAGGCCGGCATAATGGTCTCGGGTACCGCGACGCTCGAAGCGCAGGTCTCAGGCAATCCAACCGATCGCCACGGCAATCGCATGCCCGCGGCGGATTGGGCGCCGCACGGCGCCTATCCATGCCGCGGCACTGACGAATGGATCGCAATAGCTATTCAGAACGACGCGCAATGGGCGTTGCTCGCCGCCGAGATTGGCGCCCCGGAGTGGACCAGGGACGCACGCTTCGCGTTGGCCGCCGGCCGCAAGGCCCATGAGGACGAACTCGATCGCCTGATGGCCGAGGCGACTTTGAGTACCGATCGCTACGATCTGATGAATCGCCTGCAACGCCGCGGCGTGCCGGCGGCCGCCGTGCAGAAGGCCGACGATCGCTGCGAGCGCGACCCGCAGCTCAAGGCCCGCGGCTACTTCGTTCCGCTGCCGCATAGCGAAATCGGCACCTGGGCGATCGAGGGCTTCCCCGCGAAGTTTGCCCGGATGCCGGTCGATGTCGGTGGATTGCCGCATCGCGGCGCACCGATGATGGGCGAGGACAATGACTATATCTATCGCGATGTACTTGGGCTTGGGCCCGAGGAGATCGCAACCTTGCGCGAGGAGTGGGTAATTTGAATGCCGCGGGTTTACTGAGTAATGCGCTCGACGGGGCCGTGGTTATTGAATGCGGGAGCGAGCAGGGCGAGTTTGCCGGCGTGCTGCTCGCTTCGCTCGGCGCCGAGGTCGTCAAGCTCGAAGGGCGCCACGGCTCGGATTCGCGCCGCCTCGGTCCGTTCAGCATTCCCGACGGCGGCCCGGAGCATAGCCTCTGCTTCAGCCGTTACAACCTGGGCAAGAAGAGTGTGCGCCTGGAGATTGACCATCCGGCGGCGCGCGACGCTCTGCGCCGCCTCGCGATGCGCGCCGACGTGATTATTGATTCCGGCACGGCCGACGCGGTTGCCCGCCGGCTCGATTTCTATCGCGAGATGCAGTTGGCGAATCCGCGGCTCATCGTATGCACGATCACGCCGTTTGGCCTCGACGGGCCCAGCCGCGATCTCGCAATGACTAATCTGACTCATCTCGCCCTGGGTGGCGTGATGGCCTCGTGCGGCTACGACGCGCGCCCCGACGGCGTCTACGACACCGCGCCGATCGCGCCCGAGATGTGGCAGGCCTACCATATCGCGGGCGAGTACGCGGTTATCGCGATTACCGCGGCGCTCAATTTCCGCGAACTCACCGGCGAGGGAGATTGTATCGACCTGTCGATTCATGAGGCGGTAAGCAGCTGCACCGAGGTCGCGATGCCGACCTATATATACAATGGGGAGGTGGTGAAACGGCAGACCGGCCGCCACGCGGCGGAGGGGCGCACGCGGCCGTGGCTGCGCCGCACCAAAGACGGGCGCTACGTCAAGGCGTTCCTGTTCTGGGGCGGGCGCGACGTGCGCGTGATCACTGAAATGCTCAACGAGGCCGGTGTCGCGCACGATCTCGATTCCGATGAGTACCGCGAGCTGCGCGAGCGCGCGCCCGCCGAGGCCCAGGCCCATTTCAGCGCGATGATCGACAAGCTGGTCGGCTCGATGACCGCCGAAGAGGTGTTTCATCGCGCGCAGGCCAAGGGTCTGCTATGGGCGAGCGTCCGGTATCCCGAGGAGAATATCGCCGACCCGCATTTCCAGGCGCGCGGGACTTTTCAGCCGATTCATCATCCCGAGCTCGGCCGCGATCTGCACTATCCGGTATCGGTCGCCACCGACGGCAAGGATCGTGTCACCGGCTTTTCGCGCGGCGCGCCGCGCCTCGGTGAGCACACCGACGAAGTGCTCGCGCAGGCCGGCCTGACCGTGTCGGATATCGCGGTCCTCCGCACCCAGGGCGCGCTCTGACGTTGTCCGATTACTCAGTCGCGTGAATGCTTAGTTGCACAATTACTCAGGCGTCCGCTCAGGGCCCGACCGCGAGGCCGCCAGGTTTCTTCAGGCCCGTTAGCGAGCCGCTGATCGTCGCGATCGGCGCGGCATCGCCGCGGCTGCCGGGTGCGTACACGGTAACGGTGTCGATGCCGCCGTCGTCGCTGCCGTCGTCCGTGCTGATGTCGCCTCCGCTGCCGTCGTTGCTGACGTAGATCTTACCCTCCGCGTCGATGCCGATGCCGTGTGGTCGCTTTAGCCCGGTGTGCGATCCGGTGATAATCCCGATCGGCGCCACGTTGCCGAATTTCCCGGCCGCATAAATCGTTACCGAATCGGGACCCGCCGCGATAGTGCCCGCCTGGTTGGTCACGTACATATTGCCGCTGGCATCGAGTGCCAACCCCATCGGCCACTTTAGCTGTGTGCGGCCGGCCTTGGCGTCGTTGGCGATCGCCGCCCGCGGCGCGACGTTTCCGTTCGCGTCCGGCGCGAACACGGTGATGCTTCCGGCTTTGTCAGGACCGCCGCTTTGATTAAGGACGTACAGGTTGCCAGCGGCATCGATAGCCATCCCGACCGGATCGTTCAGCCCGGTATTGTCACCGGTCCGCGTACCGCCAATGGTCGCGATCAGCCTTACGTCACCGTGGCTGCCGGCGACAAAGACGGTGATTTTGCCTTGATCGTAGGATCCGCCTTCTCTGTTGGCGACAAAGATTTTCCCATGAGAATCGACCGCGATCGCTTGCGGCGCGCTGATGCCGGTTTGGTCCGCGTTTTCGGTCGAGTCGTCCGCGGGGCCCCCAATCCGCGCGATCGGCGCGACGTTGGCGTAACTGCCGGCCGGGTAGATGCTCACGGAATTGTCGGGGAGGCGTCGCTCCAGAATCTCGCCGCCGCCGTTCGCCACGTAAATCTGTCCGTGCGAGTCGATCGCTACTGCGTTAGCATCGTCAACGCCGGTTGGACTCTCCATCGTGTACGATGGTGTCGCATTGCCGTTGGCGCCGGCGGGGAACACATTGATGCTGTCGGTGTCGGAGTTCGTGACGTAGATGTTGCCCGCCGGATCCACGGCAATTCCCGACGGTGTGTCGATGCGCGTTTTGTCCCCTGTGATACGTGCGGTCGGCGTCAAGCATTGCGGGCCCGCCGGAATCATCGTCGGCGAGCCATGTGCGGAATAGGTCAAGATTGGTTTCAAGCTGAACTGATCGCCTTGAACTCCAGCTCTTGTCCCCAGGTCTTGCTGAGTGAAGACAAATACGCCTTCAGGCATGGGAGCAGCGGGGTCGGTGACGTAAATATTGCCATTGGCGCCGAGCGCGATCGCGCCCGTCGCGGAAAGCTTCCCGCAGTCGCCGTCGATCGACGCAATCGGCGCGACATTGCCGGTGGCGCCCGGCGCGTAAATCAATACCGCGGCGCTGCAGCAATACGGCTTCTCGTTCTGGGCGCTGGTTACGAATAGATCGCCTACGGAATCGACGGCGACTCCTCCAGGATTTGATAACCCCGTTGCTGGACCCGCGATCATCCGTATGGGTGCGGCATTGCCGTTGCTGTGCGGAGCGTAAACCGTGATGCGGTCGGGTGTCTTCTGCGAGTTGATTTGATTGGCAACGTAGATGAAGCCGCGCGCGTCCAAGGCCAAAGCGACCGGGGACTCGAGGCCGGTTGTCGGGCCGCTGATGCGGGCGATTGGGGCGACGTCGCCGTTAGCGCCGGCCCGATAAATCGTGACGCCCGCGGGAGCAAAATCCACGGAGCCTTGATTGGCCACAAAGATGTTACCCGCGGAATCAACGGCAATACCTTGCGGGTTAACGAGTTTGGTCTTTGCGCCGATGATCGTGATGATTGGATTTGGCCTGCGGTCGCCGTTCGCCGGGTACACCGTGATCGAGTCATCCGACCCGTTGGCCACGTATAGCTTGCCCGCGTGATATGCGATAGCCGACGGATTCGACAGCATCGTCCGCGTGAACCGCGACGCAGCGTTGCCCTTGCTGCCCAAGGGAAAAACGCTGAGCGAATTGGCCGAGGGATTTGTGACGAAGATGGCTGGCGAAGGTTTTTCAGCCGGCGTGGCCGTGGAGCTTTGCGCAGCGCCGGCCGGTGCCTGTTGGCCATATCCCGGTGCCGTGGCGAGAAGGGCGATTACGATCGCAGTCCATTGAGCGACTGCTTTGATGCCCCGCTGTGCGTGGCGATCGTTCTCATCCACTGACGTATCCGTCTGCCTCGGACCGTGCCTGCCGCGCGCCCGATTACCCAGTCGCACCCGAAAGCCGAGCAGTTAGTTGTTCCTCTAATTTCTTCACTTGCCTCAACAACTTTGCCGCCGCGGTCTTTGGCATATCCTTGACGGAGTTCACCGGCTTGCCATCAAAAGCGTACTTGCGGGAATATCCGCGTTGAGGGTGCGGGTTATTGTGGACATATATAAGCGCCAGCGCATTCTCGGAAAACCGAGAAGCGAATTCCTCGAACTCTTTCGTGTGAAGAAGTGGTTTCCTCATCGTTTCCATGCGCATGCCGACTTATATGGTAGATATACCCTCGGCAAATACTATCCAATTACTCAGTAGCCCGCGAACCCCATATCGGTGGTCGCCTGCGCGTCCGGGTCGGTGCAGACGTTGACCAGCGCCGGCTGCCCGCTCTTGATTGCCCGCTCGATCGCCGGCCGAATCTCGTTCGGCTTTTCGACGAATTCGCCGTAGCCGCCCAGCGCCTCGACCAGCTTGTCGTAACGCTGATAGCCCAGGTCGCGGCCCACGGTGCCGCCGGTCTGCCGCGAAGTGAAGCCGCCGTTATTCGAGACCACCACCACGATCGGCAACTTGTGCCGAATCGCTGTGTCCATCTCCATCCCGTTCCAGCCAAACGCGCCGTCACCGCTCAGCACCATCACCGGCCGATCCGGCGCCGCCGCCTTCGCGCCGATGCCGAACGGAATACCCACACCCATGCATCCGTGCGGACCGGCGTTGAGGCTGCTGCCCGCTTCATAGATCGGAATCGATTGGCGCGCGAAGTTAAGGATCTCGTGGCCGTCGACCACCAGGATCGTGTCGCGCGAGATGACGTCCTTGACCTCGTTGCACAGGCGCAGCGGATGAATCGGCAGCTTATCGGAATGCATCAGCGGCGCGTTGCGCTCGAGATTCGTGCGATGCTTCGCCGCAAGCTGCGCGGCCCATACGCTCTCTTCGCCCGGCGTAAAGCGACCCTTGGCTTCGGCCGTGAGTTGCTCCAGGACCATGCGCGCGTCGCCGATTATCCCGACCTCGGCCGCGCGGTTGTGGCCGATCTCCTTGCCGTCGAGATTGATGTTGATGAATTTTGCGTCGGGTGAAAAACGCGGCGCGCGCAGAAATGACAGCATCGAGTTCGCGCGCGCTCCGACCACCATCACCACGTCGGCTTCGCGAAACGCCGTCGATCGCGCGGCTGGAAATGATCGCGGATGATCTTCCGGGATCACGCCGCGCCCCTGCGGAGTCGTGTAAAACGGGATACCGGTGGCGTCGATGAAGGCGCGCAGGGCCGCGTCGGCGCGCGACCAGATCACGCCGCTCCCGGTGATCACCATCGGCTTGCGCGCGGCGGCCAGCAGTTCGATTGCCTTGCGCACCATCGCCGGATCGCCGGCCGGCCGTGCCGCATTGTGCGCCGGTTCGACCCAATGAATCTTTTCCTCATCGACCTTGCCCGAGAGAATGTCGCCCGGCAGATCGAGGTAGACCGGACCGCGCTTGCCGTCGAGCGCCTCGCGGAACGCGATGCTGATGTACTCCGGGATGCGATAGCCGAGGTCGACGTGATACGCCGCCTTGACGATCGGCTTCATCATCGGCATCTGGTCCATCTCCTGGAAGGTGTCCAGCGTCGTCCCGCGCATCGGTGACGCGCCGCCAATCGCGATCACCGGCGACGAGTCGGCCCACGCGTTGGCCAGACCGGTCACCAGGTTGGCGACTCCGGGGCCCATCGGCGCGATACAGATGCCGGGCTTGCCGGTAATTCGCGAGTAGGCGTGCGCCATCATCGCGGCGGCCTGCTCATGGCGCACGTAAATGCCCTTCATGCCGAGGTCCAGGCAGGCGCCCGCGGTGCCGCCGGTCGGTCCGCCCATCATGAAAAATATCGTGTCGACGCCCTCTTTCTTGAAGCAATGAGCGATTATCTCTTCGCCCCGCATTGTCGCCATGATGCTCTCCGCCTCCGCTCGGCTGATTGGTACCGGGGTCCGACCACCGCCGCCGCATTGCCCGAGGGCCTTCGCGCGGCATTCCGATGTCAGGTCGATTACCCAGGCTTCGGCCAACAAACCACTTTCACTTCGCGATCGTCAAGGTTAACCCGCGCCGCCCAATCGAGTCCGCCGCGCGATGCGCCCGCCAACTTCGTAAGCGCGCATCAATGCGATAGACGCCGGCGGCGCGGTTTGCGATAACCGTAAAGCGCGATTTCCACCATCCGCGCATTTTATTTCGGGAGACTGACGATGCTTCCTGTTGGATATCTGCCCTGCACCCAGGACCCGCCCGCCGGAAAGAATATGGCGCGGGTCATCGATGAGATGATCGCCGAGGCCCAGGCCGCCGAGACCAGCGGATGGGACGGATGCTTCATCACCGAGCATCACCAGCAGGAGGACGGCTACCTGCCCAATCCGCTCCTGATGGCCGGACTGATCGGCATGCGCACCCAGCGAATCAAGGTCGGCACCTGCGTGCTGTTGCTGCCGCTCTATCATCCGGTGCGCGTGGCCGAGGATTGCGCGGTGGTCGATCAGGCGACGCGC
The DNA here is from genome assembly GCA_035534935.1 of Binataceae bacterium (SeqCode). Classification (GTDB taxonomy): domain Bacteria; phylum Desulfobacterota; class Binatia; order Binatales; family Binataceae; genus JADMIL01. The sequence goes on from DATLRA010000161.1 coordinate 9,600, forward strand.
GGCCGCCTCATTCTGAGTATCGGCGTGGGCTATCAGCAGCATGATTTCGACGCGTTTGAAGTCCCGATCGAATCCCGCGCGCGGCGCACCGAAGAGGCGCTCGAGATTCTGCGCCGCAGTTGGCAGAGCGATCGCTTCTCGTTCGACGGCACCCATTTCAAGCTCAAGGAGACGCTGGTCACGCCGCCGCCGTTTCGCGCGGGCGGGCCGCCGGTCTGGATGGCCTCGTGGACGCCGCCCGGACTGCGCCGCGCCGCCCGCCTCGCCGACGGGTGGATCGCCGATCCGGTGCAGTCGCTGCCGGTGATCAAGGGCTTCGCCGATCGCTATCGCGCCGAGAGTGCGAAGCTCGGCCGCAAGCCCTATATCTGCCTGATGCGCGACGCGGTAATCGCCGACAGCATGGCCGCCGCTGAGGCCGCGAGCGAACCAACGATGGTCACGCATCGATTCTATTTCAAGTACGGCGCCTACGTGACCGACGATTACGTCAAGGACGTGAAACGCATGGAGGACTTTACCTTCAAGGTCGCCGCGCGCGATCGCCTGATCGTCGGCTCGCCCAAGGATTGTCTGGATCAGCTCCAGATGTGGAAAGAGGCGATCCGTCCCGACTACCTGATACTCAGAATCCGCCAGCCCGGAGGCCCATCACACGAAAAGGCTCTACAGGCTATTCGCACTTTCGGCGAGAGCGTGATTCCGCGGCTATGATGGGGCGCGTGGCCGATTCGCACGCCCGATGGCGCTGTCCCGAAGCGGCGCAACGGTGTGGCGGCGATTGACACGATCGGCGCCGCAAGTTATCAGCGCATCCAAGCAGTCTGCGCACGTGAGTTATCCGCGCAGTAATGTTCGCGAGCATCGCCGGGGAGTTAACTGGAAAGGATGAAGGCGCTTATTGTCGGCGGCACGGGTCCGAGCGGTCCGTTCCTGGTAAATGGGCTGCAGCAACGCGGCTACACGGTGACGATTTTTCATCGCGGAACCCACGAAATTCCCGAGATTCCGCCCGACGTCGAGCATATCCACGGCGACCCGCATTTCCGCGAGACCATCGACAGCGCGCTCGCCGGGCGCAACTTCGACGTGGTCATCGCGACCTACGGCCGTATCCGGATCCTGGCCGAGGCGCTGGCCGGACGCACGCCATGCTTCATCGCGGTCGGGGGAGTCCCGGTCTATCGCGGCTACTTCGATCCGGCGGCGAATTTCCCCCGTGGGATGAAAACCCCCGTATCCGAGGACGCGCCGCTGGTCGCCAGCGAAGCCGAGCAGCCGTTTTGCTTCAAGATAGTCAGTACCGAGACGGCGGTGCTCGCCTCCCATCCGCGCGGCGTGGTCTTCCGTTATCCCTACGTCTATGGGCCGTACCAACTGCTGCCGCGCGAATGGTGCGTGATCAGGCGCGTGCTCGACCAGCGTCCGTATATCTTCGTGCCCGACGGCGGTCTCAGCCTGATCACCCACGGCTATGCGGAGAACCTGGCGCACGCGGTGATGCTCGCGATCGATAAGCACAGCGTGGCGGCCGGCCAGATCTACAATTGCGGCGATGACTATCAACTGACTATTCGCCAGTTGGTCGAGGTAATTGCGCGTTCCCTGAATCACAAGTGGGAGATTATCGGTATGCCCGACACGTTCGGCACCTCGGCGCGCGCTCTGGTGCTGGCCGGCACGACCGATCATTGCATGGTGGACCTGGGCAAAATCAAAACCGAACTGGGCTACCGCGACGTGATTTCAGCCGAAGCCGCGCTGGCCAAAACCGCCGCATGGTACGTGGCGCATCAGCCCGAACGCGGCGGCGACCTCGAGCAGCGCCTGCGCGATCCGTTCGACTACGCCGCCGAAGACCGGGTCCTGGCGATCTATAGAGAAGCCGCCGGGCGCGCCGCGGCGATTTCGTTTGGCGACGTGAGCCGCAGCTTCCATCCCTATCCGCATCCGACCGCCCCCGGCCAACAGCGCGACCATCGCAACCGCTGAATCGGCTCGCCGCCGGCCCGTCCCGCCGCGGTCTGCGTGAAGCCTCGCCGAGGCTCAATCCCGCCGCGCGCCCCGCGAATGGTTCGTGATAGTTGGGAGATTACGCCGCGGGGCGGAGCCGGATCTGCGCGAGCCGCAGTTCGTCGCGCGTGGTGCCGAGCGTGGTCAGCAGGGGCAGGACCACGCGCTGCATAAAGACCCGCGGGCTGATACCGGCGCCGGTGGCCTGTAGCCGCGCGTGATAGTCCGCGATAAGCCCGTCGCCCGGCATCTTGAAGTTAGCCAGGACGAAAGCCAGATCGTCGACCGTACCGGCACGATCCTCGGCCAGTTCGAGCTCAACCATCGAGCGATAGAAGCCGCCGTGCGCGGCCTCGTCGCGGCCCACCAGATGGAAGATCGCCTCGCGCACCGTGTCGCCAGCCGCGCGCGCCTGCTGGCGCTGCGCCCGGTAGGCGACGAACGTGGCGCCCTCCTGCAGCGCGCCGTAACAGGCCATCTGGCGCGTCGTGGCGAAGGGCAGCTTCCACACCTTGGCGAAGGTCTCCGCCTCGAGGATGGCGAACTCCGCCTCCGTGCGCAGGCCCGAGCGCGTTAGATATTCGCGAAAGACCAGCCCGTGGCGCGACTCCTCAAAGGCCCAGGCGGCCTGGAACCACGCCGGTCCGAACGAATCGCGCACCAGCGCGAGCCCATTGACGCTGTAATCGGGCAGGTACATCTCTTCCGCGCAGAATATCTCGACGCTCGCCGCGGTCGTCGGCGTGGTTTTGGCAAGATCGAGCTCGTCCCATGGAATATCATTGAAGATATTCCACCGGCGCTTGGTTTCAGCCGTTTCGAGGTAGTCCAGGTAGAGTCGGTAGGTTTTTTCCCGCATCGCCACCGCCATCGCTTACCAATCTTTTGTGCCGGAGGACAGTCCCGATCACGGATGCCCGCTTACGGCACATCGGTCGCTTAGTGGCCGCCCAGCGATTAGAATTCGCCGGGCGGCCGGTCCATTTGAAGCGACGCCCGGCGGAATCAATCCAACTTTAGTCTTAGCGTTATCCAATTCGGCGGACCGATCAAGTGTTCCCGATGTAACCAAGTCACTTGCCGTGCCGCTGTTCAGGTGTCCGCCGCTGAGCCTCAGCCGGCGCGGCGGCGATTTTGCGGACGGCGGTTGTAGACCACCGGGCGCGAGCCGGTCGACGATTTCGCCGATCCTAGCTCCGGCAACTCGAAGCCGGCCACCCGCGCGCGCTCGAGCTTGCGGCCCAGCAGGCGCTCGATTTCAGCCAGCGCTTGCCGCTCGTCCGGCGCCACCAGCGTCAATGCCGCGCCCGCCTTGCCCATCCGCGCAGTGCGGCCGATACGATGGATGTAGGTGTCGGGCACGTCGGGCAGGTCGAAGTTGATGACGTGCGAAACGTCTTGGATATCGAGTCCGCGCGCCGCGATATCGGTTGCGACCATCACGCGGTAGGTGCCCCGGCGAAAGCCCGCCAGTGCCGCGTTGCGCTGGCTTTGCGATCGGTCGCCGTGAATCGCCACGGCCATGATGCCGCTGCGCACCAGCAGCTTGGCCACGCGATCGGCGCGGCTCTTGGTGCGGGTGAAAACGATCGCGCTTTCGACTTCGGCGCTACCCAGCAGCTCGAGCAGCATCGGACCCTTGCTTTCGGTTTTGACCGGATAAACCGATTGCCGAATGGTCGACGGCGGTGCCGCCACCGAGCCGACGGTCACGCGCTCGGGATTGCGCAGGAATTCGCGCGCGACCTGCTCGACGCCGACTTCCATCGTCGCCGAGAACATCAGCGTCTGATGCGGCTTGGTGACCGCACGCATGATCTTGCGCAGTTGGGGCAGAAAGCCCATGTCGAGCATCCGATCGGCTTCGTCGATCACGACCAGCTCGATGCGATCGAGCCGCACCGTGCCGCGCTCGAGATGGTCATTGAGGCGTCCCGGGCAGGCCACGATAACCTGCGCGCCGCGGCGCAGATCGCTGATCTGGCGGCCCATCGATTCGCCGCCGACAACCACCACCGCGGCCAGGCGCGTGTTGCGGGTCAGCAGTTGAAATTCGCGCGCGATTTGCGCCGCCAGCTCGCGGGTCGGCGCCAGGATAAGCGCGCTGACTCCGGCCGCCTTGATCGTATGCAGACGCTCGAGCATCGGCAGCAGAAAGGCCACCGTCTTGCCGCTGCCGGTGCCGGCGGTCGCCACCAGATCGCGTCCGGTCAGGGCGCTTGGAATTGCGCCAGATTGTATCGGGGTCGGCTGTTCGTGTCCGCGATCGCTGATCGCTTTGAGGGTTTGAGGTGATAGGCCAAGTGTGGAAAAGGACAAAGAAACTCCATGTTCAGAGCCAGCGGATTCGAGTCCGGCGCTTAAGGCCAAACGAATGGTTCTGGTTTAGACGGGAAATCGCGTCACGGAATCCGACGCGCGCTTGCAGCCATGATTGGCTAACGTCGAAAGCATATAGGGTGGTCAGGAGGAGCGCAATAGCCTTCCCGTGCATCGCCGCAATTCCGCGCCGCGGACCGGCGCGAAAGTGCGGGGCGGCTCAGCGCGCCGGAATCCCGCATCGCAATCACGATGAGGCGGCGGCGATTTCCCCCGCTGGCCTAATGCAACGGCTCGCGCAGGCGCATGCGGTCCGCTTCGTCGCCCGCCACCAGGCCGCGCGGGCAGGTCTCCGTCAGCCAGCGATCGCTGACTGCGCTCTCAAGCGCGCGGCTCTCGCCGTCAACCGCCCAAGGTCCCTGGCTTTGTACGGTAAAATGACAGAATTTGCGGCTACAGAGACGGCACGTATAGCGCAGGCGCGACCCGCGCGCCGAAGACCAATCGAGCATCTTGACCTTGAAGTCATGGGAATGCCACGTGGGCTTACCGATCGATTGGGTCAATATTTTCTTCCTTGCGGCCGACCGCTACGAGTTGCATGCGAGCGCGGAGAATCGCGCCGTTAACGTTCCACTACTTTATTGCGGGCTTTGCCGTTTCTGAGCGACGGCTCCGGTTCTATCGTGATCTTTTGTCCGTTTAGCACCGTATTGCTGAGCAGGCTGAAGGCTACCGCCACATCCGACAGCTCCGCCATCTCGACGACTCCGAAGCCCCGGCACAGTCCCGAGGCCTTGTCGCTGACCGCCAAAGCCCCTCGCACCTCGCCGGCGCGAGCGAAATGGGTCTGCAAATCGTGGCTCGTAACCGAGGTGGCGAGGTTGCCAACATACATCTTAGGCATCTAATGCTCTCCTGTCTGACTCACGACGATTCGGACCATTCCGGCGGTCGACCAGCATGGGCTCAGTAGTGGATATGTCCAAGGGCGAGCATTCTCATCTTATTCGACGGGGCCGCCAAAGTATAGCTGCCCAGAATTAGCCGAATAAAAATGGGCTCTTTCGCCCGTCTGGGGGTGCAAATCCCTCCGCGCCAAATGCCTGTGATGGGCCCTCCGTGGCCCTCGACGCGGCTGTGAATTGCGGCGCCCGGTGCCGGTCAAATTAGCGGCACGGTAACCACGACCTAATCCGCGCGTAACAAACCCTGCCTATGTTTACTCAAGAGGTTTCAACCGACCTCTCAAGAGGAGGACAGATGCGCAAGGGAAACGGACTGTTGGCGGTGCTGATGGGCTTGATGCTGATGCCGCTGGTCGCGGGAACGGCGCGAAGCCAGATGCTCATCAATGGGGCGGGCTCGACCTTCGGCTACCCAATCTACTCGAAATGGTTCGACACCTATACCACGGTCGATCCGAGCGTCCGCTTCAATTACCAATCGATCGGTTCCGGCGGCGGCATCATGATGCTGCGCAACCAGACCGTCGATATCGGTGCGAGCGACGCCCCGTTGAATGCCAAGCAGACCGCCATGATGCCCGGGCCGGTCCTGCATTTTCCATCGGTGATGGGTGCGGTCGTGCTGATGTATGACCTGCCTGGCATCACTACTCCGGTCCGGCTGACGGGTCCGGTAATCGCCGATATCTATCTGGGCAATATAGTCAAATGGACCGACCCGGCGATTACCAAATTGAATCCCGGAGTGAACTTCCCCGACGAACCGATCGTCACCGTCCATCGTTCCGACGGCAGCGGCACGTCGTTTATCTACTCTGACTATCTGAGCAAAGTCAGTCCGGAGTGGGCGGCCAAGGTCGGCAAGGGCACGTCGCTCAAATGGCCGGTCGGACTCGGCGGCAAGGGCAGCGAAGGCGTTACCGGACTGGTGCAGCAAACTCCGGGCGCAATGGGCTACTGCGAATTGACCTACGCGCTGGCTAACAAGATCTCGTTTGCCACAGTGCGGAACGCCGACGGCAAGTGGATCGTGCCGAGCCTGGGCGGCGTGACCGCGGCGGCCGCCGGCGCGGCTGCCAACATGCCGGCAGACTTCCGCGTTTCAATCACCAATGCGCCGGGCGCGGATACCTATCCCATATCCTCTTTCACCTGGTTGCTGGTTTACAGCAAAGAGACCGATAAGGCGAAGTCGGCGGCGATCGTCAAATTCCTCAAATGGGCATTGACCGACGGACAGAAGTACGCCGCGCCGCTGTTCTACGCGCCGCTGCCGGCCGAGGTCGTTCAGAAAGAGCTA
>DATLRA010000162.1:0-2663 GCA_035534935.1 Binataceae bacterium (SeqCode)
GCGTAGACCTTGCGCGCGCGCCGGCCGTGCCGCTCGGCCCGCATCGTGACCATCGCGTCGTGCGCGAGCTTCTTGAGCGCGGGATAAAGCGAGCCGTCGCTGGCCCGATAAAAAAAGCCGATCGGGTCGCGGAAGCGGCGCTTGATGTCATAGCCGGTCATCTCGGACTCCATCAGGAAGCCCAGGATGGGAAATTTGATGTCGATCCGCGGGGCCTTCTTGGGCCAGCCGACTTCGGGCGGCGCCACCCAGCGTGAGAAGGATTGTTCGCCGGCCGGCCGTTTTTTTGTGGTCGCCGCGCCCGTCTTTGTCCGGTTCGCGTTCATCGCTCATCGCCTACAGCATCACAATACATCGACTCGATATATCGAAGCAAGAAACCAGACGGCCCGACCGGGCCGCTATGGCGGCAGATCCGGCGTCAATTCGGGCCCCGCCGATCCCGTCAATCCTTCGAGCTGTAGCTGACTCCGAGTCCGGCGCGCGCGTCCTGCTGGACCCCGTACTGCGGAATCGGATAGCGCAGGCCGTTGGCGGCGAGCCGCTTCAATCCTTCGATCGTCTTCGGCAGGTAGCGGGGCGGAATCGCCATCAGCAATTCGTCGTCCAACACTCCGCCGTAGCGGCGCTCGGCGAAGCACGGAATCGAAATGCTCGGCTCGCCGGTCTTGAGCGCGCGGCCCCACGAATCCGCACACGCCGACTCGCCCACGCATCCCCACTCGAACTTCTTGTAGCCCGCCCACTGCAGGCCGTTGATGAAGATAATCATCTGGCCCGGCGTGCCGTAGATGAGGCAGATGTCGGGCGGGTCGAGCCGTCCCGAGGTCAGCGGCGAGACCGCCATCGCGGCGTACCTCCCGTGCGGCACGACGTCCATCGCATGCTGATGGGCCGAGGAATCCTCCAGCGTCGAGTACCACACGCCGGCCATCCGCTTGCCCGAGAGCCAGTCTTCGTCGGCCGGCTGCAATCCGATCACCACCGCGCACTGTGCGCCGACCAGGTCCTTGGCCGTGATACCGACGGTCCATCCCAGGCGCGAGGCCTGCGCGACGATTTGATCGGTGGTGTGAATCGAGGTCGGCCGGCGCAGCTTGGGAATCCGCTCCATCTCTTCGACCGTCGCGAACAGCTTCATCCCGATCGGCGTCGTGCGCAGCCGCAGCAGGCGGTTAAGATCGTCGACGATCTGGTTCCAGTCATACGATTGGGGCTCGGCGAAGTCGGCCGGCTCCTGTCGTGTCCGTTCCATGTGGTTCTTACCTCCGCGGCGCGCCGCTGCTCAAGAGTACGACCGCCGACTGGCTGCCGTCAAAAGCCGGCCGCTACCACGCGGTGCGGCGCAAGATCGTGGGGATGATCAGTACGTTCGCCGGCCGCCGTTGAACCGGAGGCGAAGGAATATCGATAAGCGTGGGATTGCCTGGCGGATTCGCAGGGGCGCGAATGGAATCAAATCTGGGGACCAGAGAACCAGGCGCTTCGACGACTGATCCTGCCGCGAGAGCAATCGCCATCTCGCGCGGGTGATGACGCCATCGTCGTCCGTGCCATTGGGCGGCGGCGAGCGAGGCTTCGCCGAGCAGAAACACCGCCACCAGAAGGATGGTTGTGCCGTAGCGGACCTTCGTACGCTCCTCCTGTGGAATTGGACGCCGAAGCGGGCCGGATCATTCGAAGCTCTTGCGCAGCTCTTGCGAAGGTCTTGCGAAGCTTTTGGCCCTCTTATCTTCCGTGATAAGTGAAAAATGGCGTTACCGCAATGGACTCGAGGCGCCCGCTTTTGTCGACGTCGATCCGGACCGCGATGTCCTCGCGGGTGAAACTGAAGCGCGAGCCGACGTTGCGGATTCCCGCAAGATAAGAGCGTTCATCGGGCAGAAAACTGTGGCGCCATCCGTGCGCCGTGAGGTACGCCTCGACTTGGCTCGACGGCGTGCCGATGGGAAGCTCGCGTCTTAGCTGCGCTTCGAGTTGATGCGGTTCGGGGCCGCGCGCGCATCCGCCTACTCCGATCGCCAGTGCCAGCAGCGCTGCGCGGACGCGTTTCAATCGAGGCGCTCAAGCGGATGCGGCACGTCGGCGGCCTTCGAACTGCGCTATGCGGCGGCGCGATCGCCCAGCGCGTGGCGCAGGAACTGGCCGGTGTGGGAGTTCGCCGCCGCCGCGATTTCCTCGGGCGTCCCCTTGGCCACGATCTGGCCGCCGCGGTCGCCGCCCTCGGGTCCGAGGTCGATGACGTAGTCGGCGGTCTTGATCACGTCGAGGTTGTGCTCGATCACGATGATGGTGTTGCCGGCGTCGGCGAGCCGTCCCAGCACTTCGAGCAGCCGCTTGATGTCGTCGAAGTGCAGCCCCGTGGTGGGCTCGTCGAGGATATACAGCGTGCGGCCGGTGGCGCGGCGCGCCAGTTCCTTGGCGAGCTTGATGCGCTGCGCTTCGCCGCCCGAGAGCGTGGTCGCCGACTGTCCGAGATGGATGTAATCCAGCCCGACGTCGCGGAGCGTCTCGAGCTTCTGGCGAATCGGCGGCACCGAGCCCATGAAATCGACCGCGTCGAGCACGGTCATGTTGAGCACCTCGGCGATGCTCTTGCCCTTGTACTGGATTTCCAGCGTGTCGCGGTTGTAGCGCTTGCCGCCGCAGACCTCGCAGGTCAC
>DATLRA010000163.1:0-10318 GCA_035534935.1 Binataceae bacterium (SeqCode)
CCCCCCCCGCCGCCAGATTCACGGCGCATGGGCAAACCCGGTGAGCTGGCGCGGCCCCTTGATTTGGCCTAATTCGACGCGTTGGAGAATTGCCAGGTTGGCGCGCGCCGGCGAGTAGTCGGGGTCGGCGTTGACCAGGTCGCTCCATTCCTGATGGGCGCGCGCCAGATTGCCTTCCTCGGCGTAAATCACGCCCAACTGATTGCGCGCGTCATTCTGATCGGGATCGAGCCTGAGCGAGAGCAACAGCTCCTGTTCGGCTTGCGGCAGGTTGCCGAGCCGCTCATAGGCCAAGCCGAGATTGAAGTGTCCTTCCGGATGATAAGGGCCGAGCAGTGCCGCCAGGCGGAGCATTTCGGTCGCCCGGTCGATACGTCCGTTGTCAAGGTAGAGCAGCCCCATGTTGAGGAACAACTGCCAATCGTTCAGCCCCAGCTCGACCGCCTTCTGGTAGTCGATGAGTTCATTGCGATGGTCCCCGGTGACACCGTAGGCAAAGCCCAAATGGTAGTAGGCGAGAGCGTTATCCGGATGATCGCGGATGACGGCTTCGTGGCGCCGGATGGCCTGGGGATAATCTTCCATGCCGAGATAGTAGTCAGCTATCGGATCGCAGACCTGATCATCGGCTTTGAGTCCGGCGGCCTTCGCCAACGGCATCGCAGCCCATAGGGTCACGATGGCGACGGCCATTGCAATGAGCGTGCGGATACCGCGGCTTGGCGACAATTGCGTAAATGGTTCCGCCGACGCATACAGGCGTGCGGAAACATGGGGATATTACCGCAATGCGCCGAGATGCAAAAGCCGCTTTCGCACGAAATCGCCGTGCGGCGGCCGCATCAAGCGCAAAACGCCCGTCAGGCCGCGACCTGCCAGCTAACGCCGGTTGTCGCGCGGCCTGATCGGGCGCTCTTTACCAGGATTGCGCCTGATTGCGCGCGCGGTTTAGGACGCGCTCGGCGACGCCTCAGGCGACGCTTCGGGGCTGGGGGCCATCATCGCCTTGTGGTGATGGTGGTGGCGAACCCCGTGATGCTTGTGCGCCTTGTGCATCGGGGCCGCCATCGCTGGCGAGGCCTCGCTGCTCGGGGCCGCCGCCGGGGAGGCCTCGGCCGCCGGTGACTGCGCGAACGCGGGCACTGCCAAAACGCTCACAAACAACGCCGCAGTCAGCATGGAAACGGTACGCTTCATGTCTCTCTCCTTTTTTTCGGTGCCTGACGATCCTTTTCGGATCGCTCCGAACCCTATTTAGCTGCCAATACCGTGCCATTACTGGTCACGGCCAAAACTCCAACAAAATACGGGAAATTCTCAATCGCTGCTAGCGCGCGAGGGCCAAATATATCGAACTATGCACGTTTTGCGCTGCCAACCACCTCTTTTGATTCCTACGGGTCCCGCGTAATCGCCTCCCGCGAAAACCCAACCGGACCTCATGCGCTCAATTTGAGCGGACTTCAAGCGCGGCGGAGCGGCGCGCCGATCTCACATCGAGCGCTGCGTCAGAGTTGTGCCGCCACGCCCTTGCGCGCCTTTTTCAGCTCTCGATAAAGCGCAAACAGGTCCCTGAACGCGCCGATAATCACGCTCGGGCTGTTACCGGTCTGCTCCCCGGAAACGCGCGGCAGATGGGTCACGTTGACCGCGCAGATGCGGGCGTTGCGGCCCGCCAGCCGCGCCATCAATTCGGTGGTCACCATCGCGCCGCTCGAATGCAGTTCGAGGTTCTCAACCGCAGAGCGCCGAAACAATTTGAAGCCACAATCCATGTCGCTGATGTGCAGGCCGAACAGGATACGCGAGAGCGTCGTCCAAGCCTTGCCGTTAATCCGGCGCATCAGATGGTCCGCGCGCCGCGCGCGGCGGCCAATCACCACGTCGTGGTCACCGATGCGGGCGGCCAGCCGCTCCATGTCGGCGGGATCGAACTGCCCGTCGCCATCGCAGAGCAGAATAAAAGGCTGGCGCGCCGTCTTGAGGCCGGTCGCGACCGCGGCGCCGTAGCCCCGATTGACGGCATGATGCACCACCCGGACGCGCGCGTCGGCGGCCGCTATACGGTCGGCGATTTCGCCGGTGCGGTCGACGCTGCCGTCATCGATGACAACCACTTCGAAAACCTCGGCGACCTTGGGCAACTCGGCCAGAAAGCTGCTGACCACGCGCTCGACGTTGCCCTCTTCGTTATGCGACGGCAGGAAGACCGTCAGCCCGGCAAGCCGCCCCGGCATCGTCACCGGGCGCATCGCGGCGCCGCGGGCGCCATGGGCTCCGATCGCCGACGTGGACGCAACAGCGCCGCCGTCGGACTCATGCGTGTCGAATTCGGTTGCGGAAAGCTCGGTTCGTGTAACAGCCACAGTAGGAATAGCGGGGGCGGAATCAGATCGGTTTAGAGCCTCAGGATACTATATCAGTCGCCCAGCGCGCGATAGCCTCCGCGGAAGAATAGCAGCGGCCGTTCTTCGCGGACTTCGGCCTGCTGGATTTCTCCCAGAAAAACCGTATGGTCGCCGCCATCATAGACCGCCCACAGGGTGCATTCGATAAAGGCCAGCGCGCCCTCGAGAAGCGGTGCGCGATTGGCCCCGATGCGGTAGGCGACGCCTTCGAACTTGTTGCCGCCGCTGACCGCGAACTTGCGCGACAGCGCCTCCTGGGTATCGGCCAGGATGTTGACGGTGAAAATGCGGCTTTCCTCAAATGCGGGCCAGCTCTCCGCCTTCTTGTCGACCGAGATCAACAGCAAGGGCGGTTCGAGCGAGACCGAGGTGAAGGCATTGGCCGTAAAGCCGTGAATCTGGCCTTCCTTGTTGACCGTGGTGATAATCGTCACTCCGGTCGCAAAATGGCCCATCACGCGGCGTAATTCGTTTTTCTCAATCGGCATACTTACGTCCCCCGCTCGGCTTCCGCGGGCGGATGCTAGCAAAGGCTTTCGGCGGGCGTCAAATTACAATCAATTCACCCACGTGTCCACGTTAGCCCTTCAGCTCCATCCGGCGCGGTCGCGCACGATGACCTGTTGGCCGCCGACGTAAACGTAATCTAACTCGAGCGACGTGAGCGGCCGATCGCTCGCGCCCAGCCGCACACCGACCGGCGCGGCGACGAATATCGTGTGGTCGCCGGCGGCCATGCTGGCGATCACCCGCGCCTCGATCGAGGCGCGCGCCTGCGCCAGCCATGGCACCTTGAGCACGGGCGACAATTGGTAGTCGAGTCCGGCCAGATTGTCGGCCCGGCGCGCGTCCGCCGAGTAGAAGTAATCCTCGAGGGTCTGGCCGCGGCGCCCGACAATGTTCATCCCGAAGACTCCCGTGCGGGCGATAATCGCGCGGGAAAAATGTTGGTTGTCGACCGCCGCGCTGAACAGCGGCGGCGCGCCCGAGACCTGCGTCACCCATGAGGACGACATGCCATGATGCTGAGCGCCGTCGGCGACGGTCAGCACGTAGATTCCGGTGGTGAGATTGGCAAACACCTGCGCTACAGAACTATCCATCGCACCCGCCTCTCGCAAATAAAGTCAAGCAAAAGCGTAATAGCAATTGACCGCGCGGCCAACCCTTTCCACAATGAGCCGGGTGGCCAAGGCAGGTGGTGGAGGAAATGGGTAAAGCCGTCGCGTTCGTATCCGCTTTGATCATAACCGCCGCGATCGTGATAGCCAGTGCGGTCGCTAACGCGCAGGCCGCGACGCCGATCGGCGTGAGCGCCACGCCTGCCGCCACCGCCAGTCCGTCGCCCGCGACACCTGCGCCGCCCGCCGCGACCCTGAGCCCGACGCCGATCGGCGGGCGGGGCACGCTATTGCCGCCGGCGCCGTCCGCGCCGCCCACTACGCCATCGCCCGCACTCGCGCACCCGAGTCCATCCATGACGGCGACGTCCACGCCGACCGCGACGCCAACGGCTATGCCGAGCGCGTCCGCGACGCCCGCCGCGACACCGACCTTCGCGGCGACGCCCGCGAATGCGCCCACCTCAAGCCCGACGCCCGCGACGGGATCGCCGGCGGCCGCCGCCGCACCGTCCGCAAATCTGGGGCGCCGGCCGCTCGACGGCCTGCGCATGTACCTTGACGACCCACGCTCGGCCACCGCGAATCCGCTCAACTGGTCGGTGACGGCGTGGAAGTCGCGCCATGAACTCGACGTCTATTACCGCACCCATCTGTACGAGACGTATCACGCGGTCTTCGGCCGCAGCCGCTGGGCGGGACCCAAGCAATGGGAAGGCGACCGGCGCACGCCGGAGGGCGATTACCTGATCATCTCGAAGCATCGCAGCGCGCGCTTTCGCTGGTTCCTCAAGCTCAATTATCCCAACGCGATCGATCACGCCGAATTCGCGCGGATGAAAGTCGCGGGCGACGTGCCGCGCGGCATGCGCGAGGGCGGCAACGTGGGCATCCACGGCACCGACGAGCCGATCCTCAATCTCGGCAACGTCGACTGGACGACCGGATGCATCTCGGTCGACAATACCACGATCGGCGAGATCGCGGCGCTTCTGCCGGTCGGCACTCTCGTGGTAATCAAGCCCTAGCGAAACGGGCGCGCGGCTAGCGGGCGTCCACTGCGCGGGAGGATTCAGACATGGACGCACCGATAGGCGAATTTAACTTCACCCGGCTTGAGAAGGTCATCTTCGGACCCGGCACGGTGGCGAGCCTGGGCAAGGAGCTCGAGCGGCGTGGACTCAAGCGCGCGGTGGTGGTCACCGGCAAGTCGCTGGGTAAATCCAGCCTGCTCACGGCGGTGACGACCGCGATGGGCACGCGCTGCGCCGCCGTCTACAAGGGCGCCGCCCAGCACGTGCCGGCGGCAACCGTGCGCGAACTGACGGCCGAGATGAAGCGGGTCGACGCCGACGCGGTGATCAGTTTCGGCGGCGGCAGTCCGATCGATACGGCAAAAGTTGCCGCGGCCTCGATCCTGACCGGCCACGACGCGACCGCCCAGGCGACCGGGCTGGATTTTTCAGGCGCCAATAAAGCCACCGACGGCCGCGACCTGATCCATATCGCCGTGCCGACCACGCTCTCGGCCGGCGAGTACACCCCGGTCGGCGGCGTGACCAACGAGGACACGCTGATCAAGGGCGGCGTAATCGATCCGCGGCTGCAGGCGCGCACCGTGATCAACGACCCCGCGCTGACCGTCGAAACCCCCGCATGGCTCTGGGTTGCAACCGGGATGCGCGCGCTCGACCATGCGGTCGAAGCGATCTACTCGATGCGCCATCAGCTGTTGACCGATACGCTGGCGGCCAAATCGATCGCCCTGCTGGTCGAACATCTGCCGGCCTCGATCAAGAGCGCCGGCGCGGACTCGCTCGCCCATCGCGGCAACTGCCAGATGGCGGCGTGGCTCTCGATTTTCGGCGGGATGAACACCCGCTTCGGCATCTCGCACGCGCTCGGCCATCAGATTGGACCCAAGTGGGACGTGCCACACGGCGTAACGTCGTGCATCACGATGCCGCACGTGATGCGCTTCATGGCCGATATCGCGCCGCAGCGTTTCGGCCCGATCGCGGAGGGGCTCGGCGTGAAATTCGACGCGGGCAAGGCGCGCGCCGGAGCGCTCGAATGCGCCGATCGCGTGCAGCAATTTATCGCGCAGTTCGACGTGCCGCATACGCTCAAAGAGGCCGGCGTCAAGCGCGACGAAATCCCCCAGATTGCCACGCCGGTGCTGTCCGAGATCGAGCATTCGAAGGTCGTCGATCGGCCGGTGAATCGCGAGGAGATCGTGGCGCTGCTCGAAGCGGCCTTCTAACGCCGCCGGGCCGCGCGGGGATCAGCGATTGTAGATGCCGAGCCAGCGGCGGCGATCCTCGACGATCGGGCGGCGGCGCTTGAGTAGCGCGTAGGCCGCGTCGATCGACATCGCGCGCCGCGTATGCAGGAACCACGCGACGGTCAGCGGCGCGCGCGCGCAGCCCTCCTCGCAATGCACCAGGACGCTCATGCCGAGCGCCAGAGCGGCGTCGATCAGGGCAGCGGTAGCGTCGAGCGTGGCGCGGCCGTTTTGCAGAAACGGGATCATCACGGCACGCGCCGGCTCGGCCGCCAGGCGCTCGGGCAGCACCGAGATGATCATGCCGTCGAAGCGATCCGCGTCCTGCAGATCGCCGACGAACAGGTTGCTGATAATTTCGCTCGCGCCCCAACTCGCTTCGCGCATGCCGCACCTCTCGCCCGGCCGAGGCTAGTCGATTTCGCGGCGGCATGCGCGCGGCGCGATCGCGCGCGTCAGGCGGCGGGTTCGCCGTCGAAGTAGCCGGCCCCGGGGCCGATCCGGAAATCGCCGCGGCGGAGTGGATGGTTCGTCGCTCGATTTGGGTCAAGATATATCTATATTAATCAAGATATATCAAGTATCAAAACGGCGCCCGATCGCCGGCCATGGGCATCACGGCGGCCATCGCGGCAAGATGATGCAGGTCGAGGGCGAGCTCGAGGCGAAGCCCAAGCTGGTTGAGGATCAGAACTACCTCGCGGCCCATCCGGGCTTGCAGCGGATGCTCGAGCGGCGTCCCCAGATGGCCCGCAAGATCGAGCAGGCTCCGATAGCGTTTTTCGATCGGTTCAACCGCCGCCACGCCGGTAATTGAAGCCCGGACCGAAGGTCACCCGCGGCGTTCGGCTGGCGTATCAGGATGCGCGCAGAAGTCTTTGCGAGCCCTAGCGTGATGCTATGCGATTGACAGGTTCGCAAAAGACAAGCGATGATAGCAACGGCAAGCGTCAAGGGGTCAAAGGTAGCAATTGGATGAACGCTCCAGACGGTCGGTTCCCGGACCACACTCTCATCGGCTCGCGACAACAGTCCCTCATCTCAGGAGAGCACGTCATGCGGTCCGGCATCCGGCGGTTTGTCACGGTCTCTAAAATCGCGGCTTTGGTCGTTTTAGCCGTATTGTTGACGGTCAATTCCGCGCGCGCCGGAAGTACCAAGTGCGACGGATTCCGTATTCCTATTTTATCCTTCGGGTTGGCTACCTTCAGCATTGAACTCGACAAAAATTGTGCGTTACATCTTGTTTCGGGCAGCCTACTTGAAGATACCTCCACCCGTGGAGTTGAAACCCCGCTCGGTGCCCTGCCCGATACCGCTGCGGGAAAGGCTGCATCGGCAAAATTCGCTAATCCAGCACCGGGCGACGTGCTGGTGATTGGCGGCGTCAGCACGAAGAATACAGCAACCGAATTCTTCAACCCCTCGACCAAGAAATTCGCCAAGACCAGATTGATCGGGGGTCCGGCAGCCTTCACGCCTGTCGAATTCGCCGCGGCCGGGCAGATACTGATCGCCGGCGGCTTCAATCTGGCGGTTCCGCCCAGCGGCGTGCTCCCGCCGGCTGACATTGGCCATTACCTCGAGACCGTTCCGTCCACGGCGGCACAGCTCTATACTTTCGCCACCGGCACGGTAGCGGCGACCGCCGGGAGCAATCTGAACACCGCCCGCTTCGCGTACACGGCAACCCTGATTTCGGGATGCGGCTGCGCGGCCGACGGCCAGGTCCTGATCGCCGGCGGTTTCGATGCCAACGGCAAGCCGCTCGATAGCGCGGAACTCTACGACCCCACGACTCAGACCTTCACCTTGCTGACCACCCCGATGACCGATCATCGCGCGCTGCATACGGCGACGCTCCTCAATGATGGCACCGTGCTCATCGTCGGCGGCATCGACCGCGTCGCCGAGGTTCTTTTCGGCCTCGGCGCCAGCGCCGTGGCCACCAACAGCGCCGAAATTTTCGACCCTGCGACGCAAACCTTCACGGCAATCGCGGCGACGATGCCGTTGGGCGCGGCCGGGCATACCGCGACGCTGCTGCAAAATGGCCAGGTCTTGATCGCCGGCGGCTTCGAGATCACTCCCGATCCTTTGGCTCCGCTCGGGTCCAGTATAAATCAAGCGGAGATCTACGATCCGGTGGCGCAGAGTTTTACCGCGACCGAGAGCTTGACCGACGACCGGGTGCTGCACACGGCGACGCTGCTGCCGAACGGTTCGGTGCTGTTCACCGGCGGCTTCACGGTTGGCCTGTCCTGGATGATCGACGTGCCGACTGACATCGCAAGCATAGTCTTCGAGTCCGGGAGCTTCCCGCGCAACACGGCGGAGATCTACAATCCCGCCGCGGGGACCTTTACCTGCGTGAAGGGAACGAAGTCGGTCAATGGCGCGCCCGACTGCCTCCCCAGCATGGTCCAGGCGCGGGCCGGCCAATCGGCGACGCTGCTCACCGCCGCTCCGCTCGCGGGAGATGTGTTGATCGCCGGCGGGTGGAGCAAGAGCGCCATTCAGGCGACGGCGGAATTGTTCGATCCCGCGGCGACGAAAACCTCGCCCAACGGTAGCTTCAAGGCCACCGGACGCATGAGCACCGCCCACACCCTCCACGGCGCACTGCTGGTGCAATAGGCCGCCCCCATCGAGGCTCGCGAGAAGATCGAGCAGGCTCCGATAGCGTTTTTCGATCGGTTCAACCGCCGCCACGCCGGTAATTGAAGCCCGGACCGAAGGTCACCCGCGGCGTTCGGCTGGCGTATCGGCAAGACGGGCGGTAGTCTGCTCGGAGCGGCCGGCAATACGCCGCGCGCGCTGGAGCATGCACTTGAAGGAACGCTCCCCGAGGAACCAACTCGAGATGTCCGATCGAGAAGCCGTGCTCGCCGCCAACCGCGCCTTCTATAGCGCCTTCGAGAGCCTGGAAGTGGCGCGGATGGAACGCGTGTGGCGGCGCGACCAGCGCATCGCATGCGTGCATCCGGGCTGGCGCCGGCTGACTGGATGGGGCCCGATCATGACGAGTTGGGAGCGCATCTTCCAAAGCGCGTTCGAGATGCGCTTTGAGCTGGGCGACCCCAACGTCACCGTCAGCGGCGACTTGGCGGTCGTGCTGGTCGAGGAGAACCTGACGCAGCGCGGCTATGACGGCGCGTCGCGCTCGCAAGTGCTGGCGACCAACGTCTTCGAGCGGGTCGACGGCGTCTGGCTGATGCTGATTCATCATGGTTCGCCGGTGATGGCGCCGCCCGACGACGAGCCGCCGATCCAGTAGCCGCCGATCCGTAATTGAAGCCTCGCCCGCATCGAAGCGCCGCCGCGACGGTCTCACCGCAATTTTTCGTCCTGCTCCGGATTTTCGTCGCACTGCAGATCATAGCACCGGTCAGCGATGCCGTGGCCCAGCCGGCGCGCGGCGCCTCCGCGGCGGCCTCGATGGCCCCTATAGCGGCGCGGACGCCGGGGCCGGGAATGCAGGTGGTCGTGCAGGTCACGGTGACGCCGGCGGGCACGTCGATGCACGCGATCGTCGATGCGCTGGGGCAAGAGGCGACCAGGATTTTCGGCCCGGCGCGCCTGTTCGAGCTGCAACTGGGCCTGGGCGATTACGCCGGTGACGCGGCGGCGCAGCGCGCGCTGGCCAAGTTCGACTGCGATGCGCGTTTCGCGATCGCGGCGGACGACGGCGGACACTTCCTCGACGCGAGCTGGCTGCCCGGGATGCTCGGGCTGGCGACGATCGCGCGGACCGCGTTCGCCTGCGACGGCACGGACTGCGGCGGAGCGGCGACTACGCCCGAGCCTCCGTCGATGCATCCGGTGCTGGCCGAATGGACGATCGATCGCGGGCCGATCGCGCAGGCCGTCGCGGCGCATCAGGAGTTGTTCGGCGACGGCCTGATGAACGTGACTGTCACCAGCGCGATTCGCGCGCGCACCGACGCCGTAGTCTTCGGCGCGGGCGGCGCGCGCTCGGCAATGTTATTCGGACTGAGCGATAACCATCCGGTGGTGGTGATCGTCGGCACGCCGCATCGCTGCGACGTGATTCGCGACGGTGAATATTGGACCGGCTATCTGTGCGGAAACTATCTCGTGATCGATGGAATTGACGGCGGCGATCTCGATGCCGGCCCGTACCATGAATTCCACCAGGAGGACTGAGCGCGCCACCGCCGCGGCTTGCGGATTAGGCGGCGCGGCGGTGGTCCGCCAATAACTGCACAAACGATGCTCACGGATCGAGATTCTTCGCTACGCTCAGAATGACAAATTGCCCGTTGTTGATGTCATTCTGAGCGTAGGCTGCCGAAGCGAAGAATCCCGTGCGAGTGTTCCGCTTATAAACTTCTCAACGGGACATAACACTAACTGGTGACGCGCATCGCCTTGGCCAGGATCGCGGCGATCTCGGGCCGCGTATATTCCGGCGGCGGCGCCTCGCCCGCGCGGAGCATCTCGCGGACTTTGGTGCCGGAGAGCAGCAGGCGATCGGCGTCGGT
>DATLRA010000164.1:0-10529 GCA_035534935.1 Binataceae bacterium (SeqCode)
GCGATGACCAGCGTGGTGCGATTTTCCATCAGATGTTCCAGCGCCTGCTGAACCTGGCGCTCGGCTTCGGAATCGAGCGAAGATGTTGCCTCGTCGAGAATCAGGATTGGGGCGTTCTTGAGCAGCGCGCGGGCGATCGCGAGGCGCTGGCGCTCACCGCCCGACAGGCGCACGCCGAGCTCGCCGATCATCGTGTCGTAGCCCTGGGGCAGGCGCTCGATGAAGTCGTGGGCGTTGGCGGCGCGGGCGGCGGCCGTGATTTGCGCGAGGCTTTTGTCCATGCTGCCGTAGGCGATGTTGGCGCGAATCGTGTCGTTGAAGAGAAATGTGGTCTGCGTCACGAGACCGATTTGCGCGCGCAGCGCGGCGATTTTGTAGCGCCGCACGTCGACCCCGTCGACCGCCACGCGGCCCTGCTGGACGTCGTAAAAGCGCGGGATCAGATCGGCCAGGGTCGATTTGCCGCCGCCGCTCATCCCGACCAGCGCGACCACCTGGCCGGCGCCGATTTCGAGGTTGATATCGTTCAGAACCCATTCGTCGCCGTAGCGGAAGCTCACGTGCTCGAACGAAATCGCATGGCTGCCGTCGGCCAGAGCGATCGCGTCGGTCGTTTCGGGCACGTCGCTCGGCGTATCCATCATCTCGAAGACGCGCTCGGCGGCGGCGATCCCGGCCTGGATATTGTTGTTGGTGCGGGTCAGGCTCTTGAACGGCCGATAGAGCAGCAGCATCGCGCCGATGAACGACAGGAAGACCCCCGGCGAGCGCGTGCCGGCCAGCACCGCGTGGGCGCCCCACCAGATCACGGCGACGATCGCGAAGGCGCCCATCACTTCCATCGTCGGGCCGGTCATCGCCTTGATCCGCGCCACGCGCATCGCGATGCGGAACAGGCGGCGCAGTTCGCGCTTGAAGCGCGTGCGCTCGTACTCCTCCATGCCGAAGGCCTTGACCACGCGATTGCCCTGGTAGGTCTCCTGCAGAATCACGGTGAGGCCGCTCAACTGGCGCTGCGCGTCCTTGGTCATCTTGCGCATGCCCTTGGAGAAACGAATGATCGGCAGCACGCCGGCCGGAAAGACCACCAGGGCCACCAGGGTGAAGCGCCAGTCGACGTAGAATGCGCCCGCCATCACGGCAATCAGCCGGGTGCCGTCGCCGAAGACCGAAAAGGCGCTGTCAATGCCGTTGATGGCGACGATCTGCACATCGTTGATTACGCGCGAGAGCATCACGCCGGTCGCCGTGCGATTGAAAAACGAGAGCGACTGGTTCTGCAGCGATTCGTTGAGGTCGGCGCGAATATCGAGCGTGATCTTCAGCGTGATGTAGGCTTCGAGATAGTCCGACACGAACGAGGCCACCGCGCGCGTGATGAAGATCGCCAGCAGCACGATCGAAAGCAGCGGCAAGTTGTGCAGATCGCGCACGACGGTGAGCTGATTGGTGAAGTTGCGGATGATGACGACGATCGCGCCCTCGCTCGAGCTGAGCAGGATCATCGCCGTGAACATCAGCAGCACGTACGGGAACAGGTAGCGCCGGACGTAGCCGACCAGGCGCCGATAGAGCGGCGGCAGTCGCATCATGCCATCAGTTCCAGCGCCATCGCGGCCACCCGCCCGGCGGCGCCCGGCGCGCCCAGCCGCTGGCGCACGGCGCGCAAGGCGGCGGCGGTCTCGCCGTGCAACGGTTCGGCGAGCAGCGGCTCGGCGGCGCTCACCAGGTTGGCGGCGGTGACCTCGCGCTGGATCAGCTCGGGCACGATCGCGTGGCCGGCGAGCAGGTTGGGCATGCCGATAAAGTCGACGCCGTCGACCAGCAGCCGAGCCATGCGGTAGGTTAAGGGCGACACCTTGTAGGCAATGACCATCGGACATCCAAGCAGCGCCGCTTCGAGCGTGGCCGTGCCGGAGGCGACCAGCGCAATCTCACTTGCGGCAATAATACTATACGTGTCCTGCTGGATAATATGCACTCCTTCGAGCACGCCGCGGCCGACGACCGATCGCAAATCGTCAACTGCCAGACTGGGCGCAAGCGCGACTACCGGTGTTAAGCCGTGCTTCGCCGCGAGTACTAGCGACGCCTTGAGCATCGGCTCAAGCAGATATTTCACCTCGGCGCGGCGGCTGCCCGGCAACACCGCCAGCAGGCGCGCGTCGGCCTCGAAGCCGTGGCGCGCGAGGGTCGCCGGGGGATCCTGCGCCGCCGCGGCGCGGTCAAGCAGCGGATGGCCGACGAAGCTGACGCGGTCGCCGGCCTGCGCGTAGAGCTCGGCCTCGAACGGAAACACCACCGCCATCCGCGCCGCCCGCTGGATCAGTTTGCTCACGCGTCCGCGCCGCCAGGCCCAAACCTGCGGCAGGATGTAGTAGAGCACGGGGACGCCGGCGCGCCGCGCCGATCCAGCCAGCATCAGGTTGAATTCGGCGTAGTCGATGAGCACGACGAGGTCGGGCGGCGCGGTGCGCAGGATGCGCCGCAGCGCGCGCCACGCGCCGATCGTGCGGCGGATCGTCGAAGCGAGCTCGGCCATGCCCAGGCCGGCGATATCCTCGGTGTTGAAGAGCGCGCGCACCCCCGCCGCGCGCATCCGCTCGCCCGCGATGCCGAAAATCTCGCATTGCGGATCACGCGCGAGCAGCGCTGTGGCAAAGTCGGCGCCATGCAGATCGCCCGACGCCTCGCCGGCGACGATCAGCACCCGCCGGGGGCGCCCGCCCGCGGCGCGCGGTGGAGGGTTATGCGGGTCGGCGCTTGAAGCCTGCATCAGTGATGAATTGTGATCGAAAATCCGTGCCAGCACCATCGCGGCCGCACGAATCCGGCGGGCCGGTGCGCGCGCCGCGCGGCGATCGTTCAGCCGGGCGGCAACGCGCGATCGAGGTCGGCGACGACCATCGCCGGTGATGCTTCCATCGCATTGTACATGCGCAGTTGCCGGCCGTCGGGACCGATCAGAAAGCTCAGCCCGACGTGCGTGATCGTGCCGTCGGCCGCGCGCTCGCGCTTGAGCTTGTAGATGGCCAGCAAGGCGTCGATGTCGGCGGGGCGGCCGGTGAGAAAGAGCCATCCCGGATGCGCCGCGTCGTGCGTGCGGGCGTAGTCGAGCAGGCGCGCGGGATGATCGTGCTCGGGATCGATCGTCACCGAGACCAGCGTGACCTGCTTGCCGAGCCGCGGGCCGAGCAGCCGCGCGATGCGGGCGAAGCGGGCGGTCAGCACTGGGCAGGCGCTGGCGCAATCGGCGTAGATGAAATCGATCAGCACGAGCCGGCCCTTGAGCGCGGCCAGCGAGGTCGGATGACCGAACTGATCGACCAGCGTCATCGCCGGCAGGCAATCGGCCGGATTGTTCGAGGGATACGATCCGTCGCTGGTTTGCGCCGGCGTATCGGGAATCGGCACGGTGTTGCTCTGGCAGCCGGCGGCGCCGAGGCTGGCGACAAGCATCGCGATTGCGATGAATCGCGCGGCGCTGGCGCGGGTGGCGGCGCGAAGCGATGCTGAAGATAAAAGCATGGGCGGATGACGACTGCGGCGCGAGCGGCGGCGGACGGTATTGATCTTCACGCGTTCGGCGCCGCCGATCAAGCGTGCGCCGCCCCGGCCTCGGTCTCCATCGCGACGCGAATCCGATCGCTCAACTCCATCACGCGCAGCCCGTCGTCGGCCGTGACCGGCGGCGCGGCGCGGGTGCGCACGCAGGCGGTGAAGGCGGCAATCTCGTCCATCAGCGGATCGGCGTCGCCCAGATCGATCTGTTCGGCCGAGATCACCGGAAAGGTGCCGCCGGGCGCGGGCGGGCTCTTGCGGTAGACCTGGATCCGGCGCGCCTCGTAATCGACCGAGATATAGGCGTCGGGCTGGAAAAAACGGATCTTGCGCTCGCGCCGCGGCGCCACGCGGCTGGTATTGAGATTGGCGATAAGGCCGCCGGCGAAGCGGATGCGCGCGTTGGCGACGTCGATCTGATCGGTCAGCACGGCGACGCCGACCGCCTCCACCGCGATCACCGCGCGGCCCGGCGCGACGCTCAGAATCACGTCGAGGTCGTGGACCATCAGGTCGAGCACCACGTCGACGTCGATGCCGCGCTCGGTAAAGGGCGCCAGCCGATGGCATTCGATAAAGCGCGGCGCGGTGACGATGGTGCGCAGGCGCACGACCGCGGGATTGAAGCGTTCGAGATGGCCGACCTGCAAGATCCGTCCGCTGCGCGCCGCGATCGCTTGCAGGTCGCGCGCCTCGGCCAGCGTTGCGGCCATCGGCTTCTCGACCAGCACGTCGATGCCGGCCGCCATCAGGCCGGCCGCGATCGCGTGATGCAGGCTGCCGGGCGCGGCGACACTGGCGAGATCGACGCGGCCCGCCAGTTCGCGATAGTCGGCAATCGGGATCGCGCCGGTGGCGGCGGCGACCGCGCGCGCCCTTGCGCCGTCGGGGTCGACCACGTGGGTCAGCCGGACGCCGTCGAGCGCCGCGTACTTCTGGGCGTGAAATGCGCCCAAGCGACCCGCGCCGACCACCGCCGCGCGCAGTTCGCCTCGCGCTCCCGGCGGCGGCGAGTCTTCGCGCGCGATGCTCATGGCCGTGGCGCCTCGTAGCCATAGAGCGTGATGCCCGCCGCGGCGGCGCGCGCGAGCGTGCTCTCGCGCTCGAGGATCATCGCGCCGTGGGCCTCGACGCCGATCATCGCGGCGCCAATCTCGGCCAGCAGGTCGATCGTCGCGGGTCCGATCGCCGGGCGATCGAAGCGCAGATCCTGGCCCGGCTTCGCCGCCTTGGCGATCACCAGCCCGCGACCGCTCAGCGCGGCGGCGCGGCGCAGCGCGGCGTCGGTGCCCTCGACCGCTTCGACCGCGGCGACCACGCCATCGCGCACCGCGATCGCCTGGCCGACGTCGAACGGTCCGAGCGCGCGCATCAGATTGAACGCCAGGTGCAGATCCTTGAGTTGCGCGGGCGAGGGCGGCGGTCCCGCTTCGAGGCCGGGGCGGGCGAGCACCCCGTCGAGCATCGGCACCGGATCGATTACCGCGATGCCGTCGGATTCGATTTCGCCGGCGATCGCGCGCAGCACGATGTCGTCGCTGAAGCGGCCCGTCCGCTGGAGCATCGCGATGGCGCGCGCGTCGGGGGCGAACGTATCGACCAGGCGCGCGCGCGAAATCCCGCCCGCCATCGCCGCCGCGTCGACCCGCGCGGCCTTAAGCACGTCGATCATGCGCTGCAGTTCGCCGACCTTGATCCAGGTGATCTGGTCGACGATCGCGGCCAGCGCCGGGTCGGTTTCATTGAGATGGGCGAGCGCAATCACGCGGATCCCGCGGGCGCGGGCGGCGTGCGCGACGGCTATGGGGAAGACTCCGTTGCCGGCGATCAGGCCGAGGCTAGTCACGATCGCGGCCGACCACACCGCGCTCCGAGTGCGCGATGAAATCGATCAGGCGGCGCACTTCGGCGATCTCGCCGCTCTCGGCCAGGACCTGTCTGATCGCGTCGTCGCGCAGCAGCTTGCCGTAAAAGAGGGTGCGAAACGCGCGCTTGAGCGCGGCCACCGCCGCCGGCGTGAAGCCGCGCCGCTCGAGTCCGGTCGCATTGACCCCCACCAGCCGCGCCCGATCGCCCGCCACCATCGCGAACGGCGGCACGTCCTGCGCCACCTTGGAGCCCGCTGCGACGAAGGCGTGCGCGCCGATCCGGCTGAACTGATGGATGCCGCACATGCCCGCCGTCACAACCCATTCGTCGAGCACGCAATGGCCGGCCAGCTCGGTCGAGTTAGCGATAATCGAATGGTCGCCGATCATGCAGTCGTGCGCGATATGGGCGTAGTTCATGACCAGCACGTCATTGCCGATGCGCGTGAGCATGCCGCCGCCTTCGGTGCCGCGATGGATGGTGGTGAATTCGCGAATGCGGTTGTCGTCGCCGATGATCAGGCGCGACGGTTCGCCGCGGTATTTCAGGTCCTGGGGATCCGCGCCGATCGACGCGAACTGAAAGATCCGGTTGCGTGCGCCAATCGTGGTGTCACCCTCGATGACCGCGTACGGGCCGATGCGGGTGGCCGGACCGATGCGCACGTTGGCGCCGACTACCACGCCGGGCCCCGCCTCGACGGTCGAGTCGAGCTCGGCGCGCCGATCGATGACGGCTGAGGGATGAATCCGTTCGGTTATGGGATTTGCTCCTCTACTTCCATCGCCGACAAATCGGCCTCAGCCGCCAATTCGCCGTCGACGCGCGCTTCGCCGTGCATCTTCCACAGCGGATGATGATGCTTGAGCAGCCGCACTTCCATCTTGATTTGATCGCCCGGCACCACGCGCCGGCGCAGCCGCACCTTGTCGATGCCGGTGAGCATAAAGAGGCTGCGGCGGCTGCCGATAATGCCCAGCGCGAGGATCGCGGCCGATTGCGCCAGCGCCTCGACGATCAGCACCCCAGGCATCACCGGCAGATTGGGAAAGTGGCCGGTGAAGAACGGCTCGTTGATGGTCACGTTCTTGAGCGTGAGCGTGCGTTCGCCGTCCAGCTCGAGCACCCGATCGATGAGCAGAAAAGGAAATCGATGGGGCAGTAGCTGGATATATCGGTCGAGATCGTTTTTCCGCTCGTTGGCCAACTTCGCCGTACTCCAGATGAATTAGCTATTCGCCAGATTGCCACGCGCTCCGGCGTTACTTCGAGATGGTCGAACGGCCCTCGTCGCCGCCGCTCGGCTCCGCCGGCGGAGGTGCCGCATTCGGCGGCGGGCCGCCCGAGCTGAATTGACCGCCGCCGCCCTGGCCGGGTCTGCCCGCCGCTGCGCCGCCCAGCGATCCGGGTTTGACGTTCATCGCGTCGTAGGCGCGGATCACCTGGTCGGTAATATCGATGGAGGGGGCAGCCCATAGCAGGCTACCCTTTTCCAGCACCATCGTGTACCCGTTTTTCTCCCCGATCTGGCGCACCACGGTGGCGAGATCGCGGACGATCGCGCCGGTCATCTCCTTGTCTTTTTCCTGTAGTTCGTCGCTCGAAGCTTTATAGTCGTCCTGGAAGTCGCGCAGCTTCTTGGCGTAGTCATTCTCGAGATTCTGGCGCTGATCGGGCTCCATCAGCGGACCCTTCTTCTCGATTTCGTCCTTCAGTCGTTGGACCTCGGCCTGCTCGCCGACGAGCTGGGCCTGGACGTGATCGAGATGTCCGCGGAACGCAGCCTTGGCGGTCTTGCCGTTATGGCTGTCATTCAGCGCGCGCTGGATATCGACGTATGCGAGTCTCATATCGGCGCGAGCCGTTGCCGCGGTGGCCAGCGCTATCAGCGTCACCACGCCGATTATCAACCGATGCCTCATTGGATCTAGCCATCCTCCAGTCGAGTTGTTATGCCGGTCGCCGCGGCGCGGGCCGCTCCGGCCGCAGTCCAGCTTGGCGAATAATGAAAGCAGCTTCAATCACCCGGTGCTAGAGCGGTGCGCCGGCGCCGAAGTCAAAGACTACATTCTGATCGTTGGGCCGCGGATTGAGCGGCCGCGCGATGTCGATCGCGATCGGTCCGAACGGCGATTTCCAGCGTATGCCGAGTCCGATCGCCGAGCGCAGGTTGCTGAGCGAAGGCGCCTGGCTCAGGTAATAGGCATTGCCCGCGTCGATAAATGCCGCTCCGCGCAGGCCCAGCGAGGTCCAGATTGGAAACGTCGTCTCCCCGCTCAGCAGCAACTCCTGGCTGCCGCCCACCTGCTCGATCGAAAACGGCACGCCCTGCTGGTTAAACAGCGAGACCTCGGGGCCGAGCGAATATAGCGCATAGCCGCGCACGTCGCCCTCGCCACCCAGGCCGCCGGGAAAGAACCGCTCGTAGACCGGCAACTCGCTGCCGTTGCTGCCGCCCAGGCTCGAACCGATGCCGTAAGTCACGCCGGGCACGAAGACCCATTCGCCCCATTTCGCGCTTTTTATATACGGGAAGAAGAAGCGCGAATGAAAGATGCCCTTGACGAATGATTGTCCGCCGAGGCCGGCGAGTTCGATATTCAGGCTCATGATCGATCCGCTGCGCGGGTCGGTCGGATTGTCGACCGTAAAGCGGCGGATGCTCGGGGTGATCTCCGAGACCGGCCGGTAGCCCTTGTAGCGCAGCAACTGGAAGGTGGTGAAATTGCTCAGCCCGCTGATGCCGACGTTTTCGAACTGGTAGCCGAGACCCGCCGTCACGTCGTCGAGCGGCAGCGGACCGAGCTTGCGAAAGCCCAGGTCGGTCAACGGATAGCTCGTGTTGAGCGACACGCCGGCGTTGGTCTGATCGAACGAATACAGGAACAGCTTGTTGTAGAAGACCTGCATGTTGACCGACAGCGGCATGTCGAGGAACCACGGCTCGGTGTAGCTCAGGTTGTAATTCTGGTAGAGGAAGCCGATCTGCGCGGTGGCCGAAACCGCCTCGCCGCCGCCGAACAGATTGGAATTGCCCAGGCTGAAATTGCCGAACACCGAACTGTAGCTGTCGTAACCGCCGCCGATTTGCAGCGACGCCGTGTTCGCCTCCTGCACCGCCAGGTCGAGATCGATCTTATCGGGCTGCGCGCTGGGCGATGTGGTGATGCGGGTGTTTGAGAAGTAGCCGAGCGCGTCGAGCCGCTTTTTGGACTTCTGAATCTCGCCGGTCGAGTACGGCTCCTGCTCCTGGATCAGCAGTTCGCGCCGGATGACCTTATCCGAGGTCTTGGTGTTGCCGGTTATATTGATGCGGTCGATCACCACCTCGCGGCCCGGGACAATGGCGTAATTCAGGTTGACCACCCGCGCCGCCGGATCGACCTGGGTCCGCGGATCGACGTTGACGTACGCGTAGCCCCGGTTGGAGTAGAAATCCGACAGCGTGAGCACGTCATGCTGCATCCCGCCGCCGCTGAAAACGCTGCCCGGCTTGATCGTCAGCTTCTCCAGCAGGTCCTTGCGCGGGACCTTAAGGTCGCCCGCTATATTGACCGTGCCGACGTGGAATTGCGGCCCTTCATCGATGGTGAAGAGCACGGTCAGCGAATTGCCCTTGCGGGTGACCGTCGGATCGGCGACGTGGACGTTGAGAAAGCCCTGGTCGTAATAATAGCCGGTGATGCGGTCGGTATCTTCCTGCAGCTTCGCGTGGTCGAGGATGCCGGTCTTGAAGAAAAAGCTCAGCAGGTTGTGCTGATGGGTATTGATCATGTTGCTCAGCGTGCGCGCCGGCACGTGGGCATTGCCTTTGAATTGGACCGAGGTGATCTGCACGATCGGACCCTCGGTCACGTCGAACACTCCGATCGCCGTGTTGTTGGCCTCGGCCACCGTGCGGAACGCCACCGTGGCGTCGAGATAGCCGGCGTCCTGGTAAACGGCCTCGAGGTTGCGAATCGTTCCCTGCACGCGGCCCGGATCGAGAATCGATCCGCCATGCAGCTTCACGGCATTGATGATCTTGTCCTCGGTCGGCTTGATCGCTTTCATCCCGCCGAAGCGCACGTCCGAGATCAGCGGCCGCTCGGCGACCGTGAAGGTCAGCACCACGTTGCCGCCCTGATGGTTGACGCTGGCCGACGCGCGCTCGAAAAAGCCCATCCGGTAGATCGCCTTGATGTCCTGGTCGACCGTTGCCATGTTGAGCGGCAGTCCGACCTGCGAGCTGATGTGGATCTTGATCGCGTCGGCCTCGACGCGTTGATTGCCGGCAATTTCGATGTCCGAGATGATTGGCGCGGGGGCTTGCGCCGCGGCCGTTATCGACCACAGCATTGCCATCGCTAACCAGACCACGCGGGAGTAATGGACGCCCGTCGTTCGCGCGTTGAATCTTTCCGAATGCACCGAAACCCCCGAAGCGCGGCTCACCCTAACCAATCGCTCCCGCTAAGTAAACCAAGCTCGCGCGCAAACCGCCGATCATGCGTCCGATCATCCGTAGCTTTCGACGCCGAGCCGTCCCTCGCGCAGGCGTAGCGTGCGCGTCATGCTGCGCGAGAGCCGTTCGTTGTGCGTGGCGACCACCAGCGTCACGCCGAGTTCGCGGTTGAGCCGATGGAACAACTCGTGGACCTCTTCGGCGGTTCTGGGATCAAGATTGCCGGTCGGCTCGTCGGCCAGTACCAGCCGCGGTCCGAGCACCACCGCCCGCGCCACTGCCACGCGCTGCTGCTCGCCGCCCGACAATTCCGACGGCCGCCGATGGAACTTGTCCTTGAGACCGACCAGTTCGAGCATGCGGGCGGCGCGCTCGCGCGCCTCGCGATCGGACTGGCGCGCAATCAACGCCGGCATCATGACGTTCTCGACCGCGCTGAAGTCGGCCAGCAGGTAATGGAACTGGAAGACGAAGCCGAGCATCTGGTTGCGGAAGTCCGACATCTCCCGATCGTCCATCGCGAACAGGTCGCGGCCTTCGAACAGCACCTTGCCGGCGGTCGGCGCTTCGAGGCTGCCGAGCAGATGGAGCAGCGTCGATTTGCCCACTCCGGACTCGCCGATGATCGCGATCTCCTCGCCCGCGACGACCTCCA
>DATLRA010000165.1:0-8825 GCA_035534935.1 Binataceae bacterium (SeqCode)
TGCGCGCGCCGGGCAGCAGCACGGTGCCAATCACGAGGTCGGCCTGGCGCAACTCCTCTTCGAGCGTCGCCCGGTTGGACATCACGGTAATTGCGGTGCCGCCGAGTACGTCGCTCAAGTAGCGCAGGCGCAGCGGATTGACGTCAAGGATCGTGACCTCGGCGCCCACTCCGGCGGCGACGCGGCAGGCGTTGAAGCCCGCGATTCCGCCGCCCAGGATCAGCACCTTGCCCGGACGCACGCCGGGCGCGCCACTGAGCAGCACGCCAGCGCCGCCGTTTTGCGCCTGCAGGCACCATGAGCCGACCTGCACGGCCAGGCGTCCCGCGACTTCGCTCATCGGGGCCAGCAGGGGCAGGCTCAAATCCTCGAGCTGGACGGTTTCATAGCCGAGCGCACTGACGCCGCGGCGCATCAGTTCGCGCGCGAGGCGGCGTTCGTTGGCGAGATGGAGATAGGTGAACAGAATCAGGCCGGGGCGCAGGAAGCGGTATTCGGCGGGCTGCGGCTCCTTGACCTTGAGCACCATCGTGGCGCGGCCCCAGGCCACGGCGGCCGAATCGCCGATCCGCGCGCCGGCCGCGCGATACTCGCGATCGCTGAAGCCGCTGCCCAGTCCAGCGCCGCGCTGGACAATTACGGTGTGTCCGTGATGGCGCAGCGCGGCGGCGCCGGCCGGGGTCAGTGCGACGCGCCGCTCGTCGGATTTTATTTCAGTGGGAACGCCAATAATCATCGCGCGGCCTCCGCAGGTTGATGGGCGAACGGGGCGAATACGTTTGACTCGCGCGCGCCGCGCACCGGAATCGATCTTTCATCGCCGGGGCGGTGGCGTGCAAGACGATCATGCGTCAGGCTTGAAGGCGCGCGGGCGGCCGGCGGAATTTCACCAACCGGACAGGGCGGCTGATCGCGCGGCGATTTGGCGCCCACGCGGACACGAATTCGCGCGGCGGGCAAGCCCGAGGAAATCTTGACAACCGGATTGACGCCGCGCTTCATGGTTCAAGGGCAACGAAGTTCAGCCGCGGTGTCCGGCTGCCACGATCATGCGGACACGGCGAGCGATTTGGAGAGGCAACGATGGAGGCTCCGCCGGGACTCAAGTACTCGAAGGAACACGAATGGGTGGCGTCCGAAGAAACGGTCGCGACCATCGGCATAACCGACCACGCGCAGGAACAACTCGGCGAAATCGTCTATATCGAATTGCCGTCGGTCGGCGAGAAGGTCAGCAAGGACGATCCGTTCGGCGTGGTCGAGTCGGTCAAGGCAGTCTCGGACATCTACGCGCCGGTCAGCGGCACGGTGGTTGAGGTCAACAAGGATCTGCCCGAGAGCCCCGAGGTGGTCAACGAGGATCCGTACGGCGACGGCTGGCTGATCAAGGTGCGAGTCACCGATCCGAGCGATTTTGACGACCTGATGGACAACGAGGAATACGAAGAGATGGTCGCGCGCGACAAGGAATGATCGCGGCCGGCGCCCGCTGCGCCGCATCGTTCAAGATCCCGACGTATCGGCCGGCGGGGCCAGCGCCGGGACCGCGCTCGCAATCGCGACGTCGAAGCGGCTCACCGCGCGCGGCGGATCGATGAACACGATCACGAACGGCGCGGTGGCCGAGGGATCGAGCGCGAAGCTTTTCGGCGGGTCGAGCTTCTGGAAAAATTCGAGCTCATGCGGCGTCATCTGCGCGACCGTCGCGGCCGAAAGATTGTTGCCGCAGTAAACCTCGCGGCTGGCCAGCGGACGCGGCGTGGTGTCACGCAGCGTCACCGCGATCTGCACGGTATGCAGCGACGCCTGGCCCACGTTCTCGGCGATCCCGGTGATCACGAGGCCGGTATGGCCGCCCTTGGTCTGCAGGTAGTCGGCGTGGACGTCGCGCAGGGCGACCAGCCGCGCCGGCGTGATCGGCATCACGAAGCGATCGCCGACCACCGGCAGGCGGCTCAACAGATCGGCGGCGCTGGCCGGCGCGCTGCGAATCAGCATCGTGGTCAGCGCGTAGGCGATCGCGAACAGGGCCATCACTCCGATCACGATACGCGACGAATGGGTGATGCCATGGTTGTAAATCGGCGCCGCGGTCTCGTCGACAAATTCGTCGTCGGGGGCGGGTTTCGGTTTGCGCGCCGCGGCCGCCCGGGCGCGGATCCGCGCTGCCGGGGACGCGGCGGCGGAGGACGCGGCGGCGGAGGACGCGGCGGCGGAGGATGCGGCCTCGCGCGCGGGGTTGGACGGACGCGATCGATCGGGTGAAGCGGGAAAATCTTCGTGGCCCGGATCGATTTCCGGTTCGCCAACCCGCCATTCGCCGGAGTCGCGCGCGGCGGCGCGCTCGTCGGTAAAGGAATTCTCGTCCAGGGAATGCGCGGTAAAGGAGTCCGGAGTAAAGGATTCGCGGTCGAGCGGGTTATGCGCACGCTCATGGTCGGGCGGCGGTTCGTGCGCGTCGAAGCCCGAAGTTGCGTCGTTGAAATCGAATATGAGATTTTCGCCCGCGCCCGATGCGGTCTCGTCGTCGGTCCGAAAGGGCTTGGCCAGCAGATCGGCGGTCGGGGTACGCGGCTCGGCCGGAGCCGTGGGCGGTTCGGCCGGTGCGGCGGCGGCGCTCGCCGGATTGACCCGGGGGCGGCTCGCTCGACGTGGCCCGTCGCCAATCGATTGCGCGGGCGGCGCGGGGGTCGGCCTTACGGCCTCACCGCGCGCCGGCGGCGTCGATGGCTGAGCGTCGCGGGCGACGCGCGGCTCCAGGGTGAAGACGTGGCCGCAGCGCGAGCACTTGAATGTAGGAGTCCCGTCGGGCAATACCTGCTCGTCGATCCGATAGCGGGTATGGCAACTGGTACATTGAATCTCGATCGTCACCGCCTCTCCACCTCGCCAAGTCAAGCTAACATATCCGCGGCGCGTGATCAGCCGGGCCGCGCGCTGCGCGGCGGTCGTGCGCGCGGCGCGCGATGGTCGTGGTAACGCGATGCGTATCGGGCTGATAACGCGGCGCTTCGATCCGGCGGGCGGCGGCACTGAACGCGACCTGGTGATCACGGCGCGCATCCTGACCCGCGCGGGCCATCAGGTGACGATCTATGCTGCCGAGGTGCGCGCGCCGAGTAGCGAATGGCGGGTGCGGCGGGTCGGCGGTTCGTGGCCGGGCCGCGCGCTGGGATTACTGTGGTTTGCGCGGACGGCGGGTGCGCGCGCGCGCCGCGACGGCGCGGAACTGGTGCTCAGCTTCGCGCGTATTTTCGACGCCGATATCTTGCGCTCCGGCGGCGGTGCGCACGCCAGTTACATGCGCGCGGCGCGCCGCTGGCAGACCACGGCGCAGGGTGCGGCAATGCGCCTTAGCCCGTACCATCGCGTGCAGATGATGGTCGAAGCGCGGGGCTTTCGCGGCCCGCGCCTCCGCCGCGCGATCGCGGTGTCGAGGCTCGTGCGCGACGACCTGATCGCGACCTTTGGCCTCGCCCCGGCCGTGGCGGTCACGCTTTACAATGGCGTCGAACTCGAGCGCTTCGTGCCGGCGATCGACGCCGGCGAACGGCGCGCGATTCGATCCGCGATCGGCGTCGCCGATGACGCGCCGGCCGTGATGTTCGTCGGCAATGGCTTCGCACGCAAGGGTTTGCGCTTTCTGCTCGAGGCATGGCCCGTGCTTGGCGACGTGCCGCGACTGGTCGTGGTCGGCACCGATCGCGCGGCCGAGACGTACAAGCGGCTGGCGCGTCCGATGGGCGACCGCGTGATCTTTCTCGGGCGGCGCGGCGACGTCGATCGCCTTCTGCGCGGCGCCGACGTGCTGGCGATCCCCTCGCTCTTCGAGCCTTTTGGCAACGTCGCGCTCGAGGCGATGGCGTGCGGCGCGCCGGCCCTCACCAGTGCGCAATGCGGCGTGGCCGAAGTGATGTCCGGGGCGTTGGGCGCCTTCGTCGTCAAAGACCCCGCCAATCGCGTCGAACTGGCCGAGCGGATGGGCGCGTTGATCGAGGCGGCGCCGGCTCTGTCGCGCGCGGCACGGTTCGCGGCGCAGCAATTCACCTGGGACCGGCATGCTCGGGAATTACTGGCGCTTATCGAGCAGGCCGCCGACACGCGCGCTTGAGCCCTGATCGAACGCATTCCCGCCGCGCTGGAGAACTCACCCACAAGGCCCATTTTGTGCTTCTGATCGCGGCAAAGAATCCCGGGATTCTTCACGTGGCGGGCCCCGTTCAGCCGACCACCTGACTTGCGCAAGGTTTACCTAGAAATCCGAACGTTGGGCGTGCGCCTGGCGGATTCCATCGCGCATCCCGCGCGCGATCGCCAGCCGGCGCTGCTCTCGCGCGATCCGCTCGAGCGGCGCGCGGCATGCGCGCGCGATCGCGAGACGGACCGTGGCGACGACCTCTTTCGTAATGATCTCGGCCGTCGAATGCGCTTCGTGGATCGTGCGGCAATAGCCGCGTTCGCGCGCGATGCGGATAAAGCGGTCGCGGTCAGCCCGCGCGGCGTCAACCTCGTGATAGACGACCGCGCCGGGCGCATAGCCGATGCGGTAGCCGGCGCGCGTCAACCGCCGCGACATCTCGGTCTCCTCCTCATGGCCGGCCGCGCCGGGACCGAGGCGCTCGTCGAACGGACCGACCCGGCGTAGCGCGTCGGCGCGAAAGGCCATGTTGGCGCCGAGCACGCCGCGCACCTCGATCACGGCGAGACCGTGATCGGCGATCGGCAGGTCGAGATACGGCGCCATCGCACCGGCCTTGGCGATCGGATCGTCGGCGGGCAGTACCCGGCCCTTCATCGCGGCGAACTCGGGATGCGCGGCGAAAAAGCTCTCGACCTCGGCGACGTAGCCGTGAGTCACCGCCAGGTCGTCGTCGAGGCATGCGACGAGCGCGCCACGCGCTTGCGCGATCGCGCGATTCTGCACGCGGCATTTGCCGGGCCGCGGATCATGCAGATGGAAGATGCCGGCCGCGGTGGCGATCGCGCCGCGATCAAGCGCGGTGGGCGCCGGCGTGCCGTTTTCGGCGATGAAGAGTTCGTGCTGGCCGGCTTCGAGTTGCGGTGCGAGGCTCGCGATCAGGCGGATCAGCGAGGCGGGGCGCGCATGGCTCGCGATAATGATCGAAAGTTTCAAGCGGACGCGGCCGCGCCGCCGCGGTTCGCCGGATTGCGATCGAGCGCCGCGCCGTCA
Organism: Binataceae bacterium (SeqCode); assembly: GCA_035534935.1. GTDB lineage: Bacteria > Desulfobacterota > Binatia > Binatales > Binataceae > JADMIL01. The sequence continues at coordinate 5,192 of DATLRA010000165.1, forward strand.
CGCACGATCGGCGCGATCGGATTTGACGCGCGCGCAGTATGGCATCGATCGTCCATCGGAGCGATTTTCCGCCACGCCGCGGCCACGCTCAAGCCGTCCTACGGCTTCGGCCGCGCGGGGGCCGTCTTGAATTAGCCGGATGGAGCGGTTAAACCCTTTCATCTGCCCGTGTGTGAATTTGGCCGCATGCGAGAGTGGCGGAACGGCAGACGCGCAAGGCTCAGGACCTTGTGAGGGAAACTTCGTGGGGGTTCAAGTCCCCCCTCTCGCATCTTTTAGTGTCCAGAACATTTCAATGTCCGGAACATTGTCCTGGCTGGAATGCTTTTGGTTCTCCGTATGGGGAATCGGCCGTATCCTGGCGCGCGAGCCCCTCGCGCGGAGCGCCCCGCGATTGGTAAACTTCAGCATCGCCCTATGGAACTGAGCAAGACATTCGATCCCAAAACGGCCGAGGAGCATTGGTTTCAGCTCTGGATCGACCGCGGCTATTTCACCGCCGATCCGGCACGCGCGGGCGCGGCCTTCGCGATCGTGATCCCGCCGCCCAACGTCACCGGCCAGTTGCATCTCGGCCACGCGCTCAACGTCACTCTGCAGGACGTGATCGTGCGCACGCGGCGGATGCAGGGCTTCAATACGCTGTGGATGCCGGGGACCGATCACGCCGGGATCGCGACGCAAAACGTGGTCGAGCGCGAAATCGCCAAGACCGGCAAGAGCCGCCACGATCTCGGCCGCGAGGAATTCGTCGCCCGCGTATGGCAATGGAAAGAGACTTACGGCGGCAAGATACTGCATCAGTTGCGCCGGCTCGGCGCCTCGTGCGACTGGAGCCGCGAGCGCTTCACGCTCGATCCGGGTCTGTCGCGCGCGGTCACGCGGGTCTTCGTCATGCTCTATCGCGACGGGCTGATCGAGCGCGACCGGCGGCTGATTAACTGGTGTCCGCGATGCGAGACGGCGATTTCCGATCTCGAAGTCGAGCACAAGGACGCCAAGGGTAATCTCTGGTACATCCGCTATCCGCTGAGCGACGGGAGCGGATCGATCACGGTCGCGACGACGCGGCCCGAGACCATGCTGGGCGATACCGCCGTGGCGATTAATCCCGACGACCAACGCTATCGCGCGATGGCCGGGCGGACGATCCGATTGCCGCTTACCCAGCGCGAGATTCCGATCGTCGCCGACCCGTCGGTCGATCGCGAGTTCGGCACCGGCGTGGTGAAAATCACGCCGGCGCATGACTTCAACGACTTTGATCTGGGCCGCCGCCACAACCTGCCGCAGATCTCCGTGATGGATACGCACGGGCGGATGAACGCCGAGGCCGGCCCGTATCAGGGGTTGCCGCGCGAGGACGCCCGCAAACGGATCGTTGAAGACCTCACGGCGCTGGAGTTGATCGAGAAGATCGAACCGCACGCGCATAAGGTCGGCGTCTGCTCGCGCTGCGACACGGTCGTCGAGCCGATGCTCTCGCTGCAATGGTTCGTGCGGGTGAACAAGCCGGGACCGAGCGGAATGTCGCTCGCCGGCGCGGCGATCGCGGCGGTCGAGCAGGGCGACACGACCTTTCATCCGAAGTTCTGGGAGAACACCTATTTCGCGTGGATGCGCAATATCCAGGACTGGTGTATCTCGCGCCAGCTCTGGTGGGGCCATCGCATCCCGGCCTATTGGTGCGACGCCTGCAACGATGGCACCCCGATCGTGGCGGAGGAACGTCCGGCCGCGTGCCCACGATGCGGCGGCGCCGATCTGCGCCAGGACGACGACGTGCTCGACACCTGGTTTTCGTCGGGGCTGTGGCCGTTCTCGACGCTGGGCTGGCCGGACGCGACGCCCGAACTCGCGCGCTACTATCCGACCAGCCTGCTGCTGACGGGCTTCGATATAATTTTTTTCTGGGTCGCGCGGATGATGATGCTGGGGATTTATTGCATCGACGATCGTCCCGCGCCCGCGCGCGTGCCGTTCAAAGGCGTCTACATCACGCCGCTGGTGCGCGATCAGTACGGCAAGAAGATGACCAAGTCGCGCGGCAACGTGGTCGATCCGCTCGAGATCATGGAGAAGTACGGCACCGACGCGGTGCGCTTTACGCTCGCGCAATTGGCGGTGCAGGGGCGCGACCTGATCCTGTCGGACGATTGGCTGGCGGCGTCGCGCGCCTTCGCCAACAAAATCTGGAATGCGGCGCGCTTCGTGATGATGAACCTCGACGGCACGGCGCAGCCGCTCGCGAAAATCGAGCCGGAGCAACTTGGCCTGGCCGAGCGGTGGATCATGAGCCGGCTGGACGTCGCGGTGCGCGAGGTGACGGCGGCGATCGACGCATACGAATTCAACCGCGCGGCGCTGATCGTCTATCAGTTCGTGTGGGACGAGTTCTGTGACTGGTATATCGAGCTGGCCAAGGATCCGCTCAAGGCCGGCGGCGATCGGCAGGCCGGCGCGCGCTATGTGCTGGTGAATTGCTTCGACGGGATGCTGCGGATACTCCATCCGTTCATGCCGTTTATCTCCGAGGAGATCTGGCAGGCGCTGCGGCCGTATTTCAGCGCGCCGAACCTGAGCGAGCATCTCGCCGTCGCGAAATTTCCGACGCCGGCGGAAACGCCGTGGCTGACGACAGATGAAGAGACGACGATGAACGAGTGTATAGCCGCAACGAAGGCGGTCAATTCACTACGCGCCCTCGTTGGGCATCATCCGGGACAAGAAATCGACGTTAGGTTTCGGCCCCGCCTAGTTGCTGCTGGTTCAGCGGCTGAAATGGAATATCAACTACAAATGAAGGTTGCTGCTTTTCTTCCATATTTCAAAGTTCGAGCGAAAGTGCGCATGGTGGTTAGGTTTAGCGACTTCGGAGATGAGAACGACGGCCGGATGGTCACAACCTTGCTTGATTGGTGTGAAATCTCGGTCGCAACACCAGAAGCGTTCGATTTCGATAAGGCGCGGGAAGTCACTGCGAAAAAGCTCGCCGAGGTTAAAAAACATCTGGCTCAGCACACGGCGCGGCTCGAGAACGAAGACTTCTTGTCAAAAGCGGACAGCGATACTCAGGAAGCCACTCGCCTCCGTGCCGAGAAGCTGAAGGACGAGGAGATTAGGCTCCGCGTTCAATTGCGAGACCTAACCTCAGCGGAATGACGATTTGGAAATTCTCCGCCAAATGGATCTCGCCGAACTCGTCCGCCGCGCCTTGGCCGAAGACGTGGGGCAGGGCGATCTGACCACCGCCGCGACCGTCGGACCGAATCAGGCGGGCCGCGCGCGCATCACGGTCAAGGAACCCGACGGGATTATTTTTTGCGGCGGGATGATGATCGAACAGGCCTTCGCGATGACCGCGAGCGAGCCGCGGATGACGCTGCTCGCGGCCGAGGGCCAGCGGCTCGAGCGCGGCGCGGTCGCGGCGGAGATCGAAGGGCGGCTGGCCGGCCTGCTGACCGGCGAGCGCGTCGCGCTCAACTTCGTCCAACTGATGTCGGGTATCGCGACCGCGACGCGCCGCTATGTCGATGCGGTGGCCGGCACGCGCGCGCGAATTGTTGATACGCGCAAGACCCATCCGGGGCTCCGCGCGATCGAGAAGTACGCCGTGCGGATCGGCGGTGCGAAC